>CAXTRM010000183.1:5986-7411 GCA_964246625.1 uncultured Acidobacteriaceae bacterium
GTGCCCAACCTCGCTTTAGAGATTGACTGGGAGAACCAGAGGCTCTTTGGTCCATGCTCCTGTTGCGGCAAGATGACCTCGCGTGTCTGGGGCTTTGCGTATCGAGGTGGTGAGCCTCTGGCTGCGTATTTCGTGGAGTGGACCCCAGGGCATCAGGATAGAGAAGCAACCTTCGATCTCATCCTTGGACTCTGGGGAGAGCATGCCCAGGCCACTGACCGGAAGGCAGTGAGCTTGGGCTTTCGTCACCTGCAAACAGGTCCGGCCTTCATGATTCTGGACGCAAGCCTTCGCCCCGTAGCCTCGAACCCACTCATATCAGAGACGCTGAATCGAGATGATGTACTCGGAACAACTCTGGCCGATGACGCCTTCGCTGTTTGTGACGTGGTTTACCTCGGCGACCCACGCCTTGGCGAACTGAGATCTGATTCGGTGTCTGAGTGAACGGGCAAGTCGCGCTTTAGCGGTACCGTTCCCCTTAAGCCGGGCTCAAAGGTCCGACATGCCGATTTGTTGTCCACTGGCTGATGTGGGCATCCAAGGACAGCGACAAGGACCTGAGTTGGAAGGGGGCGGTGAAAGATTGCCGTGCTCTCAAGCTGGGTGGATTTTCTGACTGGAGACTTCCTAATCTCTTCGACCTAGGCGGAAGCTACGACCCAAATGCTGATGCCCCAGGACTCAGTGGCCTAAAACCCAGTACTACGATGTGGCACGTTAAGGGGAGCTTGTTTCTCACACTTTGTGAGTGGAGCAGCGATAAGAGACCGGATGATCGCGGACGTCCGAGCGCGTATGCATACTCCTTCGACTTCAATAGCGGGCTATCCAACGACGATCTCACCGGCTGGCCCTATCCCTATGCAGGAGTGCGGGCCTCCTGCGTGAGCGATATCGGACTCGACTATGAGGATTGACGGCTATCTGCGAAGAGTTCCTGGTTGCTGCATTTGCGGCATGCACTGTGTTCCGTGCGCGTGGGCTCGCCTCAACGTGCTTGCTTTAGCCCCAGGCGTCCACTGTCACCATGCGAATGCCTTTCCGTCTAGCATTTTCCAGCAATGCCTCCGTGGCCTGGATGGTGTCTTTGCGATCGTAGCCTTGTTGCTCATCGAAGCCGTCGTGGAGCAGGATGTTGGCACCGCGACCCCGCTTGCGAGCCCGCGCCAGGCCCGGCGCAATCTTTGCCAGGATGCCCTCTGTGCCAATCGGCTCCCAGTCGTTGCCCTGAACGTTCCACTGAACCGGAGTGATGCCCTGTTCGCGCAAAAAGCGCAGGATACCGGGACGGCGCGCCCCGAACGGGGCACGGAAGTACCGGATCGGCGCGCCCACGGTGTCCTCAAGCAGTGCCTGGCAGTCCAAGATCTCCGGGCGCACGAGGGTCATAGGCTTGGTCGCCAGAAAGGGATGTGTCATGGT
>CAXTRM010000184.1:0-3182 GCA_964246625.1 uncultured Acidobacteriaceae bacterium
GCACACCGCTGCTCCGAGCGCGCATCCACCATGTCCACCCCGAAGGCGTGGTACATGGGGCTGTACAGGTGCGCCTGCTTCAGCTGCTCTTCCATCACGGGGGAGATCTCCAGGGGCGTCGCTACCTGCTCACCGTGCACCACGCTCTCAAGAGCCGCAAGATCCAGCACCTCATCATGGGGCGGCGGCAGAAAAAGGGTCTGCCTTACCTGCGGATCAGAGAGTGCCGTCATCCATAGGAGGGCTTGGTGCGTTGCGCCTGAGGTGCGCGGCAACAGTACCCGCTCCACGGTGTCGGCTGTGCGAAAGGAGAAGAAGTGTTCATTGACACGATGCTCCCAGAACACGGCAAAGGCTAGGGCCACCATCCACGCCGCCCGTACGCTGGGGCTGCATCGGCTTACCCAGATCAAAGAGAGTGCGAAGACACCGACGCCGTTCAACACAACATGCAACGGATCGCAACGGCTCAGGGCGGCCGGGATCATGCCGAGACTCACGGCGTAGACGCCGAACACACGTGCTTCCTCGGCCTGCCCTGGGTGCAGCAACGAGCCAAGGCCCACGGGAACAAGCCACAGGAGAGCCACGAGGTACACCACGACGTGGGGGTACGGTCCCACCGGCAGGTTGAAGATCCCGTGGGCAAAGGTAGAAAGCATCGGCAGGTACGGGCGTGCTGCCGTGACAAGGAGCCCCGTCAGAGCGGCGACTGGCGCGACGCCGGCAACGATCCAGACTGGGCCGCTACACCAGAAACGGAGCGCGGCATAACTCAGAATGCCGAGGGTCATGGCAAAGGCCAACTCCGGGGAGATAGCTACCTCCAGCGCGACCCCCAAGATCAGCAGAGCGGCTGTACGTAAAGCAGTCTGCGTGTACCTGGTCCCGGCAAGAAACAGGGCAAATGGGCTCGCAAAGCGAAGAAAGGTGTAGTTTGTGCCCAGGTGCGGCGTGATGGCGGCGAGGGAAAAGATAAGCAGGGCAGACCGGCGAAGGCTGCGCCGGATCGGCAGGGCATCGAGCACGTAGGCAAGCAGCAAGAGCCCCAGGGCAGACTCCACGACGAGGGAAACGAAGTACCCCACGGTCACGCTGCAGTGCAGAAGATGCGCAGCCCACACCGCCGGCAGGATCAACAAGGGGCCATACGCAAACTCGATCTGAGAGTAGAGCTTCCTTCCGGTCTCACTCCAGGTGGAGGCCTGCTCGATGACGTACCCCGCGTCCCCGAGATAGCGCATCCGTGACTGGACAACGACCGCGCTGCAGAAGCTCAGTACGGCGATCGTGAAAAGCATAACGGCCGCAAGAAAGCCTGAGCCGATGGGTCGGAGAGCGTCAGCCGGCAAGGGGGTCACGTGGCGTTCCTCGGCGCTTCGCAGTGTCCAGCAGAGGAGAGCCGCGCTCAAGGCAGCGGAACCGAGCAGTGCCACCGTGTTATGAAATCCTGCCAGGTACGAGGCCGAAAGCCCGAAGACGGGAGCGCTGGGAAGAAGTAACGGCAGGACAAAGATCAGAAGACTGGCGAGTACCGCAACCAGTACCGCGTCCCGGGCCAAGGACTTACTTCTTACGTTCGACAGGGATGCATTTCTAGCTGCCCTCGTCACCTGCGAGCCACCGTTCGGATGCCGGCTGCTCTTTGTGCTTGGCCCATCACCTTATAGTGCGACGAAGCTGCAGGGACGGCAATGGAAGACACTTGACGGCAGCTCAGGGCAGCCGCAAAAACGGCCACGCTTGTGCGTTCAAAACGGCGCGGGGTCGCTCACCACAGGCTGAAGTCATGCCGCGCCACTGCTACCACCGCAATGGCCAGGTTGGCGGTGACGTGCGCAGCAACCGCTTCACCGAGCCGCCCCTTCCAGCGCGCGACCAGGGCGAAGACGACACCCGCAACGATGCCCGCCAGCCACATCCGTCCGTGTACCAAACCAAATACAGCTGCACTGCCGCCGATGGCCCAGGGGCTCAGCCGCGAAAAGGACACCCGTTCCGGATCAGCATGCATCAGCCGCCGTGCCAGGTAGCCCCGAAAAGCCAACTCTTCCGCGACTGGCACCGTCAGGACAGCCGAAATAACACGAATGCCGATCCACACCGCGCGAGCGGCGCTGGGCAGCGCTGCCAAACTGCTTGTGACATCATCGGCTGCGGCGGAGGGCGACGAAACCAGGCCCGACTGCAGCAGCCCATCGTGTAAACCGAGCCAGCAGGCCGCTACAGCAAGGCCTGCGGCGGGCCCAAGCACCCCGAATCGCCAGTCCATCTGACGATAGTGATTGCGGAACGCCCAAAACACCACGAGGGCAGCGACCAACCGGATACCGTAAAACCGCTCAAACCCCGCCGAGGCTGCTTGGCTCAGGACGGCAGCCGCAGTGATGGCCAGGAAGGGGCCAAGATAGATCGCGGGGACATTCACCGATGGCGCTTCAAGGGTCGGCACGGTTCCAGATCCGGGAAGGGTGGTCATGGGTTTCCGAAACCAGGCGATCCTCTGCGCCGTGACGAGGAATCCCAAGCTGACCAGGTTGAAGGCAATCCAGCCAGCCTCCGAGTGGAAACCCTGGGTGGCGATCTCGGGATGTCCTGCGTCGCCAATGGCGATCAACGTGACCAGACGTGCAAGATTCAACACCCACATCAAGCCAAGGGCAACAGGCACCAGCAGGATGGCCCGACCCAGCCGCAACTCCTTTCGGGCATACACCAGCCATACGGCGCCGAAGGCACTCATCAGCGCCAGGCCCTCAAGCCCCGAGCAGGTACCCCCAACGATCACGAGAAACTTGTCCGTGCCCAGCAGGTGAGTTGCCGGATCCTGCACAACGACCGGATAAAACAGATGAAGAAGAAAACGGGCCTCGTGAAACGATGCCGAAAGGGCAGCGGACCCCAATCGGGATGACGATTCACCCCATGCAAGGCGGAACCGCTCCCTGAGTACCACAACCAATACGGAACTCACGGCGGCATACAGCCAGGCGACGCGAAGCGACCGCCCGAGTCGGATTAGGCGATCAAGCGGAAGAAAGCTCAAAAGCAGCGTGCCGATGAGGAGCGGGAACGAAGCGAGCCATAGCCAGACAACCGTACGCAAAGCTGCGCTCAGTGGCACAGGGGAAATATGCAGCAGCAAAATCCATTCAAAGGCGGTCAGGCAGGCCAGAACAAAG
>CAXTRM010000184.1:3192-3864 GCA_964246625.1 uncultured Acidobacteriaceae bacterium
CCACAAGGGGCTGCGGCCTGAAGACCGAAGCTTCCCCAAAGCTCTGGCGAAACTGCAACCGACCAAAAAAGACAAGGGCCAACCCAAAGACGATGGGCAGGCCCCGATACACATACATGTTGAACCAGGGGTGCGATAGCTGGACAACAACCGTGTTCTCTGCGGCGAGAAGAAAAAGCAGGAGCCATAACCGGCGGGGCAGGAGGAACCCTGATCGAGTGAACGTACCCGCCGGCAATCTAAGACCTAGGTCAGGTTACTCGGCGTTCTGCTTGCGCTGGCGGCCCTGGGCGACCAGAACACCACCTACGAGCAGCACGAGACCTGCCATGGTCCCCGAGGTGCTGATCTCGGGCGCGCTGGCGACGGCGTAGGAGTGACCCTTGGTGGAGTTGCTGAAGATGTTCGCTACAGCAGCAACCGCTCCTGCACCTGCACCGGCAACAACGACACCGCTGGCTGCCTTGGCACCGCCGGACAAACCGGTTCCTGTGCCGGAATCAGCAAACGCCACACCCGAGGAAAGAGAAAACGCGACCATGGTCGCTAAGAAACGCAAGCGCATCTGGAACTCCTGAAAGTGCCTGAAGTAAGGCTACTAGGTACGATGCGAAAAGTGAAGAGAATCTTCGATTCGTCGCAGGATAAAAGTAACCGGTCAATGGAACTTTA
>CAXTRM010000184.1:3874-7385 GCA_964246625.1 uncultured Acidobacteriaceae bacterium
CTTCGTGCGAGAACCATCGCTGCCTCCTCGCGCCCCGCCAGTGACGTTCTGCCTGCCCTAGCTCTGATCCTTGGGCAAACCTTCCCCTACGCCATCGCTGGTCGGCCGCAGGACCTGCTCTGTTTCTCGCCGCTCTTCACGTTCACTTATTTCTGTGCCGGAGCTGATCTTGGCTCCAGTCTGCGCGCCAGCCGCACCACGCGCCAGGCTCGCATCTCCCGCATCCCCGGTCTGTGAACCTGTAGCCTCCCGGCCGGCTTCTCTGCCTGTACACTCTGCCATCCACTGCCTCCTTTGGTCATCGTCCTGACCCTACACGTTAGGATGCACACGCGCCATGACGAGCCGATCGCAGCCACACACGCAACCTGCGGCGTGGCCGGGCACTCTACCTAGGAGCAGCTTCGGCCCGCAACAAAACAGCACACCACTTCACAGGGGAAACAACGTATGGCGCACGGCATCATTGCATGGATCATTATCGGGATCATCGCGGGCTGGCTCACTGGCAAGATCATGCAGGGATCCGGCTTTGGCGTGATCATGGACATGATTGTGGGCCTGATCGGTGCCCTCATCGGCGGCTTTATCATGACGCATCTGTTTGGCGCCGCATCGTCGGGCGGCTTCATCTATTCCATCATCGTTGCGGTAGTCGGTGCGGTGATCCTCACCTTTCTGCTGCGGCTCATCACGGGGAATCGCTCAGCAAACCTTTGAGTTTGTCTGGTTTCAAACGTAGGGCGCTCCCGTAAAGGAGCGCCATACGTTTGCCTCCTGATCGTAATCACGATCGCCCTGATGCCCGCCCCCGCGACTAGGGTAGGCCATCTGGACACGCCCTGTTCTGGTTAGAAGAGTGGATTCTGGGCTTCCACGGTACGACGGCGCATGGTTACCACGCCTGCACCAAACAGGCCTGTGGCGAGCAGAAGCAGGCTCGAAGGCTCCGGGGTGACAGCGATCGGATCGGCCGTGATGTAGCTTTGAGGCGTGCCGTCGGTCCATCCGGTCTGGTTGCTCAGCACCGGGGCGTACACCATGTAGTTGTTCAGGAATGTATTGCTCAGGCCAGGGGCGGCGGCCTGCGCCAGAGAGACCAGGTTCTTGGCGGTGGCATCATAGCCCGCGCTGCTCGACACATTTCCATCGAGGATGTACCAGACAGCAAACTGAATATCGGCGTTGCTGTATTTGCCTCCGCCGACCTGCGAGAACAACCAGGCATCCTCCTGCAGGGCCAGCGATGACGAAGTGGACACGCGAGTTCCTGTTACCGTCCACGACTCGCCGATCGTGACGTGGTCATCGTAGTTGATACACATCATGGGATTGGTTGTTGCGCTGCCGTTCAGGCTCAGGTTGTAGGGATACACATCAACCCCGGCGACGGATCCACCGCTGGTGCTTACCAGCTTGATTGTGTCTGCAAAGCTCGTGCTGCAAGTCATCGCTCCCAAAACTGCGAGCATCGAAAAGGCCAAATTCTTCAAGCGCATCATTGTCTCCATGTGGCAACTGCTCCACGCCCGCCGAACCGCGTGGTGCTGGGGAAGGGTGGATCTGATCCGCAGGACAGCTTTCTATCTGCCTCTGCTTCACCGGGACCTTCCGTCAGTCTTGGCGCGCCCTGCTTCCAACGCCATTTTGCTTTAGTTGAAAATCTCGAAAACTAACCCTACAACGCCGGCCCGCATCTCCTGCCGGCAGGGCTTCAGAACCTCGCCTGCCAGGCATGTTGTCACCTTAATGGGAAGTGGCCCCGTCTGAGCCTAGTAGTTGGTAACTACAGCCCATCTTGTAGTAAGTCGCTGTGGTACCGTGCCGACCCCTTGTGGCCGGTTCCGCGACAGCGGCGGGCCGGTCTGGTGTCTCACTTTGTGTCGCAGATTGCGGGAGAAACCGCCGGAATTGCCCGGTTTTCCATGGGCAGCCAGGTTTCTTTCCAAAGGCTCCCTCTCGTCACGCGGCGCGTACCGTCATATGCTTATCGGGACACAAGGAGTTCGATTGCGCCTCAACCGCTTTGCTTCACTTCTGCTCACATGCACTTGTTTCTGCTTTGCCGCTTTGCCTGCAATAGCTCAAAGCATCCCGACCGCCAGCCGCGCTGTGGTGCCATCAGCCTTTTTGGGTATCACCGGCGCGTATACGGGACTGTACAGCAGCCGCAACCTCGGCATCACGGCAGGGGTCGATGTGGGCTTCAAGCCCTTTTTGGGGTTTATGCCCTCAATCGAGGTCCGTGGCACCTACCCGATCGACAACGGTTCCGTGGTGGGGGAAGAACACGTCGAGGGGGGCATCCGGTTTCAGAAGCGCTTTGGCCGCATCCGCCCGTATGCCGACTTCCTTTACGGCCGCGGTGAGTTGAACTACCAGCATGGCGGCCTTGCCGTTCCCATGCAGGCGTTCCGCTACCTGCAGACCACCACGAACGTGATTTCGCCGGGAATCGGCTTTGAGGCTGACCTTTCCCCCCACGTCGCCGTTCTGTTCGACGGGCAGGTCCAAAGATGGCATGTCCCGTTTGATCCGTCCGGCCTCACGGCCAATGAGGGGCACATCACCTCGGTACCGGGCACCCTGGGCGTTGTATATCGCTTCAACTGGCTCCAGCACGGGCATCCCGCTCCCTGAGGGCGTTCCCCGCTCAGTACTGCGTCACGAGCTGCGGATGACGGTGGAGCCACCAGCAGGGTCCGGCCCCGGCCTCCGGTAACAGCGAGTGGCTGCAGTTCACGGTGGTTTGCTCTTCGGAGTACACCTCGAAGCGATTCCCCTTCAACGTTGCAGCCGTGGTTTGTGTCACATCGGCGCTGCCCATCCCATGGCCGGTCAGCATCAACACGCGCCACACCGCCCAGTCTGCCGGATACACCAGCAGCACGGCACCGAGCACAATCAGGCCGGTCCTTCGGAGCCGTCGCCACAGCGGTGTAGGTCCACGGCGTTGCATCTTCGCAAGGGTAGCAAAGTCCCGTGCGTTGCTGGTCCCCGCACGCAAAAGGCAGCGGCATGCAACACCGCGCCCGCCGCAAAGACAGCCGTGGTGACTGTTGCTGCGATCCGTCTGGTCAGCGGACGTTCTAGCCGCGTTTGCCCTTCCACCTACAAGTTAAAGAGATCACGAAGACGCCGCGTCTGCGACCGGCTCACCGGGATCTCCGTCCCGTTGCGGTCGTCCATGCGCAGCTTGTAGCTCGATTTGAACCACGGCATGACCTCGCGAATATGCTGCAGATTGACCAGGTAGGAGCGATGCGCGCGCCAAAACTGTGCCGGGTCGAGCTGGTCGGCCAGCTCTTCCAGGGTTCGGACATTGGAGTCGCCTTCAAGCGTCTTGGTCACGACCGAGATACGGCCCTCCTCGATCGACGCGAAGCAGACATCCTTCTGATCGACCAGCAGCAAGCGGTCGCCCAGCCGAACCACCACCCGTCCTGCCCTTGCCGGACTGGACGGGGCGGGCACACTGCCGCCGAGCGCCTGTTCTTCCACCATACGCAAC
>CAXTRM010000185.1:0-3827 GCA_964246625.1 uncultured Acidobacteriaceae bacterium
GGCACTTCCGCTATGCCGTGCTGGCCATCTTCCTTGTCGCCGCGGTCATCTGCCTCACCCCGGCCCCCATCGGCATGTGCCTGTTTGCCACCCCCATGCTCGCCCTGTACTTCCTGGGCGTGGGCGTCGCCTTCTTTGTGCACCCCGATCGCCGCAACCGCAAGCTCAAGGCAGCCGCATGATCGTCCCCGCCCGCCCTTCCCCTTTCCCCTTGCGCAGCGTTACGTCCTGGGCGCCCTCCGCCTTGGGCCTTGCTCTCGCCCTTCTCCTTGTCGTTGGCCGCACGGGAAACCTGCTGCAAGCGCAGCCACCGCGGGCTTCCGGCGTTTCGGGCCAGCACGTTCTGCAGCTCACCGCGCAGTTCCTCCAGGTCGCCCCCAAGCGCTTCAACGGCTCCCCTGGCCACCTTGCCGCGGAAAAGTTCATCAAGGAGCACTTCGCCCCGGAGGCCGCCCGCGGCAATTTTGTCGACGACACCTTTGTCGCCAACACCCCTGCCGGCCCCCAAACCATGCATAACCTGCTGGTGAAGTTTCCCGGCAAGCGTGACGGCATCATCGTCCTCGCGTCGCACTATGAGACCAATTACAACCTGAAAAACATTCAGTTCTTTGGCGCCAACGACGGCGCCTGCACCTCGGCCCTGCTCATCGCGCTCGGCCAGTACCTGCGCGACCACCCACCCGCAGGCTACTCCGTTTGGCTGCTCTTTGACGACGGCGAAGAGTCTGTCTCCGGCGACTGGTCCAACCAGTCTGACCAGCTCTACGGCACACGGCACCTAGCAGCCAAGTGGTCCGGCGATGGCACCCTCGCGCATCTCAAGGCCTTTGTGCTCGCCGACATGATCGGTTGGAAGCAGATGAAGATCGATCGCGAAACCAACTCCACCCCCTGGCTGCTCGAGGCGCTCGCCGAGGCCGGCAAGACCACAGGGCACGAGCGCTACCTGGCCCCTGATGGCATGGCCATCGAGGACGATCACCTCCCCTTCAAGCAGCGCGGCGTGCCTGTCCTCGACGTCATCGATTACGAGTACGGCACAGCGCAGGACCCGGAAGCCTTTCACCACCATGAGGGCGACACGCTCGACAAGCTCAGCGCAGCGAGCCTCCAAGTCTCGGCCGATCTGTTTTTGGAGCTCATCCGCCTCATAAATCAGCACGCAGGCTAGCGCCGGGGCTGCCGCACGACATCCAACAGCTCACCTGATGACGCCCCTCTCTGTTTGGATCGGCTTTCACATCGCTCTTGTGTCCTTGCTGGTCCTGGAATGGCTGATGGCCAAGCGCGTGCACGACACCCATCGGCGAGCCGTCTACGCGACGGTGCTTTGGGTCCTTGCCTCGCTGGGCTTTGCCCTCTTTGTCTGGCGCACGAGAGACGCGGCGGCAGCGACGCAGTACCTGGCCGGCTACGCCATCGAGGAAGCGCTCTCGGTGGACAACCTGTTTGTGTTTCTTCTGCTGTTCAAGCTGTTTGCCATCCCGGAAGGCCGGCAGCAAAAGGTTCTTTTCTGGGGCGTGGCGGGGGCCATCGTCATGCGCGGCTCTTTCATCGCCGCGGGCCTTCAGTTGTTGGAGCACTTCGCCTGGGTCGAGTACATCTTCGGCGTAGTTCTGCTTGTCGCGGCCATCCGTCTGCTGCTTCCCGAGAAGCACGCCGAAGGGAACGGCCAGCCGCCACGCTGGCTGGCCTGGCTCACCCGTGTGCAGCCCGTCAGCGCCTCGCAAAGTAGCTTCTTCGCTGTTGAAAACGGTCGTCGCCTGCCCACCGTCCTTATGCTCGCCCTGATTGCGGTGGAGCTTACCGACGTCGTCTTTGCCCTTGACTCTATCCCGGCCGTGCTTTCCATCACCCGAACGCCCTTTTTGGCCTACAGCTCCAATATCCTGGCTGTCATGGGACTCCGGTCCCTGTATGTGCTGCTCGCGGCCATGCTCACCAGGCTGCGCTTTCTTCCTTATGGGCTTTCCGCGCTGTTGATCTTTGCCGCAGCCAAGATGCTGCTCGTGCACTGGCTTGAGATCGGCCCTCTGCTCTCGCTGCTCATCATCGTGGTCCTGCTTGGGGTCACCATTGCGGCTTCGCTGCTCTTTCCCGCAACACCGAAGCCGCAAGCTGACCCCTAAGTTGGAGCTTCTACCCCGCTTTCCGGACTGCAACTTTCTTTCTCCGGCGTATTCTAATGGGTGTGTTGCCTGGACGAACGGACTGCTGCTTCAGGCCGTCACGTCCCACGAGGAACCGACCTTGCCGACCATCGCACCGTTGTCGCCGCTGATCTCCATCGACCTCCCCAAGGGAGAACCGGGTCAGTCCAGGTCCGCTACCTGCGATCCGGGCTTGGCGCAGGACCCCTGGGCGTTCGATGCCCTGCCCAGCTACGGCCCGGGTGCCTCGGCAGGGGACCGGATCGCAGCCGACGCGCCCCGCCAGGGCGTATTGCCCGCCGAGTACCGCAACGCAAGCCCGGCGGAGCTTAACCTTCGCATCCGCGCAGCCAAGCACGCGCTCGGTGAGCGCGTTGTCGTCCTTGGTCACTTCTACCAGCGGGACGAGATCGTGCAGCACGCCGACTTCCTTGGCGACAGCTTCCAGCTCGCGCAAGCCGCCAGAACCCGTCCGGAGGCCGAAGCTATCGTTTTTTGCGGCGTGCACTTCATGGCGGAAACTGCCGACATGCTGTCTCGCCCGGACCAGGTCGTTATTCTCCCAAACCTCGCCGCCGGTTGTTCCATGGCCGACATGGCGGACCTCGAGTCGGTGCAGGCAGCCTGGGACGAGCTCACCGAGATCCTGGGCACGGAGCCTGACGCACAGGGCCGGCAACCGGTCATCCCTGTCACTTATATGAACTCTTCGGCGGCCCTTAAGGGTTTCTGCGGCGAGCACGGGGGCATCGTGTGCACCTCCTCCAATGCCAGCACCGTCCTCCGCTGGGCCTTTGAGCGGGGCCAGCGCGTCCTGTTCTTCCCCGATCAGCACCTCGGGCGCAATACCGCCAAGGCCATGGGCATCCCGCTTACCGAGATGCCGCTGTGGGATCCTCGCAAAGCCCTGGGCGGCAACACACCCGTTGCGATCGAAAAGGCTCAGGTCATCCTGTGGCACGGCTTCTGCTCGGTCCACAAACGTTTCACCGTCGAGCAGATCGAGCAGGCCCGTGCCGCCCATCCCGGCGTGCGGGTGATCGTTCACCCCGAGTGCCCCATGCCCGTCGTCGATGCTGCCGATGAGGCCGGCTCTACCGACTACATCCGCAAAGCCGTCGAAGCCGCGCCGCCAGGCGCCGCCATCGCGATCGGTACGGAGATCAATCTTGTGCAACGCCTCGCCGCCGATCACCCTGACAAGCTGATCTTCTGCCTCGATCCCGTGGTCTGCCCTTGCTCCACCATGTACCGCATTCACCCCGGCTACCTGGCCTGGGTCCTGGAGTCGCTGGAGCGCGGGGAAACCCCCAACCGGATCACCGTTCCCGAGTCGGTCGCCGTCCCGGCCCGTGTCGCCCTGGAGCGCATGTTGGGCGCAAAGCCGGCTCCCATCTCCCCTCAGGCCTAGACCCGTGCCGCTCTTCTTGCTTCCGCCGTTTTGCCTGCCGCTCTGCCCTCGCCTGGGCGTTCTCTCGACCACCTCTCCCGAGCCTTCTGGCTCAAGGGGAAGGCGGATCGCTCCGGCCGGCCGCACGCCGGCGTTCCCTGAGGTGTGTCGATGAAGGTTGTCGTTGTTGGCAGCGGCATCGCCGGCCTGGTCGCCGCCCTTGAGCTGTCCAGGGCGCACCAGGTCACCCTGGTCACCAAATCTCGCCTTGCGGAAAGCAACAC
>CAXTRM010000185.1:3837-7333 GCA_964246625.1 uncultured Acidobacteriaceae bacterium
CAGGGTGGTATCGCGGCCGTGATGACCGCCGAAGATCGTATCGAAGAACACATCGAGGACACCCTACGCGCCGGCGCCGGCCTGTGTCGTCCCGAGGCGGTCGAGATTCTTTGCACGGAAGGCCCAGACCGCGTGCATGACCTCATCCATCTGGGCGTTGCCTTTGATCGCAAGAACGGTGTGCTCGCCCAGGGTCTTGAAGCCGCGCACTCCCGTCCCCGTGTGCTCCATGCGGGTGGCGACGCCACCGGCCTCGCTATCGAAACGGCCCTCGTCGCCGCGGTACGGGAGGCGGACGTGCAGGTCTTCGAGCACACCTTTGCCGCCGATCTCCAACTCCGGGAGGACCGCGTCACCGGTCTTGCGGTGATCCTGGAAGATGGCCAGCCGCAGGTGCTCGCCGCCGACGCGGTCGTGCTTGCTTCGGGCGGCGCCGGCCACCTTTACCCCTACACCACCAACCCCAGCGTCGCTACCGGCGACGGCGTCGCGCTCGCCCTGCGGGCCGGTGCGCAGCTGGCCGATGTCGAGTTTTATCAGTTCCACCCTACCGCGCTCTCGGCCGAAGGCGGCTTCCTGATCTCCGAAGCCGTGCGCGGAGACGGAGCCGTGCTGCGCGCCCTGGACGGCTCCCGCTTCATGCAGGCCGTTCACCCCGACGCGGAACTCGCCCCCCGTGATGTGGTCGCCCGTGGCATCGCCGCCCAGATGCGCCTGCAGAACAACCAGCCCGTTCTACTCGACGCGACCCACCTCGGGGCCTCCTTCCTGGCTCAACGCTTCCCCACCATCAACGCCGCCTGCCAGCGGGCCGGCCTGGATTGGGCGCGCTTTCCCATTCCGGTCGCTCCCGCTGCCCACTACTGGATGGGCGGCATCCGCACCGACATTTGGGGCCGTACCAGCCTACCCGGCCTGTTTGCCGTAGGCGAGGTCGCCTGCACAGGCGTCCATGGTGCCAACCGCCTCGCGTCCAACTCGCTGCTGGAAAGCATTGTCTTCGCCTACCGCGCCGCCCATCTGCTTCTCGACGATCGGGCTCAGGCTCTCGCTGCCGCGTCGCTCCAACCACCGGACGGCGGATCATCCCCCACCGGCAGCCCCGATGTCACACCGTCTCTCCCTGCCGCCTCAGTCGAACTCATCCTGGATGTGCCCTCGGCCAAAGCTGCGCGGCCACTCCCGGATCGCGCCGCGCTGCAGCGGCTGATGTGGGAGGCCGCCGGCATCGTTCGGGACGAGCCTGGGCTGCGCGCCGCCCAAGCGCAGCTTCGGCAGTGGCGCGTTGCCGGTGGAAGCGTAGCGGCACGGGAAACGATCAATCTACTGCAACTCGGGGAAGCCGTGGTCTCCGCCGCGTTGACCCGTCGCGAGTCGCGCGGTGCCCACTTCCGTTCCGACTACCCCGAGGTCGCCGACGCGGAGCGCCACCATCTCGTGCTCACCCGTCCAGTGGAAGTGCCTTGCTGACACCCCTGCCCCAGGCCGTCGTCGACCGCCTTGTCCGCCATGCCCTGGACGAGGACGCACCCTGGGGCGACCTCACCTCACAAACCCTGCTGCCGCCCGAGGCTCGGGTGGAAGCCTCCCTCATGGCGCGCGAGGCTGGCATCCTCGCCGGGGCTCAGCTGTTCACCGCGGCCATGCACCTCACTGACCCCGGCATCGAGGTCCAGTTCACCCGGCCGGATGGCTCTCCTTTCGCCCCGGGCGATCGCCTCGCCACGGCCCGGGGTCCAGCTCAGGCCGTGCTCCAGGCAGAGCGTGTGGCCCTCAACCTCGTGCAGCGCTTGAGCGGTATCGCTTCCCTCACCGCAGCCTTTGTCGCGGCGGTCCAAGGCACCCACGCACGCATCGTGGACACGCGAAAGACCACGCCCGGTCTTCGCCTTCTGGAGCGCTATGCCGTCCGCTGCGGGGGCGGCGGCAACCATCGCTTTTCGCTCTCTGACGCCATGCTCGTCAAAGACAACCACCTCGCCGTGTTGGCCGCCCACAGCTCGGAAACCCTCACTGAGGCGCTGCAGCGGGCCCGCCGGACCCTGCCCCATACCGCGCACCTTGAGGTCGAGGTCGACAGCCCCGACCAGATCGAGCCCGTGCTCGCCGCCGGCGTCGACACCATTCTGCTGGACAACTTTTCCCTCGACGCTCTGCGCGCCGCCGTTCAACAGATTGCGGGCCGCGCCTTGGTTGAGGCAAGCGGCAACGTCCGCCTCGACACCGTCGCCGCTATCGCACACACCGAGGTCGACCTTATCTCGGCCGGTGCCCTTACTCACAGCGTCCGCTCGCTCGACCTCGGCCTCGACATCCTGCCCGCCTCCGTCCCGGTCTGATAACTGGTTCAGGCAACGCGGATCTTTCCCCGGCTCTCTTTGCCCGGCTTCCTTGTACGGTGGCTCCATCTCTTTCCAGAGGGGTTCTATGCCACAACACAAGCCACGGGTTCCGCTGGCGCGGGCACCGGTCGGCCCCGCCACGACCGAGCCCTAGAGCTTCCTTCTACTTGGCACAGGCGTTTTGGCCGTTGCCGGTAGCCCTCGTCGCCGCCGCAGTGCATAACCTCTCGAAAGCCGAGTGGGATCTGCTCCGCTCGCCTCGTTATCCCTGATTCGCCCTCGTCAAAGCTGTCCACCTCGTTTAGAAGAACCAGCGGAAACAGCGCTAGAAAGGCCTCGGTCCGGTCACGCCGGGACCTCTGCCAGAACCACTCCCAGCAGCAGGACCTCTCCGACCTTCACCCCCGCATTCACAAGCGAAGCCACAGGTTCCACGCTTGGGGGTAGCACCGCATGCGCGATGGCACGCGCGCGCAGGACAGAGCCGCCAGCGAGCACTGTCAGCGCCCCGGTGGCGTACAGGATCCACCGGTCCCGCCGCAGCTGAAACCAGTGCCACCAGAGCGCAATCCACCCCGGAGCCAGCACCGACCGCAGCACCACGCTCTGTAGGATCGCGGCCGCTGTCTGCGACACCTCCCAGCCATCGCTAGCTCACATACCAGCGCAAACGCCTAGCTCACCAGCAGACGAACGGCCAACCACAGGTATCTCTGGTCCCGCCGTGTATGGATCGTCAAAGTCAGGCTGCGCCCACACCGGCGCGCCCCGCTCCACAGGCGGGCTCCCCGGCTCAAAAACTACGGCCTGAAAGCGGCACCACCGAATTGCCGAGGGTAATCGTCAGCGCGGGACGCCCCTTGAGGGGCAACGCCGCCCTCGCCAGCGACGGAAGGCCGTACATCCAGCAGACCAGCCCACCCGCCAATAAGCGACCTGGGTTTGCACAGACGCACGAGCCTAGCATCCCCGGCTGGCCGGCTGGCCTCCATGTATCGCGTATCCCGCTGCCGCCGCATGGCCCCGTCGCTTCTAACGATCGGCGCCTAGCGCTCCTTGCCCTCCCGCCACGTGCGGGTCGGGTCGTCGTCCGGATCGGGCGTACCCTGCACCGGTCGTTCCGCTTCCGGCACGTGCCGCAGGTTCACGCGTAC
>CAXTRM010000186.1:0-528 GCA_964246625.1 uncultured Acidobacteriaceae bacterium
GTTTGCGCTCCGGCAAGGGGATATCCACGATCACGCGCGGATGGGCCAGCAGGCGCACCAGCGGCACCGCCACCCACTCCAGAAAGGCGCTACGCAGCCAGCGCACCGGCCGGCTCCATGGCCAATGCGCATACGGCAACGGCCCGGGTACCGGACCTTCTGAGGCAGCCAGTGTGGCAGTATGCGGCTCACTGACCGGCAACATCTCCGGGTCTTCCCGCTGAGCCACCAGCGCCCGCAGCTGCCCTAGCGTTTGCACGGCAGCCATGGCCTCCTCGGCCAGCTCCACCCCCATCTGCTGCTCCAGCGCCGACTGCAGCTGCATCCGCCCAAGGCTGTCCAGGTGCAGGTCTTCGGTAAGCCGGCTCTCCGCCGTGGCAGCCTCCACATGCTGCCGTGTGATTTCCCCGATCGTCCGAAGAACCGTGTCCCCCGCGGGGACATCGTGCCGACCGTCTGCGCGCCCTGCCTCTTCCAGCTCGGCACAGGCCCACGCCGCAACACGGCGGCGCAGCAGCTTGCCTGTTG
>CAXTRM010000186.1:538-2513 GCA_964246625.1 uncultured Acidobacteriaceae bacterium
TTCCACGTCCGCGGGATACACGTTCATGCCGGCGGCGGTAACGATGACCTCTCCCCGTCGACCCGTAAAGCGCAGCTCACCCGTTGTGTCCTGTTGCGCCAGGTCGCCCGTCGCCAGCCACTCTTCCGCACGAGGTTCAAAGCGGCCGTTCCTCCATGTGCCCGCGGCCAAAACGTCCCCACGCACCAGGATCTCGCCTTCCCCGCTTAGTCGTACCTCTCGCCCCGGCAGCGTCTTGCCCAGCGTGCCGCGCCCGATCTTGAAAGGATGATTTAAGGTCACCAGCGCTGCCGTTTCCGTCATGCCATAGCCCTGGATCAGGGCAAACCCCAGCCCGTTCCAAAACCGTTCCAGCTCCGGCGACAGGGTTGCACCCCCACACACAAAGGCCCAGAACTTGAAGCCAAAGGCCCGGTGCACCCGGCGGAAGCGCCACCATCGCTTCCACGCCGGGATCCCTGCGCTGCTCGCTAACTCGCGCTCCAGGCCCGGGTAGCGACGACGCAGGTGGTCGCGCAGCAGCTCCAGAAGGCGCGGCACCGCGACCAGCACCGAAAGGCGCTCGCGCTGGATTAGGCCGGCCAGGCGGCTCGGGTCCACGCTGGCGGGCAGATGGAGCTCGGCACCGAGCAGCGCCGGGATCCACAAACCCATAAACTGCCCGAAAACATGGCTCAAGGGCAGGGTGTGTAACAACCGGAGCGGATGCACCCAGCGCTCGTACCGCTTGTACCTGCCGATCTCGGCCTCAATCGGACGCAGGCTGGCCAGTACGTTCCGGTGCGTGTGCACCACGCCCTTGGGCTCCGAGGTCGTCCCCGAGGTGAACACAATCTGAAACGGTGCGTCCTCCACCACGGCAGACGACACCTCAAACAGCGGTGCAAGCGGAAGCGACATCGCAATCTCTGCCAGGATCTGGCGCTCTGTGCCTGTCGTGAGGCTCGCAAGCAGGGGCGCGTCCCCCAGGATCCAGCGCGGACCCGTCTCCCCGATCACGCGCTCGGCAAAAGCTGCCGTGCCCCCCGCATCGAGCGGCACCGCCACCACGCCCCGCAGCAGGCAGCCAAAGAAGCTGGCCACCCACTCCGGCGAGTTCTCGCCCCACAGCACAACTCGTTCGCCCGCCTGGATGCCGCGGCGGTCGAGCTCTGCGGCAAAGCGCCCTGCCAGTGTCGCCAACGCCCCGTAACTGGTCCGGAAACTCCGGTTGCCCCGATGCAGAACCGTGGCGGTCTCACTGCCCAGGCGTTGCCAGTCCTGCACCAGAGTTGCCAGGGTCTCGCGCATGGTGGTTCTAGGCTCGCAGTCCAGCTGCGGTCAAAGCGCCTTCTTTGCGGCGCGGGCAGCGTCGACGATCGTCTCGCGCCCGCCGTACACAATCAACGCGGTCGCCAGCGCCGTGCCCGTGCACCAGCTGCACACCTTGCCGAACAACACCACCTGCCGCACCGCGTTGAACGTCGCAAAGCTGGCATCCCCCACAAGCTTGGCCCCCAGCAGATGCCTGGCGAGCTTGCTCCTGCCTGCAACCAGCAGAAGCCCCAGCGTGATGCCATAACTTGCAAGTCCCAGGTAGCTGTCCGGCACACCCAGCGGATGCGCCGTCTTGCTCGAGGTGATCTTTTCCGAGTCGAACACGTCGCCCGGCGGGTCGGGCAGGCGCTCGATCACCTCGCTCTGGTATAGCGCCACGGGCAGGAGCGCTGCCAGGGCCAGGCCGCAGCCTGCCATGGCGAGCGTACGGTCAGCCCGGCGCATCAGCCCTTCCTCCGCGCTACCGCCACGCCGCCGGCCAGTAGCGCCGCTGCCCCCAGCGCAAACCAGCCGCGATGCAACACCACCATCACCTCAGGCCCGGTTCGCCACATTCGTTTGCTGAACTTGCCACGGGCCGCGTGTGTTCCAGGCACGTACTGGTACAGATTGTCGGGGGCCTCCGGATCAGTCGGCTCGCCTTCCAGCTGTTGCGACG
>CAXTRM010000186.1:2523-7317 GCA_964246625.1 uncultured Acidobacteriaceae bacterium
CGCCGCCACCGTGGGAGCACCCACCCAGTACTCGCGCCGTGGCGATGCGGCCAGCCCGGCCTGTACGACAACGCGAGCCGCCAACTCCGGGTCATAGATCGGCGGCACAGGCTGTGTCTTGTGCGGCAGCCGGTTCTTCACCCAGTTGAACTGCGGTGTGTTCATGGCGGGCATGTGCACCGCGGTAATCTTTACGCCGCTGTTGTCGTGGTGCAACTCGCACCGGACAGAATCGGTAAAGCCGTTAATGGCATGCTTGCACGCGCAATAGGCCGACTGCAGCGGGATGGAGCGATACGCCAGCGCCGATCCGATCTGCACGATGGTTCCGCGATCTCGCCCCAGCATGCGCCGCAGGGCGGACAGGGTGCCATACACAAAGCCCAGGTACAGGACATCGGTGACGCGCCGATAATCCGCCGGCGTCATCTCCTTGACCGGAGAAAAGACACTCACCATGGCATTGTTTACCCAAATGTCGATCGGCCCGAGCTCGGCCTCAACCCGCGCCGCCGCGGCCTCCACAGCCTCGGCGTCGCTCACGTCTGTTGGGATCGGCAACCCGACCCCGCCCAGCACGGCGCACTCGTCCGCGGCAGCCCGCAGCGCCTCGGGATTGCGTGCCAACAGCGCCACCCGCGCGCCACGTCGGGCAAACTGGTGCGCAATCGCGCGGCCCAAACCCGCCGATGCCCCCGTAACCACCACCACAGGCGAACTTGCCACGGTCACACTCCCATCAGGACTACCTTCTGCACTAGAGCTGTTTCGGTCAGGTACAAGTTGCTCGCCGGGTTGTGGTGAATATTCAGCCGCCTTTTCCACCGCTGGGGGAACCTTTGTTCGCCTACAAAGGCAACTTCAGCTTCTACTTACATGTCGAAATGTGTAGTATTCAGGCACTGTAGGTTTGTACCAAGCTTTGTCGCCTGTGAACGCGGCTTGCGACGCCAGGCCCCTGACGGAGATCGACGATGACGTTGCGGGCCCGCAGATAAGGACGAAACACAGATGGTTGAAGCAGTCGTGCTCTGGAACGAACCCAATAACCTGTCCCATTGGAACTTCAAGCTCGACCCCAACTGGGAACGGTTCGCGGATATGGTCAAGCAGGCCTCCGACGCCATCCGCGCCGTCAATCCAGAGGTGCCCATCGTGCTCGGCGGTGTGTCCTCCTGCGACATCGATTTCTTGCGCAACATGGCCGCCCAGGGTGTCATGCCCTACGTCGATGCCGTGGGTGTCCACGGCTTTCCCCTGGACTGGAACCACTGGCAGCTCACCGAGTGGCCCGATCGCGTCCGTGAGGCCGGCGAAGTCTCCGGCAAACCCGTCTGGGTCACCGAGGTCGGCGTCAGCTCCTTCGGCGCCGAAGAGGTCCAGGAATTCGGTCTTACCCGCACCCTGCAGCTGCTCGACGGCAAAGCCGAGCGGGTCCACTGGTACTCGCTCTTCGACCTGCCCCCCACGTGGCCTGCCGAGACGCGGCACAAGGAGGCGGAAGGCTCTGCCTACTACCGTCACTACTACCTTGGCCTGGGCGACGCCAACGGTCGTCCCAAGCTCGCCGAGCGGCTCTTCCCCACCGACGGCAGCGCCGGTCTTTGCCAGTGGTTCCACTTTGAAGACCACCGTCTTGATGACGCGGTGCGCTGGATGAACGATCACGGCGTCGAGTACCTGCGCACCGGGCTCAGCTGGGCCGACAGCTACCGCCCCAACGCCGAAGCCTGGTTTGATCGGCAGATGACTGCGCTCGAACCCTTCCGCGTCGCCCTCACGCTCTGCTTCACCCCGGGCCATCTTGGACTGGAGGACCATCACACCAGCCCACCCAAAGACAACAAGGACTTCGCGGAGTTCGCCGCCTGGGCCGTTGAGCGCTACGCCCCCGCCAAACCCAAAGAAGCCGAACCCGAGCGGGAAGAGACCGCGGTGAGCCTATGAGTAAACAGATCCTGATCACGGGCGGTGCCGGCTTCGTGGGCTCCCACCTCGCCGACGGCCTCCTCGCCGCCGGCCACAGCGTGCGCATCCTCGATGACCTCACCCCGCAGGTCCACCCCAACGGCCAGCGTCCGGAGTACCTTTCCAAGGACGTCGAGCTGATTGTGGGCGATGTGCGCGACCCGAACCGCCTCCGCGAGGTCCTCACCGGCGTCGATGTGGTCTACCACTTTGCGGCGACCGTCGGCGTCGGGCAGTCCATGTACGAGATCGCCCGCTATATGAGCGTCAACACCCAGGGCACCGCCGAGCTGCTGCAGGCCATGCTCGACGCCAAGATGACGCCCGAAAAGCTCATCGTCGCAAGCTCAATGTCGATCTACGGCGAAGGCCGCTACGTCTGCTCCGGCTGCGGCCAGACCGCCGCCCCAGCGGTCCGCTCGGTCGCCCAGCTCCGTGCCGGTACCTGGGAGCTCTCTTGCCCAGGCTGCGGTGGCGTGCTCAAGCCCGTGCCGACCGACGAGACCAAGCCCTCGGATATCGGCTCCGTGTACGCCCTTTCCAAGCGCGACCAGGAGCAGCTCTGCCTCATCTACGGCCAGAACTACGACCTGCCTGTCACCGCACTCCGCTTCTTCAACATCTACGGCACGCGCCAAGCGCTCTCCAACCCTTACACCGGCGTCGCCGCCGTCTTTGCCTCCCGCATGCTCAACGGCAACGCGCCCATGATCTTTGAGGATGGCGAACAGATGCGCGACTTCGTCAGCATCCATGACATCGTTCGCGCGAACATCCTCGCCATGGAACGCCCCGAGTCCAACGGCGAGGTCATCAACGTCGGCTGCGGCACGCCGATCACCATCCGCCAGGTTGCCGAGATTCTTGCCCGCGCCCTCGGCAAGGACGTCGAGCCGATCATCGCGAACAAGTACCGCGCCGGCGACATCCGGCACTGCTACGCCGACATCTCCAAGGCCCGCAAGCTCCTCGGCTACGAGCCACAGGTCACCCACGAGGAGGGCTTCCGTGAGCTGGCGCAATGGCTCAAGCAGCAAGAAGCCGGCGAGGTCGACGACAAGGCCGAGACCATGCTCCGCGAACTCTCCACCTATGGGCTGACCGCCTGATGCACAATAACGGGGGCGCCCCCTCAGGCGCCGACAGACTACGCGAATCCGAGGGACATCGGTCGATGAAGACAACCGGCGGGGCCCAAACCATCCTGATTACCGGCGGTGCCGGCTTCATCGGTTCCAACCTCGCACAGCGCTTCCTCGCCGAGCCCAACACCCGCGTTCGCGTCTTCGACAACCTGTCCCGTCGCGGCGTCGAGCACAACGTCGCCTGGCTTCGTTCCCTGCGCGGTGCAGGCTCCCGCCTGGAGATCATCGAAGGCGATGTGCGCAACGCCAAGGCCGTCACGCAGGCCGTCCGCGACGTCTCCGAGATCTACCACCTCGCCGCCCAGGTCGCCGTCACCACCTCCATCGACGCTCCCGAAGCCGATTTTGAGATCAACGCCCTCGGTACCCTTCGCGTCCTTGAGGCCGCCCGCCGTTCGCCCCGAAAACCCTTCCTGCTCTACACCTCGACAAACAAGGTATACGGCTCGCTCGAGGGCATCCCAGTGCATGTTCACGACGACCGTTACGAAGCCGACCAGCCCGGCTTCGAAGGCGTCACAGAACACGAGCCGCTCGACTTCCACTCGCCCTACGGCTGCTCCAAGGGCACGGCCGACCAGTACGTCCGCGACTACGCCCGCATCTACAACCTGCCCACGGTCGTCTTTCGCATGAGCTGCATCGCCGGCCCGCGACAGTTCGGCAATGAGGACCAGGGCTGGGTCGCGCACTTCCTTTACTGCGCGCTGGCTGGCAAGCCCATCACCATCTACGGCGACGGCCGTCAGGTCCGCGACATCCTCCATGTGCACGATCTCCTCGACGCGATGTTTGCCGCCCGCGAACACCGCCGCACCAGCCGTGGGCAAATCTACAACCTCGGGGGCGGCCTCGCCCGCGCCACCTCCGTGCTTGAAATGTTGCACTCCATCGAGCAGCGCATCGGCCGGCCCTTGAACCTCCACTACAAGGACGTTCGGCCTGGCGATCAGCCCCTCTACATCTCCGATACGGCAAAACTCGAACGGGACACCGGCTGGCGTGCGCAACGCTCACTAGACGACACACTTGCCGATATCGGCGCCTTCTGGGATGCAAACAGCGACGCCATCCGCGGTTTGCAACAGCCGGCCGTGCCCGCTCTCGAACTCGTTACCGAGGAGGTCGCGTGAAGTACGCCCTCGTCAACCCGCACTGGAGCTTCGAAGGGTCCACCTACTTCGGCTGCCCTGACCCGCACTTCCCGCTCGAGCTCCTCGCCGCCCGAGAGTTTCTGCGCTACGCCGGTCATGAGGTCCTGCTCGTCGACGCCCTCATGGAAGACCTCTCCGTCGATCAGGTGCGCGCCCGCCTGAACACCTTCGGTGAGGACTTCCTGGTCATTCCCACGGCGCCCTCTTACCTTTTCTGGCGCTGTCCGCAACCCGAACTCCGGGTACCCAAGCAGTGGATCGCCCAGCTCCGCTCCGAGGCCAGATCAAGGCGCAGCAAGGTCGTCGTCATCGGCCCCCACGGCTCCGCCACCCCGCTCGCCACCCTCGAAAAAACCGGCGCCGACATCGTGCTGCGCGGTGAGCCCGACCAGACCCTGCCACAGCTCGCCAACACACCCTGGGAGATGATCGCCGGCTGCGTGTGGCGTGACGGGAACGGTGCCGTTCACTCCACCCCCGGGCTGGGCGCCACCGACATGCGTGCGCTCGGCCCCCTCGACTACGCG
>CAXTRM010000187.1:0-4811 GCA_964246625.1 uncultured Acidobacteriaceae bacterium
GGATGGCGGCGAGCAAACGCTGGCGAACGCCGCCAAGCGTGAGCAGAAGAAACAGAACGCCCGAAAGAAAGACGGCGCCCAGAGCGGTTTGCCAGGGGATGCCCATGCCTTTGACGACGGTGTACGTGAAGTAGGCGTTGAGGCCCATGCCGGGCGCAAGGGCAAGCGGGTAGTTCGCCAGCGCGCCCATGAGGACCGAGCCGAAGGCGGCACACAGGCAGGTAGCCACGGTAATGGCCGCGACGGGCATGCCGGTTTCTGAGAGGATGGCGCATCATGCAGGATGGATGGGTTCACCAGAACGATGTACGCCATGGTGACGAAGGTCGTCAGCCCGGCGAGCAGCTCGGTGCGCCAGGTGGCCCCGTGGTCGGCGAAGTGGAAGTAGAGTTCCAGACGGCGGCGCACGGGGCTCCCTGGGGATTGACGAAGAATGAGGTTGGGGCTTCAGCATAGCCTGCCAAAGGAGGTGTGAGGCGTGGAAGAGATGACGGTTGAGGATGTGAAGAGGGTGCTGGGGCTGGAGCCGCACCCGCGCGAGGGTGGGTGGTTTCGGGAGACGTACCGGGCGGAGGCCCTGCTTTCGGCGTCGGCGTATGCGAACTCGTCGGACCCGGCGCGTTATGACGGGCCGCGGCGGCTAAGCACGGCGATCTATTACCTGCTGGAGCCGGAAACCTTCAGCGAGATGCACCGGCTAGCCTCGGACGAGATGTTTCACCACTACGCCGGGGCCGCGGTGGAGATGCTGCAGCTGTGGCCAGGCGGCCGGATGGAGCGTGTGGTGATCGGGAAGGATTTGCATGGGGGGCAGCGGCCCCAGGTGGTTGTGCCCAGGGGTGTGTGGCAGGGAGCGCGGCTGCTGCCGGCCGAGGCGCAAGGGGGCGCATGGGCCCTGCTGGGCTGCACGGTAAGTCCAGGGTTCGAATATGCAGACTACGAGACGGGCACACGGGCGGAGCTGGTGGAAGCATTTCCGGCGGCGAGGGAGCTGATCTGGCAGCTGACCCATGGGGGCGCACACTAAGTTTGCTTCAGGGCTGCGGCTCAGGCCCCAACGTGGAAGACGGAGTTAAGGGGGCGTTGGGGAGCTGCCCGGGGCCGGGTCGGGCGGCTGCGTGTCGCAGATGCAGCTATGGACGGAGGAGGGCCGATCGTTTCGGACGACGCAGCTGTAGGCAGGCCAGATCTGGGCGAGCCCGAGCGCGTACAGCCCGAGATCGCCGGGATAGAAGTGTTCACGGAAGGCGGTGCTGGCGGGAGCCTGTGCGGTCTTGTCAGCGGTGAAGCCGTCGGCGAGCCTGAGGGCGGAGCCGGCCGAGAAGTCGGGTACATGGTAGGTGCTTGAGAAGCGGTAGGCCTCGGTCCAGGGCGGGGTGGAGCCGTCTGGGCCGGGCGAGACAAAGGTACGCCAGTCGGTCAGAACGGCGGTGTGCGGGTCGACAGAGGCGAGAAGAAACGCGGGATGGTTGCCGATGACCGGTGTGACCGAAGGCACGATCTTGGCGGGGATCGTTTCACCGGAGGCGCGATGGAGCACGCGGAACTCGTCCATGTGCGTATGGCCGAGAAGCAGGAGGCGCACTGTGTCGGCAAAGTCGAGCAAGGCATCGGCGAAGCTGGGGTCGGCGAGAAAGGGTTGTGGGCTGGCGGAACAGAGCTGTGCCGGCTGAAAGACGTACCGGCGAAACGAGGTGTAGACGTCGATGCCGGGCGGCATGTGGGACATGACCCAGACCGACTCGTGGTGCGAACGGGCCGCGGCCAGCTGGCTGCGGAGCCAATCGATCTGTGCCTGTTGCGGGGTGCGATCGGCAGCGGCAGCGCAGGTGTTGTAGGCGCGGCCCTCGAAGTTGTCCTGCAGCACGAGGAGGCGGGTGTGCTGCAGGGGTGCAGGGAGCAGCACGGTGTAGTCACCTTCGGGGGTGAACCCGGCAGGGCTGATGCCGGCTGCCGCGGCGAGGGCGCTCGAGGTGGCCTGCACGAAGCTGCTTGCAGCGGTTTCGCGGTAGTCCGCGCAGCCGGAGTCGTTGTTGCCCAGGGCGGCGTACACGGGAACGTGCGGAAAGGCGGCTTGCAGCTGGAGGAGCACAAAGGCAACGGTCCTGGCGGCAAACGTGGAAAGGTCCTGCGGGGCAGCGCCAGCGGCCAGGTGCCGAAAGCGGCACGGAAACTCATGGGCGAGCAGATCGCCGGTGAGTGTCACGAAGGCAGGGTGCGGCTCTGCCCCGTGCGCGGCGAGCAGGCTTGTTTTGAGCAGTGGCCAAGCGGTATCGAGGGCGCGGGCGTGGCAGGCGTCCTGCAGCGCGGCAAGGTCGACGGCCTGGGTTGGCGAGGGAGCACTGGCAAGGATACGACCCCAGTCAGCGGCTGGGGCCTGGCGAAGCTGCTCGAACTTACCAGGATCGTGAAACGGATCGAAGTGGATGTCGGAAAGCATGAGGACGGAGGCGGGCCGCTGCGCAAGGGCAAGAGAAGAGAACAACACGGCCACAAGAAGCCCGATGGCGCGCGGAAACGATCGTAGGTCCATACGCCAGAGTGTAGTAGGGAGCTGGTCCGCGGCTGGCGGCTGGCGGCGCTGGCGGCCCGCAAAGGCAGCCGGAGCGCAACCAGGCGTGCACAGGGCGTGAGAGGGATGTGAACAGGAAGTCGCAGCGGACCCGTTGGAGGAAGGGAGCCGCGGGCGCGACTAGAATGGGGAGGTTAGCGTTCCCCAAGGATTTGAGTTCATGAGCCTTCTTACACACGATGCCCTTGCCCAGATGCAGCTTGCCGCACACACCGCGGGGCTTTCCCTGCAGCCGCTGGAGGCGGGGACCGGCTTCAACGGTGAGCCAACCCGCCGCTTCCATATGAGCCTGCCTACGGCCCCTGAGAAGCTGCAGTTGCTGGAGCTTGGAGAGGACTTCGACGCGGCCGACCCTCGCTATGCGGGCGAGATGGGCACGTTTTTCAACGAGACGGCAAAGCGGCTTCGGAATCCCCGTCCCGATTGTGCGCTGACCCTGCTGGGCCTGCCGTTGTCGTTCGGCAAGTTTGCCTGGCCGTTCCATGGCTCGACCAGCGGGGCGGACACCTTTATCGTGCATGGCGAGATCCGCCTGGAAACGGGCGCGGAGGCCATTCTGCATGCCAAGGTGTCGGCGTCGCTTACGCAGACCTTTGCCGAGATCATCTCTGCGTTACAACAGCCGTTTGCGGAGGACTTCATCTACAACGCCGTGCGCAAAACGCTGGACCAGGGGCAGCTGGAGCTGGTGAAGAGCGGCAACCGGCAACCGGTGCCGGTGACGACGCGGTACTACTCGGCCAAGCAGGGACGGTTTGTGTTCAACGACACCGATGCCGGCCAGCGCGAGCAGTTTTTGGCCGGGCACGTGTACTGGATGAGCCACGTGCTGGGTGCGGGTGCGCCGGTGTGGGTGGCCGATCCGCGTGACGCACAGTACCTAAACACGACGGCAACGGAGATGCAATCGGCGGCAAAGAAGCTGGCGGCCGATGGCGGCGTGGAGCTTTCAGGGGATGGCGAGTGGGCGACCGCGACGGCCAAGCTGATTGGCGAGCGCGAGGTATATGAGGCCGAAGTGGCCGAGGCACTGGCGTTCATCAAGCCGAGCTTCAATGAGGACATGCGAGGCGGCTTGACGAATATGTGAGGCATGGTTGCATGGGTGCGGTGCAAGGTCGTGCAGCGCGCCCATGACGCTTCGAGGGAGGCAGTTACAGCGGAGGTTCACCCGCTGTTCGAGGCGCCTTTGGCGACACGAGGCTCTCCTCGTCGATCTGCGGACTCTTGAGCAGGACCCAAGCGGCAGAGAAGAGGAATCCCAAGATCAGGCCGCCCGCAGCGAAGAAGGAGCGATGCGGCCCGTCCTTGAGGTCGGGCGTGGAGGCAACGCTGATGACCTGCACCACACTGCCCTCGCGGGCTTCGTCCAGCTTGGCCAGCTCAAGATTCTTCAGCAGCAGCTCAAAGAGCGTTTCGTTGTAGCGCACTTCGCGATACTTGCGGGCGTATTCGAGTGACGCGTTGGATTCGGTGGCCTTGGAAAAGCCCGAGTCGTCCTTTGCCTTGTCCCCGAGGGAGGCGAGCTGGCTTCGCAAGGACTGTAGCTCCTGCTCGGCTGTTTGCACCTCGATGTTTTCCGCCGAGTCGTACACCTTTTTCGATTGCAGCTCCACTGTTTTGGCGGTGATCTGCGCCCGAAGCTGGGCTTCATAACTGAGCAGGGCGTGTGCCGCCCCTGTGGGTTCCACGATGCCGGTGCGAGCGGTGGTGTTGCGCAGGTCGTCCTCCGCGCGCGCCAGATTCAGCCGGGTGTCCTGCACCTGGTGCTCAAAGAAGAGCCTGCTGCGGGCTGCGTCGGTGATGGCGAGATGCGAAGAAAGCGTGTCGTAGGCCTGCACGATGGCGTTGGCCATCTCGGCTGCGCGCTGCGGATCCTTATCGACCATGGAAACCGAGATGATGCCGCTCTTGTCGGCCACCACCTGAGCGTTCCGTTCGAAGGTTTTTCTTACCCTGGAAAGATGAGAGCTCTTGTACTCCTCACGCAGGTTGAACCGGGAGATGACGGCGTCCTCCACGGGAGGCGACAACATCAGGGCGACGTACAGTTCGGTGGAGCTCTTCATGCCGAAGGCAGCGAGAGCTCCCGTCGGCAAGGAGTTGCTGCCCCCCAGGGAGCTCAACATGGAGAGTGCGTTGCTGCTGGAGTGGTCCGGCGGAAGGACCAGGGAGGTGGCTTTGTATGTGTTTGGCAGGAGCAAACTGGCGAGAAAGAGTGCCACAGCCGTGCCAAGGG
>CAXTRM010000187.1:4821-6817 GCA_964246625.1 uncultured Acidobacteriaceae bacterium
GGGAGGCCACTGTCACCAACCGCCACTGTTTTTGCAGCAGAGTAACCAACCGGGGGAGAGTCAGTGCGTTGCCAGCCGTGTGGGCCTGGGTCGTAGCTCGGCGTTCCTGAGGCTCCATACTCGGCTTTCAGGCTACCATGCTGTCATGCAGTCTGGCGGGCACGACACCCCAGGCTGAACAGGCGGCCGTTTCAAGCGCATGCGCCTGGACACCGGCTTTGACGCACAGAAAGGACCAGTTCCCATCGCGACAAGGAGCATCAGCGCGACAAAGATCGTGGAGAGCTCTTCCCTCGTGCACGACCTGTGGACCGCCCTTGGCGACCAGCCTATGGTAGCGCCCTTTCGCACGTTGATGATTGTGTACCTGTTTCTGCTCGTTCTGCTGCCGAGTGGAAGTCTTCTTGGTATCAACCTCAAGATCCTTTGCTTCGTGGTGCTGCTGCCGATGGCGTTGCAGGTTGCCCTGGCCAGGCGCAAGGTGACAGCCCGGGGCCTTGCGGCCATCCTGTGTGTTCCGGCCGTGTTCCTGCTTTGGTTTCTGAGTTCCCTGCTGTATGGCTTCGATCCGGTTCAGGCGATAGCTCAATACAAAGATGTGATGACCACGATCATTACCTGCTGGTTTGCCGCCGTGCTCTGTGGTGATGAGGAGACGGAGCTTCTGCTGTTTCTGCGATGGGTGATCTATGCTGAGGTGTTCACGAGCTGCCTGAAGGTAGCTTTGCTCCTGTATGCCTTTGCGCGTGGCATCCCGGTATCGGAGCTGATCGAGGTCATTCGACGCATTTTTGGCGTGCAGTTGATGGCCTTCGATTTTGAATCGTTGTTGGGGCGCTTGCAGTTCATCTCGGACAACCTCATCCCCGTGTGCCTGTTTGCCATTCTTTGTTACAGGAAACGCCTTGGCTTCCGAACGGTGCGCACGCTGCTGATGATGCTGGTTCTGGTGATCTCCGACCTGTTCTCTTTTTCCCGCTATCTTTGGGTCTTTACCTTGGCGGCCTTTGTGATCGGCCTAGTTCTGGCGGAAAGAGACAAGTTCAAGGCCGTCGTGGTGAGCCTGCTCCTGGCCTTCACCGTGGTGAGCCTGCCGTTCCTGATTGTGGTGGTTTCGCTGCGCTTTTCGAGCAAGGTGGCCGACGCTTCCGATGCCGACCGGATTCAGCAAACGGCCGCCCTCCGCACCTTTATTGCCGATGCACCATGGTTCGGTCATGGGCTGGGCAGTTACACCAACAAGGTAATCCGCAGCGATGCCGCTCCGTACTCCTATGAGGCGCAATTGATGGCGCTTCTCGGACAGATCGGGATCGTCGGTATCTTCCTGCTGCTTGGGTTGGTGGTGTGGTACTTCCGGAAGCTCTGGCCAAGTGCGGAACGAAGCGGCTCACGACGCCTGGGCCTGTTGCTGTTGCTGTTGGGATGGATCGCCGGTGGGTTCTTCAACCCGTCTGCCATCTCGTCCTCAGCGTCGGTCTCCTATGCCGCCATCTTCGCCATGGCTGCCTTGAAGGATCGTCCCCAGCTAGCCTTTTCCAGCGTTTAGGTGTCGTTCAGGGCGGCGGACCAGTAGCTGATTGCCTTTGAATCTGCGGGGAAGGTGAGGTGGCCGAGCTTGCGGCCGGGCCGGGGTTCCTTGCCGTAATCGTGGCGGTGCAGGTCGGGGAAGCGGGCGGTGGACTCGAGCGGCGGTATCGTGCCGATGCAGTTGAGCATGACCGTGGGCTGGCTGGCGGTGGAGCCGAGCGGCAGGTTGAGCAGGGCGCGGAGATGGTTCTCGAATTGCGACGTTTCCGAGCCCTCGATAGTCCAGTGGCCGGAGTTGTGGACGCGGGGGGCCATCTCGTTGGCGATGAGCTGGGCTGCGCCAGCCCGGTCAGCAGGCTGGCCAGGGACCCCGTCATGCAGCGCGAAGAACTCGACGGCGAGGACGCCGATGTAGTCGAGACGCGTGAGCAGTTCGCGGAGGTAGCGCTCGGCCACGGGCTGGAGA
>CAXTRM010000187.1:6827-7298 GCA_964246625.1 uncultured Acidobacteriaceae bacterium
ACCACCGAGGTGCGGAGGATGCCTTCGCGGTGGTGATTTTCCGTGAGCGGGTAGAAGGCGATGTCGCCCGAGGCGTTGCGGGCGGCGATGAGGGAGACCTCGGCGGTGAAGGGCACCATGCCCTCAAGGATGCAGGGCACCTCGCCGACCTCGACCCAGGCAGCTGGGGCTTCGTCGGGGTGTGCGAGGCGGACCTGGCCTTTGCCGTCGTAGCCCATGCGACGCGTCTTGAGGATGGCGGGCAGGCCTAGTTGTTGGAGGGCCTCTTCTAGGTCTTGCAGCGTGTCTACAGGGGCAAACGGGGCGGTTTGGATGCCGCACTCGTGAAAGAAGCGCTTTTCCAGAAGGCGATCCTGGGCGATGCCGATCGCGTGGGCGTTGGGTGCGAGAGGGAGGCCTTCCAGGACGGCGGCGTCGATGTTTTCGGATTCAACGGTGACGAGGTCTACCTGCCCGGCAAAGCGGGCGACC
>CAXTRM010000188.1:0-6431 GCA_964246625.1 uncultured Acidobacteriaceae bacterium
ATCCTGTAGATCGATGGGGAGATAGATGGCAAACATGAGCACCCCCCAGGCCAGCGGGGCCGCAAACCACAGGGCGGGCGTCCACACAGCGCCGGTCGCCGGTTCGCGGTGGTCGCGGGAGACCCGCCATCTCGCACCAAAGGTCAGCAGCACACCCAGCAGCACAAAGATCTCCGGGCGGCCCAGGCCGTACCGCAACAGCACCACGAGGTTGCGCGCCAGCCGCAGGGCATGTCCTTTGAGCCAGACGTGCGGTTTCAGGCCCAGGGTCCACCACGCCGGATCAAACCACAGGGGCAAGGTCCCAAACGGGTGTGCCGCGTAGCTGTACACCGGCGGCCCGGTCGCGAGCACCGCTTCCGGATGCAGCAACACACCGCCGGCGTGGCCGAGATCATGGTGGTACCACTCATGCCAGCGCCCGGTCAGGACCACAAAAAACGCATAATTCACCCGCGCCGACTCCCCCGTGGTGACATGCCCCAGCTGTCGCGAGATCGCCACGATATATGGCCCGGTGACCGCCGCCAGCACGACTGCAAACAGCACGGTACCTGTGAGCACGGATCGCCGCTCAGGGCCTGTACGCCAGAAAGCAGAAACAGCCATGGCGGCAAGCAGGGCAACTGAGGGCAAGAAGGCGAATGACTTCGTCAGGTAAGCTGCCCCGAGCACAAGGCCCAGCGCGGGCGGGATCCAAAGCGCCGAGGGTCGGCACAGGTGCCGCATTAACAGGCCTCCTGCCAGCAGAAACAAGGCAAATAGCAGGGTGTCCGAACGCGGGGCAGCCACGGGCAGCTCCCGCCCGAGGCTCAGGGTCACGAGCGCAAGCCCAAGCAGGTGTAGCGCTCCATCTGGCACGGCTACAGTCCCTGGGGTCGTCCACCGGCTCCGTGCGTGGGCCAGCCCCGTGGTGAAACACACGGTCGCCGCCATCGCGAACCCAAAGATCGCCACGTTCACGTAGCGCACCAGTACCAGTTCACGCCAAAGCGCCGGGTGCACAAGACGCTCTGCGACCGCAAGCACTGCCGGGTACCCCGGGTTCCAGTACCCGTTTACTGCCAGCTGCGCCCGATGGGCGTTCATGTACTCGGCGATGTCCAGGAACGCTGTGCCGTCGCCGTCCATCATGTAGCTGTCAAAGCGCGCATACCCCACAGCGGCCAGAAGCAGCAGAAGCGCATAGGCCCACAGGAACTTGCGGCCAAGGGGACGATCCAAAGAACACAGCTCCCGGGGCAAAACGATGCGTTCAGTATAGGGTCAGGGAGCACGCATCCTTACCTGCCCCGGCAGCGACGCTTTACTCGCGTGCCTCCAGTCGCCGGGGAAAGATGTCCGCGGCGAGCGGCGCATCCTGTTGCCACTCCACCTGGAAGCGGCCGCGGTACCCGAACAATTTGCCCCAGCGCCGATTGGTGACGGTCACCTCGATACGGAAGCAATTCTCGTCATCGTCGTACCATTCGCAAACCTCGGCATACCCACTCAGCGCCATGGGGAAGCGGAAGGCGAGCGGGCCTTCATAGAAACGCTGCTCGCCGGAGCGAAGCTGCATACCCCCGTTCGGGGCCACGTCCATCTCGAGATCCACCGCAAGGTGCTGGTGCGATCCCAGGTAATCGACGATCCTGGCCCGTTGCCCGCTGTAGATCATGTAGGCGTCGAAGCGCCGGCCCCGGCGAAGCTCGAACCGCCGCAGCCATGTGACCGTTTCCCGTCCCAGGCTGTCCTTGTAGGCGTAGTTCTGGATCGTGAAAGGTACATGCTGCCCACGTTCCGGAAACATGATGGCCCGCCACGTCCCAATCCAGAGGAATGGCAGGGTGTACCAACGCCCATGCCAGACCCTTTCCATGGTGCCGCGCCCAACCGCGCTCACACCGCTTTCGCTGTCAAAGCCAAAGCGCTGCTGCATCCTGGGATGGAGGCGCGCAAAGGCCTCCTTGCCCAACGCACGTTCATAGATGGAACGGAACTCACCCATGGGCATCCTCCCCTGTTGTTTGCCGGGGCGGTCGCCGCAGGCAACGGCCTGCAAATGCACTGTACCGCCAGGCCCACCAACCGATCAGTGCCAACGAAAAGACTCCCACGTTCAACGTAACCGGATTGAAGGCGCCCCCAAGATACGCCGGCGAACGCCACACGACCCCACCCAAAGCCAGGACCATGGCGGCCGCGGTGAGCGCCAGGTACGAACGCCATCGCCAAAACACCACGCCCACCACGCCGATAGCGACCTCCGCGGCGCCGAACCAGGGCAGCACGCCGCTTCGCAGACCGCTCTCGTGCAGCATCAGCAGCTCATCCCGGTTGTGGAGCAGCAGCTTGGGCACCAGGCCGTGCCACAGCCACGTAAATGCCACGGCCGTGCGGGCCAGCGTGTAGATCATCGTGAAGGTCCTCACCGTTTCGGGTGGAATGCCATCTTCTGCCCAAAGGCGCAGCCGGTCGAAGCTCCATGCGGTCGCCCAGCCGATCAGCGGACGGAACACCCTATCTGCAACTCGCCCAGCCAAGCCTCCGCGGGTCTGGTAGTTGTACCAGGTAAAGAAACGCAGCACATTGCCGTCGGGCACATACTTCCAATACCCACTCCCTTCACGGATCAAGGACAGCGCGCTTGCGGACCAGAACTTCAGCGAGGACGTGCGTACGGAGCCAGCCGTTTGCCGCGTTGCCACCGACTCCCCGGTACCCGCGATCTGAACTCCGAAGCCAAGCCGTGTGGTGTACGTGAAGCGCTGCGGCTGTTCAGGATCCGGTCGCGGCAGGTAGGTGATGGAGGAAAAGCGCAGATCCCATCGTTGATGCAGCGCCGGCTCCTGCGTGAGCTCCCATACACGCTCCAGCGGGGTCCGGATCCGCGCCTCGACATAGAGTCCCTGCATCACCGCAGCCTAGCACCTTCTTCGCAAAAGACGCGTCCCATGATGCCCGCAGCAGCCTCACGCCAATGCCCGCCCTACATCCACACCTCGAGCACGCCCGTTCAGATGAGGTCAGAAAAAGAAAGCTACAGGATGTAGCGACTCAGGTCCTGGTTCTGCACAATGGAGGCGACCTGCTTTTCTACATAGCCCTTGTCGACGCTCAAGGTGAACTCCGGTCCGCTGCCTGTGCGCTTGGCCAGCACCGGAACTCCTTCAGGCGCTGTGCTGCCCTCCTTGGCTGCCTTCACCAGATCCGGCGCCTGAAAGCTGATTTCGTCCAGCACGCGTTCCATGATGGTGTGCAAACGCCGGGCCCCGATGTTTTCTGTCGTTTCGTTCACCTCAAAGGCAAACCGCGCCATCTCGCGAAGCGCTTCCTGCGTGAACTCCAGCGACATGCCCTCGGTCTCTAGCAGGGCCACGGACTGCTTCACGATGGAAGCTCGTGGTTCGGTCAGAATGCGCAGAAAATCATCCATCGTGAGCGGTTTCAGTTCGACACGGATCGGGAAGCGTCCCTGCAGCTCCGGGATCAGATCGCTGGGCTTGGAAACATGGAAGGCTCCCGCCGCGATGAACAAGATGTGATCGGTGGCAACAAAGCCGTACTTCGTGTTCACGGTCGTGCCTTCCACGATCGGCAGGATGTCCCGTTGTACGCCTTCGCGGCTGATGTCAGGCCCATGCCCGCCTTCGCGCCCAGCGATCTTGTCGATCTCGTCCAGAAACACGATGCCTGCATCTTCCACGCGTTCCACGGCTGTGCGTGTGATGGCGTCCATGTCCAGCAGCCGTGCCTCTTCCTCCTGCACCAGGTAGTCAAACGCGTCTACGACCTTCATCGGCCGTTTGCGTGTACGCCCGCCCAGCATGTTCGACAGCATGTCCTTGATGCCGCTTGCTTCGCTCTCGTCCTGGTTGTTTGAGATGACCTCGATCTGCGGTTGCGCGCGGTCACGCGTCTCCATCTCCACCACGCGGTCATCCAGTCGGCCATCCCGGAACTGCTGCTTTAACCGTTCGCGGTCACGCTGCTTCTCGCCCTCATCCTTGGTCAGCACAATCAGGTTTACCGGCTCGCCAGTGGGCGTCAGCGACTCAGGACTAAGGTGCTCGCGTGCCGGCGTGATCTCCAGCGTCCCTTCCGGAAGCTTGTTCTCCGGCCGTGGCCTCATCTCGACCGCCGGCGCGCTGGTGTTGCCCTGCACCATGAGCAAATCCAGGAGGCGGTCCTCCGCGGCCGCCTCCGCCCGATCCTCAATCTCCTCGAGCTTCTCTTCCCGCACCTCGTCGATGGCGATCTCCACCAGATCCCGCACCATCGACTCCACATCGCGCCCCACATAGCCCACCTCGGTGAACTTCGAGGCTTCCACCTTAAGAAATGGCGACTTGGTCAGCTTTGCGAGACGGCGCGCGATCTCTGTCTTGCCCACACCCGTCGAGCCGATCATCAGGATGTTCTTCGGCATGATCTCTTCGGCGATCTCTGGCGCAAGCCGCTGCCGCCGTGTACGGTTGCGCAGCGCCACCGCCACGGCCCGCTTGGCCGCTGCCTGCCCCACAACGTACTTGTCCAGCTCCGTGACGATCTCGCGAGGGGTCATCTCCTCGAGCGAAAGCGCCTGGTCCTCGGCCGTGCCGGGTAAAAAGATTGCCATCAGCTTCCTCAACTCCATCCATCAATTTATGTTCACTGCCGCGGCTCGCCGTTGGAGCTCAGCAGCAGCTTGAAGTCTGCAACGATGCGGTCCACCGCATCGGAAAACGCCGGGTCACGATTGCGCTTCAGAAAGGCCCCGTTAATCTCTTCGGAGAAAGCCCACAGCGAGATGCGCGTCCCGGCGTCCGTGATGCCCAACCGAATCTGCGGCACCTGAAGCCCTGGTGTTTCCACAAAACGGATACCCAGCACAAGGTCGGCGTCTTTCGGGTCGCTGACCAGCTGGAAGCGTCCCCACTGCTGCATGTCGCGGTAGAACTCGGCATAGGCGCGCTCCGGTCCGCCGCTGTACACGGACGGAAAGGCGCTTACGTCCCCAAGCTCGAAGGAGACAAAGGCTCGTTTACCCTGCAGGATCGGCGTGGGGACAGGTGCGCCTGAGGCATTGACCGGCGCATTCTTTCGCTGGGCTGCCAGCACGCCCCCGTAAAACAGCACGCTGCCGCACAACACGCCGACGGCTACCTTCCGCATGGTCTTGGTCCCTTTGTCGTTCTGTTCAGGAGTTACCCTTCAGCTCTTCGGTCACGATCGACTGGTTGGAGTAGATGCAGATGTCTCCTGCGATCTTCATCGCCCGCTCCACCACCTCGCGTGCGTTCATCTGCGTGTTTTCAACCAAAGCCGTCGCAGCCGCGAGCGCATAGGTGCCGCCCGAGCCGATGGTTGCAATCACCCCGTCGGCTACCGGATCAGGCTCAATCACATCCCCGTCGCCTGACAGCACATACATGTGCTGGGCATCGGCCACAATCAGCAGCGCTTCCAACTGCCGCAGCAGCTTATCGGTGCGCCACTCTTTGGCCAGCTCCACTGCCGCTCGCCCCAGCTGCCCGCTGTACTGCTCCAGCTTGGCCTCAAAGCGCGTGATCAGCGCAAAGGCATCCGCCGTCGACCCCGCAAAGCCCGCCAGCACCTTGCCGTTGCCCAGCGTCCGCAGCTTGCGCGCTGAGCTCTTCATCACCGTTGCGCCCAGCGTCACCTGGCCATCGGCTGCCATAACCACCGCATCGCCCCGGCGCACGCACAGCACGGTTGTCGACCGGACCCGGCGTCCTTGCGCCAGATCCAGCGGCTCCGCCCCCTGCCTGGGTTTCCCAAACGCCTTCAACGGCCCTTGCCGTCCCTGCTGCCTCTTCGTCATGGCCACAACGAAGTATATCGCCGGCACGGCACACGCCCCGGGGGCTACTGCAACTGCCGCGCCAGGTAGGTGAACGTGATCGCCCGCGTCCGGGCCTCCTGTTGAAGGCTTGCGCCCGCGCCGTGCCCACCTTCCGTGATCTCGTCGTAAAAGAACGGCTCGTGGAACTCCTCCATCTTCGCGGCGAACTTGCGTGCATGTTGCGGCCCCACACGATCGTCCTTGGTCGTGGTGAAAATCAACGGTTTGGGGTAGTCCACCCCCGGCTTCAGCTGGTTGTAGGGAGAGATCCCCGCCAGAAAGGCGCGCTCGTCCGGGTTGGTCACCGAGCCGTACTCGCCCACCCAGCTCGCCCCCGCGGCGATATGCTCGAACCGCAGCATGTCCAGCAGCGGCACCTGAATGACCACAGCCCCCCACAGGTCCGGATGCTGGGTCATCTCCACACCCATCAGCAGCCCGCCGTTGGACCCACCCTGAATGCCAAGGTGCGGGGTGGATGTGATCTTGCGCGTGATCAGATCCTGCCCCACCGCCGCGAAGTCGTCATAGATGCGTTGCCGGTGCGTCTTCAACCCCGCCTCATGCCACGCCGGGCCAAACTCCCCACCGCCGCCGAAGATAC
>CAXTRM010000188.1:6441-7149 GCA_964246625.1 uncultured Acidobacteriaceae bacterium
GCGAGCACGAAGACGCCGCCCTTTTCCAGCCACAACTTGCCAAGCTCCGCCGAATAGGTCGGCGTTTCCGGCACCTCAAAGCCGCCATACGCGTTCAACAGCGTGGGATTGGATCCGTCCAGCTTCCAATCTTTCGGGTGCACGACGAAGTAGGGCACCTTGGTGCCGTCCTTGCTGGTGGCTTCGAACTGATCCACCGCGTCCCGGGACCCATCAAACCGCGGCGGCTCGCTCTTTGTGCGCTCCAGCGTGCCTTTCCCAGCATCCCCGGCATACAGGGTCGTTGGGGTCAGGAAACCGGTCACTGCCAGAAAGAAGCGATCGTCGCTCTCATTGGTCGATTCAATGCGCACTGCGATGTTGTCTGGCAGGGCCAGCTTTTGCTTTGTCCACCCGGTTGCTCCCGGCGCGTAAAGGTGCGCTCGCCCCTGGACGTTTTCAAGCGTCGTCACCAGCAGGCGGGAGTGTGCCACCTGCACATGGCCCAAGAACTCCCGTTGCGTGGGCGCGAACACTACCGCCGGTTTCAGGTGCGCTGGATCGCGCAGCACATCGGCCAGCTTCAGTTCCAGCAGCGATCCTTGCACAAATTGCTGGTCCTGGCCCTCGGGCTTCCAGTCCTCGCGAACCTCCACCAGCAAGCGCCCGTCCACAAGGCCGGCGATACCGGCCTTGGCCGGTAGCAACAGCCGTTCTACGCCGCGTGGC
>CAXTRM010000189.1:0-5435 GCA_964246625.1 uncultured Acidobacteriaceae bacterium
CGCACTTGGTCTGCTGGGAATCGCGGCGTACGGCCAGCAGCCTGTGGATCCCATGGGGACGGTGGCGACGCGCGACGCCCGGGTAACGGGTGGGCTGGAGGTGCAAGGCGACACCGCACGGCTGCTCACCAATGTCGGCATCACCGCCTACAACCGCGATGCGGCAGTGACCCTGCGCCGGGGTGGTGCGGTGCTGGTGTGTTCGACCAGCGAGTTTCACCTGTTGCGCTCCGGAACCAGCGGAGCCCTGGTGTTCGGCCTGGACCGGGGCGCCATCGAGCTTTCCACCGAAGGGAAGCAACAGGATGCGGTGTTGACGCCTGATCTCAAGATCGTGCCGATCACGAAAGGTCCGTTGAATTTGAAGCTGCGGGTGACGCGGGAAGGGGACACGTGCGTGGACAACAGCGGCACCGGGGCGCCGGTGTTGAACGTGACCGATCCGTTCTCGTCGGCCAGTTACCGGATTTTGCCAGGCCAGCACCTGTTGTTTGTCGGGGGCGATCTCCACAAGGTGGTGGACCATGAGCGCAACCCGTGCGGGTGCCCGCGGATAAGCGTGCCGACGGCGGGGGCCAGCAAGCCGGGGCAACCGGCAAATGCCGCCCAGGCCGCGGCCGCGCATCCCTTTCCGGCGGCGGAGAGTGCGGGCCTGGCACCGCCGCCCGCACCCAGCAACGAGGCTCCGGTGGGGACCGCGAGTTCGCAGGTGTCTACCACGTTCAGCTATGGGGAAGATCAGGGCAGACCGCCAAGCGTCGGCGAAACGCTAGCTACGGGAGCCACAGGCAGCGCCAACGCCGCCGCTGCGGTCAAGCCGAAGCAGGGCGGTTTCCTGCACGCGATTGGCGGGTTCTTTCACCGTCTGTTCCATGGTGGCCAGTAAGGACCAGGTGGTGTGAGGAGGTAAGCCGCCCTGGTTGCGCAGGCAGAGACGCTTGCTCCCGGATACGCAGAGTCGCTGGCTCCCGGACACGCAGAGTCGCTTGCTCCCGGATACGCAGGATCGCTTGCTCCCGGGCCACGAAGGATCGCTTGCTTGGGCCGCGCGGCTGCCCCGCAGAGCGCCGTTCCGCGTGCCCGTGCCTGATGCGGCTGCGCATCCCGCCGTCGAGGGCATACACTGAAGCCAGCCTGCCGCGCTTGCTTCGAGGGTCCAGCCCTTTGCAGACGGTTCCGCGGTGGCGGGCCCACTTTCAGCACAGTTTGGAGTTTTCGTTATGGCGATCCCTGCCACGCAGATGCGCCCCGGCATGATTATCAAGTTCAAGGACGACCTGCATCTGGTCTTCTCGGTCGAGCACCGCACCCCCGGCAACCTGCGCGCGTTCATTCAGGCGAAGCTGCGCAACATCCGCACGGGAAGCATGTTTGTGGAGCGTTTCCGGTCCCCGGACCCCATCGATCGCGTCGTGGTGGATGAGATCAGGATGGAGTACCTGTACAACGACGGCGATGACTACTACTTCATGGACCAGGAGAGCTACGAGCAAACCAACCTGAAGCATGATGTTCTGGGCGATGCCGTGGAGTACCTGACGGCTAACCTGCCGGTGTCGGTGAGTTTCTATGACGGCAAGGCTGTGGGCATCGAGCTGCCGCCTTCGGTCGAGATGACGGTGGTGGAAACGGAGCCGGGCATCAAGTCGGCCACGGCAAGCTCTGTCACCAAGCCCGCAAAGACGGAGACAGGCCTGATTGTGCAGGTGCCGCCGTTTATCAATGAAGGGGAAAAGATCAAGGTGGATACGGCTGAGGGTGCGTATATGAGCCGCGCCTAAGACCAAGGCGTGGCTTGCACAAAGAGGGCGCAGCGGAAACGCTGCGCCCTCTTTGTATCTTCGCTTTGCAAACGGTGGTACCTAGAAGCGGTAGAAGGCGCTCACAGCCGGCTCCATCGTGACGCGCCAGCTGCGCGTGCTGAGCTGCGGCGTATCAAAGTTCGGGGCGCGGTAGTAAAGCGAGCGGCCGGAGACACGGAAGCCGATGTGCTGGTTCTTGATCGGCAGATCGAAGCCTGTTTCGAGCAAGCCGGCGCCGCGGAACTGCGTGGAGCCCACGGTGGGGTAGAACCCGATGGCGCCGCCGCCCACCTCGACATAGGGCTGGAACGGGATGCGCTTGGGATGGAACAGGTAGCCCGCGGTCATCTCGTGCGCATCCGTGGCGACACGGGTTTGCCCCTGGGAGTTGTCCGTGGCGTAGTTGTAAAGGAAGCGCTCTTGGTAGTGGGTGAACCCATAGTTCACAGCGATACCGGCCCAGGCCACGGGGTGAAGCTGAAGCGAGCTCACAAAACCGGCAGACCAGGTAGTGAACTGCTGCTGGTTGAAGATCTGGGTGCTGTTGGTGCCGTTCTGGATGGGATAGGTGAAGTTGACGTAGTTTGAATCGCTGGTCAGGCTGCGCTCAAACTGCCCCGTACCGCCGACGGAGAGAGTGGCCCCATGCGTCTTGAAGTATTGTGCCTGCGCAGTAAAGGAAACGGCTGACAGGGCTAATAGGGCTGGGATCGTGCGGCGAAGCATGGGCATCATCTGGTATCTCCTCATAAGTGATTCAGGGAGAGAACGACGGTGCTGTCGACAGATCTGAAGGTACAGCACATGACGTTCTCGCGTAAGGCTCTACAACAGCGGACCGTTCTATGCTGTTGACCGGTAAGACTGTGTTCCCTAGAAAGACGGCCTGGGAGTTGCGGAGGTTGTCTGTTTCCCGAGGTTCTCGGTTCCGCTTGCGTGAGGGCAACAGGCTCTGCGAGACTGATCGTTCATGGTGGTTCATTTCCTCGTGCGCGGCCGGGTGCAAGGGGTAGGCTTTCGCTGGTTCGTTCACCGCGAGGCCGCCGAACTCGGGCTGGATGGATGGGTGCGCAACACGGACGCCGGCGCTGTCGAGGTAGTGGCTTCCGGGGAGCCGGACCTGCTTTCCGAGTTACGCACGCAGCTGCACAAGGGATCGCGCGGCAGCCGCGTAGATCATGTGATCGAGCATGAGCTTGCGGAAGAAGAGGCCCAATCGCTGGGGCCCTTTGTGATTGAAGGAGCATGGTAGGCACGCATGGTGGAAGCTTCAGTTTCTGAGCCCTTGAAGGCGCTCATTCGTACGGTTCCGGACTTCCCGAAGCCGGGCATCCTGTTTTATGACATCACCACCCTGCTCAAGGACAAGGCAGGGTTTGCGCAGATGATCGATGCCTTTGCCGCGCACTACGCCGGCGAGGCGATCGACCTCGTGCTTGGTACCGAGGCGCGCGGATTCATCTTTGCGCCCGCGATCGCTTACAGACTGAAGGCCGGCTTCGTGCCGGTGCGCAAGGCGAAAAAGCTGCCTGCGGAGACCATCAAGGTGAGCTATGACCTTGAGTACGGCCAGGACTCGCTCGAGCTGCACAAGGACGCCATTCGGCCTGGGCAGAAGGTGCTTCTTGTGGACGACCTGCTGGCCACGGGCGGCACGATGGCGGCTACGGTTCAGCTTGTGGAAAGGCTGGGCGGCGTGGTGGCCGGGATCGCCTTTGCGATCGAGCTTGATTTTCTGAAAGGCCGGGACAAGCTGGCCGGCCATGACGTGTACAGCCTGCTGCACTACGCGGAGTAGGCGTTTCCGTTGCAGAGACACCGCTGGGAACACCCCGGCTTGCGGCGCGGGTTTGAGCAAGGCCCGGACCGGTCCAGCTGCGTTCCCCCAGAGGCCCAAAGGCTGAGCGGCGCTGAACTGCATCCAAACAGACGAGGAAAGACATGACGCAGAGTTTCGGTTACGCTGCCCAGACGCAGGCGGCTACGTTGATGCCGTACAGCTTTGCCCGGCGCGAGCCCGGCCCCAAGGATGTCGTGCTTGACATCGCGTACTGTGGCATCTGCCACTCGGATATCCACCAGGTACTGGGCGAGTGGGGCAACAAGCTGTACCCGATGGTGCCAGGGCACGAGATCGTGGGAACGGTGAAGGCCGTGGGTGCCGAGGTGACACGGTTCAAGCCGGGTGACCGGGCCGCGGTGGGCGTCATCGTGGAAAGCTGCCTGCAATGCGACAACTGCAACGCCGATCTTGAGAACTACTGCAGCGACGGCGGGGCACGCGACACCTATAACGCCACCCTGCGCAGCGGTGAGCGCACGATGGGCGGCTATGCGAGCAACATCGTCACGCCGGAGCACTTCGTGCACTCGCTGAAGCCAGATGTCGACCTGGCCGCGACGGCTCCGTTGCTGTGCGCGGGCATCACCACATACTCACCGCTGCGGCACTGGCAGGCAGGCCCCGGGAAGAAGGTCGGGGTAGTGGGACTGGGTGGCCTGGGACACCTGGGGCTCAAGTTCGCCAAGGCCTTTGGGGCAGAGGTGGTGCTGTTCACGACTTCGGCAAACAAAGCAGAAGACGCGAAGCGTCTTGGCGCCGACGACGTTGTGGTTTCCAAGGACGCGATCCAGATGAAGAAGCACGAAGGCTCGTTTGACTTCATCCTGGACTGCGTTTCCGCACCGCACGACATGGATGCGCTGCTGCGGCAGCTGCGCCTGAACGGGACGCTGTGCCTGGTAGGGCTTCCCGAGGTCCCGCTTTCCGTCCAGCCCTTCTCTGTGGTGGCCAACCGCCGGTCGCTGGCGGGCTCGGGCATCGGCGGCATGAAAGAAACCCAGGAGATGCTGGATTTCTGCGCGGAAAAAGGTATCGGCGCCGACGTCGAGGTGGTGGGCTACGACCAGGTAAATCAGGCGTACGAGCGGGTGCTGAAGGGCGATGTAAAGTACCGCTTCGTGCTGGACGCCTCCACGCTGCAACAGAAGTGAGCTAGCGTCTTCCACACGACACAAAGGCGGCGAGTCGAAACTCGCCGCCTTTGTGTTGTCTGGCCGCTCTGCGCAGGCTCCCGAGCTACAGCCAAAGCACGCACTGGGGGTTTGTGGCGGGATAGGTCCCCCTGGGCGTGAGATGGCCGTCCTGGGCGTCGCGGGCGAACACGCTGAGGGTGTCGGAGTCCTGGTTGCCGCAGACGAGCCAGCCTTCGGTGGGGTCGAGCGCGAAGAAGCGCGGCGTCTTGCCACCACAGGGCAACTGCTGCGTTTGCGTCAGCTTGCCCGTGGCTGCTTCCACGCGGAACACGGTCAGGACATCGGTGAAGCGGGTGCTGGCGTAGGCAAAGCGGCCGTCGCGAGTGAGGGCGATCTCGGCACCGGTACTGGTGGGGGCGCCTGTGGCCTGCGGTGGAAGGATACTGACCGCGCCACCCTCCACGGGTACCGCCAGCGAATCGCCCGTAGGATCCCAGCGGTAAGGAACGACCTTGCAGTCGAGTTCGTCGATGCAATACAGCCACTTGCCATTGGGATGGAAGGCGACATGGCGTGGACCGGCGCCGGCGAGCGTGCGAATGGCCTTTGGCTGACCCAAGGGGCTTGTGCGATCGCCAGGATGGATGGGAAAGACAA
>CAXTRM010000189.1:5445-6717 GCA_964246625.1 uncultured Acidobacteriaceae bacterium
GGGGAGAGCGTGGCGCAGTGGAGGTGCGGGGCTTCCTGGCGATCGGCGACCGGGCCGAGCGCGCCACAGACCGGCTTGCCCGCGCAGCCAAAGAGCGCGGCCGAGGGCTGGATGGCGCCGGAGGGCTCGAGCGGAAACGTGGTGAGGCTGCCGTCGCTATAGTTGGCGGCAAAGAGCAGTTGTCCTGTGGGATCTACCGACACGTAGCAGGGCGCGCTGCCGTGTGTGGGCTGCGTCGCAACCGGCTCCAGGGTGAGGTGCCCAGGGTCGGCGGTGATGCGGAAGGCAGAGACGGCCGCCGCGGGTGCGTCGTCCTCGTTGCAGGCGTAAAGAACAGGCAGCCGAGGATGCCGGATCAGGTAGCTGGGCTTGCAGGTCTTGATGGCCAGCTCAGGCGGGGTGATAGCACCCGTTGCCGGATCCCAATGGGCACGGTAGATCCCCTCGCCTTTGCCGGTGCCGAGCAGCAGCCAGCCAGCCAGCCTGGAACTGGTGGGACTGGGCTCTTTGGGACCGAGCTCCGCAAAGATGTCTGTGGCGCAAAGCACGCTGGTGCTGGCAAGGCCCTGGAGCACGGAACGACGGCTGGGGAGACGGCCTGGGAAGCGCGAGGAGGAAGGAGCTTTCATGGACGGCACAAGACTACCGGCGTGAAGGGAGGCTGTCACCTTCAGCGGCCGTTTTCGGCTCGCCGGGCAAGCGGAAGTCCATCTCGGCCGGATGCGCGTCCTGATTGATCACGGGCAGGGAGGGAAGATTTTCAGAGCCTTTGCTCTCCTGAACCACAGCCTCGGCGTGTTCCAGCACCTCAGCGACGGTCATGGTGTACATCTCACGGCCGTTGTCATACCCAGTCTCGATGGACTGCTTCAGGAAGCGGCCGGCAGCCTGCGCGGCGATGTAGTCGGTGATGACCTTGCCGTTGCGGCGCTTCTGCTCGAGCCAGGCCACATTAGGCAGGGCGATCCACAGGGGGCGCTCGTTCACCGCAAACCGGATGTCGGTGGCATCGGCGTGACGGGTCGCGATAGCGACGACGGTGGCCTTCCACACGCAATGCAACTGTTCCCCGGTCCACCGGTCGGTCGCTACGAAATCCTCATACATGTGGTGAGGGTATGACGGTGGCCCTTGCAGAAGCAAGGCTTGGGTGGCGCTCAGGAGCAGAAACCGCGCATCAGAAGCACTCAAGGGGTGGTGCATGAAGATTCTGGTGATAGGGGCGGCGGGCGGTACAGGAAGCGAGCTCGTGAAACAGGCCCAGGCGTTGGG
>CAXTRM010000189.1:6727-7080 GCA_964246625.1 uncultured Acidobacteriaceae bacterium
TCACTCGGAGGCGCAGGACACGGTGCCGGGCGTGGAAGTGGTGCAAGGAGACGTCCTGAACCCGGCAACGCTGGATCGTGTGATGCCAGAGCAGGATGCCGTTCTTGATGCCCTGGGAGGCCACACCCCGTGGAAGCACGATGAGATGGAAAGCGATGCGGCACGCAATATCATCGAGGCCATGAAGAAGCACAACGTCAAGCGCCTGATGGTGATCTCGGCGATCGGTGTGGGCGACACCAAGCAGCTGGTTCCGGGCTGGTACCGCAAGCTGATTCTGCCGACCCTGCTTCGCGGCGCCATGGAGGACAAGGAGAAGCTGGAGCCCGAAATCGAGGCCAGCGGTCTGGAAT
>CAXTRM010000190.1:0-7054 GCA_964246625.1 uncultured Acidobacteriaceae bacterium
GCCAACCCGTTCCAGCTTGGGTACCGGAATTTCCCGCTGCCGATCAACGTGTAAGAGATGTGAGATGAGGTGGGGAAGCGACGGAGGTTGCTTCCCACCTCAGCTCTACCGAGCGCTGCCCTTGTCCCAGACTGCGGGTGAGTCGGCGCCGGACCGCCGTGCTGGCTGGTGGACAGCCGCCTGTTCTGCCTTACCCTGCAACGCTCGGGAAGTTAGGGCAGCCCGAAACGGCTAGGGCAAGGTCGTCGGGCTTGGTCGCTGCAGGGGCAGGAGCGCTGCTGGATGGAGCGCCGCTTCAAAGGTATCGAGCATGGCATCCACCGTGCTTTGCAGTTGGAAGTGTGTGGCTACGCGCTGCCGGCCTCCCGCGGCAAGCCGGGCGCGCAGGGCCGGGTCGCCCAGGACCTCTGCGAGCCGGGCGGCCAGGGCCTCGGCATCCCCGGGCGGAAACAGCAAGCCCGAGTCACCGTGCACAATCTGTTCGGCGATGCCGGCAGCGTCGCTGCCGATCACCGGTGTGCCGGCAGCCATGGACTCCTGGACGACGCAGCCGAAGGGTTCGGGTTGCACGGAAGGAACCACGGTCACCGTAAGCGCCTGATAGAGCGCGGCCGAGGCTTCAAGGTCGCCTGTGAAGGTGATGCGGTTGGCTACGCCGAGAGTGTGCGCCAACTCCTGCAAGCGCAGCAGGTGCGGCTCGTTGCCCGGGGACACCGAGCCGATGATGACGAGGCGTGCTTCGGGAAAGCGGCTTTGCACCGCGGCAAAGGCCTGCACCAGGATCTCCTGGCCCTTGCGCACCCACTTGATGCGGCCAACGACGCCGATGAGACAGGTCTCGGCAAAGCCAAAGCGCGCCTGCAGCGAGCCTCCCTGGGGTAGATCAGGCGTGTTTGCAAAGCCGGACGGAAGGCCGTCGTAGATGACGCGGATGCGCGACTGCTGAGCCGCTGCAAACTGTGACCGCACGGCGTCGCTGATGGCGAGAACAGAGTGGGACAGGGCGCACAGGTAGCGCTGGTAGACGCGCCACAACGGACCGAACTCCGCAAAGAACTCGCGGGTATGCCAGAGGTGCGGCCGGCGCGTGAGCAGCGCGGCTAGGGCCGGGCCGGGCATCACGGCTGTGTTGGTGTGCACCACGTCGATGCGATGCTGCCGTATCCAGCGCGCCAAACGCAGGACCGAGAACGGAAAGCCGAGCAGAAACGCTGCCAGGCCGCGTACCGAGCGCATGCCCTGGCGATCAATCACGGACAGGGTGGGATGGATCAAAACGTGGACGCCCGCATCGCGGAGGTCTGCCGCCAGGGGGCCTTCCGCGGGGAGCACGGCAAACACCTTATGCCCCCGGCACACCACCTCAGTAAAGACGCGTTGCAAACACCGGCTGGCGCCATAGATGTCTGCCGAGTTGTTAATGGTAAGGATCCTCATGCAGCGCGTGCTGTCCTTTGTGCCGTGCAGGGAACGGTGTACCTGAAGGTACGCGGGCGGCCGCGGTCAAACAATCGACCGCCCTTCCTAAGCCGTTTCATCGACCCGGTAGGGACTTTCTTCTCCTAGTCACGAAGCCACGCAGGCCCGAATATAAACGCAATCCCTTGGCTCAGCCTGTGCGCGGTATTGCAGGGGGAGCCACAGCTTTGGTGGAGTTTTGGCATGGGTACTGACAGACGCATTCTGGTCACGGGCGGCAGCGGATTTATCGGCACGAACCTCATGGAGGCGCTTCTGCGCATCCCAGGGGCACAGCTCCTGAATCTGGACACACAAACGCCGAAACAGGCAAGTCATATGCCCTTCTGGCATCACTGCGACCTGCTCGATGGGGCAGCAGTGCAGCGCGAACTGCAGGCCTTCCAGCCGACCGAGGTCGTCCATCTGGCCGGTCGCACAGACATGTTCGGCCATGCGGTCGAAGACTATGCGGCCAACCATGTAGGGACGCAACTGCTGATCGAAGCGATCCGTGCGACGCCGTCAGTGGAGCGGGCCGTGTTTACCTCCAGCCAGTTTGTGGTGGGCCCCGGAATTCTGCCGCGGGATGAGTTCGACTTCCGCCCTCACACGATCTACGGGCAAAGCAAGGTGCTTTCAGAAAAGGCGGTGCGTGAAGCGGAGCTGGCATGCACCTGGACGGTGATCCGCCCGACTAACATCTGGGGCAAGTGGCATCCGCGCTACCCGAGCGAGTTCTGGAAAGTGGTGAAACGCGGAAGGTATGTGCACCCGGGCGGGGCACGCGTGATGCGTTGTTATGGCTATGTCGGCAATGTGGTGGAACAGATCCAGGGCATCCTGTCTGCCGACCCGGCCGTGGTGCAAGGGCGAGTGCTGTATGTGGGCGATGCCCCGATCGATCTGCTGGACTGGACCAACGCGTTTTCGATGGAACTAACCGGCGCCAAGGTACGCGTGGTGCCCCGTGCCGTGTTGGCGACGCTTGCCAAACTGGGGGATGTGATCATTGCCACAGGCGCCAAGTTCCCCATCTTCTCGTCACGGTACCGCAGCATGACGGAGGACTACCTCACCCCCATGGAGCCGACCTTTGCCGTACTGGGAAGGCCACGCATCTCGCTGCAGGAAGGGGTCCAGGAGACGGGACGCTGGCTGCGCGAACTGGAACCAAGCTGGCGATAACGGGTGCGTCCCGATCGCCAGCTCCCTGGCAGAGGCCTCGGTCAGGAGACCGACAGGATGTTTGGCTCCGGGACGTCGTAGGCATACGTTTGTGCTTCACGACGGCTCATGGCATACAACACCGCTTCCATGCGGTTGGAAACGCCGAGCTTATCGAAGATACGGAACAGGTGATTCTTCACGGTGTGTTCGCTGAGCTTGAGGGCCACGGCGAGATCCCGGTTGCTCATACCCTCTGAGAGCAGATGGAGGACCTCTTCTTCCCGCTTGCTGAGGATAGGGTCGCCCAACACGTTGGTCACCCTGGGCGCCCGCGGCCGTGAAAGCGACGACAGGAGGCGTTCCATCTGCTGGCTATTGGCCCAAACCTGCCCGGCTGCCACGCTGCAGATGCATTTGACCAGCGTGGTCAGGTTGACTTCGCTTTCCCGAAGCAGGCCGCGTGCGCCCGCATGCAACAGGCCAATCTCATCCGCATCGCTGAGGCTTTGCCCCAGGATGATGGGCCGCACCCGGGGAGCAAGGATGCGCAGTTGCTGCACCCAGGGCAGGGCGGTGCACTCTTCCCGGCCAGGCTGAGCGCCAATGAGCACCACATGGGGCGCACTCTGCTCAAGAACCTCTTCCAAATGGGCCATGGTTTGGACCTGGGCTAAGAGGGTGAGCCCGTCACAGCGCTCCAGGTACAAGCTGAAAAGCTCTGCGGTGATGGCTGAAATATTAAAAAAGACAACCTGTGCAACGGAGGACCTGAGTGGGGCATCCAAAGCCGAACTCCTGAACTGCTTGGTATGGCCCTAACTGTAGCATCGCGTAACGAGAAAGCCCTTTACTTTTCGCGAAGTCTTTAGTAACTCCGCTTTTGCACAATCGTTGCATTACGGCAAGACCCGTTTTAGGACAGCGGTCGCCGTATGAGAAGAAAGGCTCTCAGACTTCTTCTTCATTGTTTCTCGCCGTGCGCCGCACTAGGTTGAGAACACTCGCATGAACACCACATACAGCGTTGGCTTTTCAGGGGAAGCATTTCAACCAACGGAGCGCCGCCGCCGGATGCGCTTCCCGGTGCGCATCTCGTGTTTTTTCTCCTGGAACTCACAAGAGGCGGGCGTCAGCTTCGGTGCCGGATGGACGTCGGACCTGAGCTCGGACGGCATCTGCCTTTGCGCCGACCAGGCACCAAAGCCCGGGGATGTGATCTCTGTGGAGGTGGTCCTGCCGGCATGCCAGGGAAGCAGCTTGTTCCGCCATGCCGCCGTGATGCGGCCGGCGCACGACGCGATCACGGCCTATGGCGAAGGCCGCGTGGTGTGGACCGATGCGCGGAGTTCACGATTTGCGGCAAATGTGTGTTTTCAACTGTATGGCCCCTCGCTCTCAAGCGAGTCCGCACTGCCTGCCTAGGGTGTGCAGAAGAGGAAGCAAGATGAACCGTTTGCAGAGAAGATTTCCATACGGCGTCCCGTGGTTGATCCTGAGCGGCCTTGGGTGGGTCCCTACGCTTGCTTGCGCGCCCGGTGCCGGCGCGCAGGCAAGGACACCGCTGCCGCAGCCTCCGTATCAGCTCCAGGCCAGCGACGTGGTGGAGATCACCTTTCCGTTCTCGCCGGAGTACAACCAGACCGTCACCGTGCAGCCTGACGGGGAGATCGCCCTGAAGGAAGCCCCGGCAGTGAAGGCCTCGGGCCAAACACTGGCGGCGCTGCAGGAGCGGATTGCCGCCGTGTACGTCGGCACCCTGCGCGAACCCAAGGTATCCGTCACGCTCAAGGACTTTCAGCGGCCCTCGTTTTACGCCAGCGGGGAGTTAGGGCACCCGGGCCGCTATGAGCTGCGTAGCTCGGTGTCGCTGTTGCAGGCCATCGCCGAGGCCGGAGGGCTGTTGCATGACCGGGCCAAGCGCACCGAGGTGGTGATCTTCCGGCCCACGGGCAACGGCATGTTTGAAGCGCAGGTGATCGACGTCAAGGCCATGCTCGACGCGCGTACCCCGGTGGAAGGCGTTACGGTGCGAGCGGGCGACGTGATCTATGTGCCGCAGAACAAGTTCAGCAAGGTGTCGCGCTTCATCCCCAGCGCCAACATGGGCGCGTACCTGACGCCGGGAGGTTTGTAAGTCATGAACGACGACGCTGTATTTCCGATCTCTTCCCCTGTGTTGCCGAGCCCGCGCGACCTGGCCGCCCGCGTGTTCCGCAAGCGTGGCGTGTTCTTCGCCAGCGCCGCCATGGTGTTACTGCTGTGCCTGGTGACGGGCCAGTTCAAGCGGGTGTACCAGGCGGAGATGGGCGTGCTGGTACGCAAAGAGCGTGTGGATGCCGTGGTGACGGCGGGGCGCGACAGCACACCTAACCTGCAACAGGTGGAGGTTTCCGAGCAGGACCTGAACTCCGAGGTCGAGCTGCTGAAAGACCCTGACCTGCTGCAACAGGTGGCCCAGGAGGCGGGGCTGCTTGCTCCGGGCACCCAGGACGGCGTGCTGCTGGCCAAAGCGGTCCATAAGCTGTCGTCGCACCTGGAGGTCGAGGCGGTGCCCAAGACGGAGGTGATCCGTGTGCGGTATAGCGAGGCCGATCCGCAACAGGCCAAGCATGTGCTCGACAAGCTCGGGGCGCTGTACCTGAAGAAGCATCAGGAGCTGCGCGGCAGCGGCCACGAGATCTCCTTCTTCGACGAGCGCGTGGCAGAGCACACAAGCGCCCTAGCGGCGGCCGAAGACAGGCTGCTTGCCTTTACCCGCAAGACCGGCATCATCTCCGCCGGCCTGGAGCGCGACATCACCGTGCAGCAGATGAAGAACGCCGCGGAACAGGAGATAGAAACCCGGGCGGCGCTTGCCTACGCTTCCAGCCGCAGCGGATCGCTGCACAAGAGCCTGGCCGGCACACCGGACCGGATCCAGACCGAGGTCAAGCAGACCCAGAACGCGCAGCTGCTGGAACAGATCAAAACAACGCTGCTGAACCTGCAACTGAAGCGGGCCGACCTGTTGGCCAAGTATGACCCGCAGTATCGCTTGGTGCGCGACGTCGACGCCCAGATCGTTCTGGCCGAAAGGGCCCTGGCGGACCAGGAGACGGCACCGCTGACGGAGTCGGTTTCCGACGTCAACCCCCTGGTGCCCAGGCTGCGGGCCGACGTGGCCGAGTCAAGCGCCGAGGCGGACGGCTTGCGCGCCAAGCAGGCCAGCCTGGCCGCGTCCACGTCAGGCCTGGTCCGCGAGGCTTCCCGCCTGCAGGTGATGGATGTGGAGCAGGCCCAGCTGATGCGCGACGTCAAGACAGAACAGGATGCCGTGCAGCTGTTTCGCGACAAGCGGGACCAGGCCCAAATGGCCGCGTCGCTGGATCAGCGTGGCATCTTGAACGTGGTGATCGCGCAGGCGCCGGTGTTGCCGGTGCTGCCAGAGCGGGCGCCATCGATGGTGATGGCTGCCGCCCTGGCGAGCGCTCTGTTGCTTGGCCTGTGCGCCGCCTTTTTTGCCGACCTGTTTGATCCCACCATCCGCAGCGCGGCGGAGCTGGAAGACATGCTCCACGTGCCGTTTATTGAAGAATTTGAACCTTATCCCTTTGCCGCACGAGGTGCTGCCTGATGTTTGCCACAACGAAAGCCGTGGTGGGATCACTGAATCTGCCGGAGTTCACCTCCGGGACGGAGGCTACCTCGCGGAACCGCCTCGCGATACCGGCAACGCTGCAGCCGAGGCTTCGGCGGATGGCGCAGCAACTGGCAGCCCATGCCAGCCTCCAAGCCGAAACCAACCTCGAGGCCAGGGCGAACGGCGTGGCGCCACAGGCGTTTTTCTTCGGCGAGGTGTCATCGCAGGCCGCATCGTCGGAATGGGTCACCGAAGGGGTCGCTGCCGAGTTGCAAGGCCTGCGGCAGGCCCCGGTGTCTGTTCTTGCCCTTGCGCCCCACCTGCCAGCGAGGGAGGGCAGACCGGTCGGAGACGCCGGCCTCGAAGGTGCGGGGTTCGGACCGCACGGAAGGCAGCTCACGGCGCGTCACTTCGAGCAGGTGCTGGAGTCGCAGCTGCGCGAGGACTCCACCGTACTGGTGCATACGGCGGACGCGCTGGGGTGGGCCGAGCTCCCGGTTGGGCTCAAGCACTGTGCCGGCTTTGTGCTGATGGTGCGAGCCAACCGGACGCGCCGGGCAGCCATTGAAGCGGTGCAACGTAAGCTCGCGCGTCTGGAGGTGCCTCTGCTTGGAGCTGTGGTGCTTGATCGTGAGTATCCGATTCCAGACAGCCTGTACCGCTGGTTGTGAGCGACACGATTTGTGATGTAGGGACGGGGTGAACGAGACATGCACCACATACGCAGGCGACTTCTTCTTGGGCTGTACATGTGGGGCGACCTGGCGCTTTGCCTAGGGGCGCTCCAGCTTGCCACCAATAACGAAT
>CAXTRM010000191.1:0-4299 GCA_964246625.1 uncultured Acidobacteriaceae bacterium
CGGGGTTGGACATGAAGTTGACGTAGCGCTTCATGATGTCCGGGTCGAACTCGATGGTCTTCTTCAGATAGCTGCGGTACTTGGCGTTTTCCTCATCGCGCAGCATGTTCATGAAGGCCGAGTTATAGACGCGGTGCATGCCCAGGGTGCGCACGAAGTAGCCCTCGAGCAGCCAGAAGGCCTCGGCGAGCAGGAGCGTGCCGGGCACCTCGGCGGCCACGCGGTCGACGACCTCCCGCCAGAACTCGGCCGGCATCAAGGCGTTGAACTCCTCATCGCTCATGGCGTTTTCGGCACGCGACGGGATGGAGCCGCCGACGCCAGGAAGCGGGAACCATAAGCGCTGTACGTGGCGCTTGGCCAGCACCATGGCGGCGTCGAACCGGATGATGGGGAACATGCGGGCAACATGGAGGATCGTCTGCATGACCTGCTCGCGCACGTAGTCCTTGGAGTAGTCGAGCTGCGCGGTGTCGTTCCAGGCGAAGGTGGTGCCGTCGTTGCCGTGGTAGATGTAGCGCGTTTCGCCGCTCGCGTTGTAGCGGATGCGAAAGGCCACGGCGGCGTCGGTCTGATCGTAGTAGTGATCGTCGATCTTGATCTCGGCGCGGGAGTCCGCACTGAGGTCGGGGCCGTTGAAGGTGTAAGCCGGGTAGGGGCTCTCCGGACGCGTGACGAACCAGTCTGGGTGCTCGATGACCCACGGGGAGTCGATGCCCATGTGGTTGGGCACCATGTCGCTGGCTAACCGCAGGCCGTACTGGGCGGCGCGGTCGCGCAGGTTGATGTACGCGGCGTTGCCGCCGAGATCCTCGGCGATGTTGTACTCCTTGAGCGAGTAGGCGGAGGCGACCGCGTCACTTTGGCCGCGCAGGTGCTTGATGCGTTGCGAGGCGACCGAGCGCTCCCACAAGCCGATGAGCCAGAGCGCGGTCATGCCGCGGTCGGCGAGCAGCTTGAGCTCCTCGTCCGGGATCATGTCGAGCTTGTGGATGTGGCGGCCGTACTTGCGGCTGAGCTGCTCGAGCCACACATAGGTGCTCTTGGCCATCATGACGACGTTGGGCATCCAGGCCTGATCGGCGGAGAAGGCCTCGTACTCATTCAGCGGCGCCTGGTAGTCCTTGGCATAGCCGGTGTGGCCGGGCCTGAGGCGTCGCACCCCGTCCGGACCTGTCTCGTAGGCGTCCTCGAAGCCGACGTACTCGTCGCCGCGGAAGCCCTCGCCGCCAAAGCCTGGCGCGCCGTGACGGTAGACGTTGGGCCCGGGCGGGTTGAAGCGCATCCAGATCGCGATGTCCTCTTCCTTCACGGTGTCGATGGCGAGCAGGATCGTCTTCAGGTCGGCGTCGATGTACTCGTCCCAGTGCTCGCGGATGTAGTCCAGCTGCGCGGTGAGGGAGTCGGGATTCAGTCGCATAGGCGCCTGGAGCACCTCCAGGAGTGAGCCGGCCTCCGGCGACACGGGCGGACGGGTCGCAAAGAACTGGGGTAGCTCTTCGACCACGCCGCGGTAGGAGGTCGTTTCCTTGAGCTCGGTGTCGTCGAAGAGCTCCCCAAACTGCTGAAAGGCCGGGTTGGCGTTGGCCAGGTGCAGCAGCATGAGCTCTTCAAAGGCAGCCTCACGATTCGAGAGCCCTTCGGTCTTCCCGAGCAGCCAAGCGTCTGCGGTGATCCGGCCGGAAAGGATCTCCTGGTTGGGAAAACGTTCCGTGAAGGTCAGCAAGAGCCGGTCTACCTCGGCCTCGCCGTTTTGCAACGTGAACCACTTCAGGGCCTCGCTCAGGACGGCTGGGTCGGTTTCCTTGCGGTAGCGCGCGACCATGGCGTGGCTGAGTTCGTCGATGAGGCCCATGGCATAAAGCGCGCCGGCATTGACCTGCCGTTTCGGATCGGGAACGCCGCCGTTCTGCTCGTCGCGCAGGGTGTTCAGGGCGAGGGCGAGCCTGCGGGCTGCCGCGATGTTCGCAAAGACCACGTTGCCGGTATAGCTAAATAGGAGGTCGCTGACGTCCAGTCGCTCACGCAGCGACCGCGCGATGTGAAACTCCATGCTGTGTGTACCTCCAAAAGATGGCACCTCCGGGCAGGTTACAAGAGATAAGGGCGCCGCCGAGCCTGTCAGCAGGCGCCCGCTCCAGGCAGAACACCGGATCGATGCTGCCCGTGTGAGGGCGGAACGGGGTCAAGGGGATGCCTACAGCGCTTCCGGGCGCGGGAAAGGGGCGGCTCGCAGGATCAAGTCCGTGCAGGTTTCTGAGTTCAATGCCCTGCCTGCGTCACTTGGCAGCAACTCCGGGCGGGCGGCACTAGCGCTGTGTGGGGGAGGGCTGCCCTTTGGTCAGCGTGGCCGTGCGCTGGGGGCATTAAATCTAAAAAGACAGCAAAAAAGACGCGAGCGGCCTGCTCGCGTCTCCCTGTGTCTCCGCTGACTGGTTAGCGGCGGCCACCGTGAAAGCCTCCATGGTAGCCACCATAAAACCCAGGTCGTCCGATGTAGCGGCCACTGTAGGGGTAGCCACGGAAGTATCCCGGGTAGCCGAAGCCAAAACCGATGCCAAAAGCTGGGTACGGGTATCCGTACCCGTAAGGGTAGGCATACGGAGGGGGGTACACGACAGCAGGAGGCGCAGCGTAGGGCAGCTCCATTTCGCTGTCCACGCGCGGCGCGGGCTGGGCGGGTACAGCCTGGGCTCCGTTTGGGTCCCCCTGCGAGGCGTACGGTCCCACGTTGCCGTCGGTGGGTTGCGGCGCAGATGGACCTTGCTGGTACTGCAGGGCTTGGCCCTCCTGCGGGTAACTGGCGGGAGGAGTTGCGCCCACGGAGCTTTGCGCGAAGACAGGAGCCGTGAAAAGGGCCAGCGCAAGAAGAAGAGGAGACGTCCTGAACATCGAAAAACCCTCTCCGGTGTAGACCCGGTGGGGTGCAGGATGTTGCGACGCGTGCGGTGCCGGGAGTTAGCCCCCCAAAAAAGATACAGCGTCCGCGATTGGGACGCTGTGGAGGACTTCTTCAGTGTGCCGCCTGGCGTGCCTGGCGTCTTCCTCCCGAAGATTGAAACTCCGTCCATCTTTTGATGGAGAACCGTTCCTGTATAGATGAAGTTCACCCCAACCGATCTGCTCTCAGTTCCAGCTACCTTTTCCCTGCGCTTTGTTGTCACATACAGCATGGTTGGATCGCGGCAGGTGTTCGAAGCGTCCTTTTGGCCGGCGCGAGTGGCATTGCTGGTGCTTGCGTCAGGGTACGCCGCCAGTGCGCAACAGGTGGTGCAGCGCGGCGCGCTGGGCGCTCCCTCGCAGGTGTACGACGAGACGCAGCAATGGACGACGCCTTTGCCCGTGGCCGGCAATGCCGAGCAGGATGTGTACATCCCCGATGTGTCCAGCACCGCCTGGTTGGCCCGCAACTACGCGGATCTCGAAAACAAGGGCGTGTACACAGTCTCCTTATTCACGCAGTACAAGAAGTCGACCGCATGCCGCCGCGACATGGTCCGGTGGGGTTTCAGCGACACCGCGCACCTGGACGCCTGCATCGACATCGGCTACCGCGTTCGCGAGGTGTCCGTCGATCTCACGCAACGGACGGTGACGCTGGTCTATGGCGCCATGGTGGGGGCCGATGGTCAGCTACTGCCGGAAGCCGTGCCTATCCAAAGCAGCACCCGGCGCTGGCAGGAGCTCGATCCGACGGTGGTAGCCGCGCTGACAAAGACCAACCAGATTGTGACCGAGCAGATGCGCATCTACGATCGCAAGATGCAGGGCATCCACTAAGGCATAGGCAAACCGGGTGGACAGGCATGCGGGCAGCACCTTTGCCGCGGCCGCGTACACCCGAGCGGGCACCCTGGCGAGCGAATGAGAGAATCGAAGTTCGGCCACGGGCCGACAGCGACCATGCAATACCAAGAAGCCCTCCACACCCTTGCCGCGCTAGGACCGGAGTTGCGCCCGGGCGTCGCGGGCGCTTCCGGCACGGCGCCCCGGAAGTTCACGCTCGACCACATCCGGACGCTGCTGGGCGCGTTGGGCGACCCGCAGCGACAGTTCCCTTCCGTCCTGATCGCCGGCACCAACGGCAAGGGCTCCACCGCGTCGACGCTCGCGTCCATCGGGGTAGCCGCAGGGTTGCGCACCGGGCTGTATACGTCGCCACACCTGACGCGGGTGAACGAACGGATCCGGGTGGATGGAGGTGAGATCGGTGACGCGGACTTCGGGCGTGATTTTGGGGAGGCATACCGCACGGCGGAGCAGCTGGTCGGCAGCTCGCGATTGCCACATCTCCCCAGC
>CAXTRM010000191.1:4309-7005 GCA_964246625.1 uncultured Acidobacteriaceae bacterium
GACCGCCACCGCGTTCATTCATTTTGCCGAGCAAACAATCGATCTAGCGGTACTGGAGGTCGGCCTGGGCGGGCGGCTGGATGCAACCAACGTGGTGGAACCGCTGGTCTCGGTCATCACTGACATCGGTATCGACCACACGGAATTTCTAGGCTACACCCTGACCGAAATTGCGCGGGAAAAAGCAGGAATCCTGCGTCAAAACGGCGTGCTGGTGACGCTTTCACAACATCCTGAGGCGAATGCCGCCCTTGGCGACGTTGCCGTGCAACTCGACGTGCGGGGCGTGGATGCATCGCGCTACCTGCCCCCGCGCGGCTTCAAGGGAGTCCCCGAGGCCGCACCTGGAACACACCCCGGCTCGGCCTCCGGGACCGCTTTGGACCAGGAACCTGGGGCGGGGCCGGCACTGGTGGGGAGGCACACGAAGACGCTTGTGCCGCTGAACCGCAATGAGCTCGAAGGGCCTTCACCGATCGTGCTCGACGCAGGGGCACCGGGGGGTCCAGATCCCGTACATGTTTCCGGAGAGGCGTCGCCGCTGGGACGGAACAGTTACCCGATCTCGGTGGAGGGCAGCGTGCTCCTGCTGGACTTCCCCCTGCCCGGCCAGCACCAGCAACGCAACCTTGCGTTGGCGGTGGCCACCGCGGTGGAACTACGGACCAACCACGGCTTCCAGATTCCCGACGAGGCGATTGAGAAGGGTGTGCGCACAACGCACTGGCCGGGCCGCTTGGAGTGGATTCCGGCCGTGGCGGGCACTTCGCGTGCTCACCCGCCGGTGCTGCTCGATGTGGCCCACAACCCGGCGGGCGCGTGGACGCTGCGGGCAGCCCTGGCCAGCCTGCCGGAGGACCGCCCCCGCACGCTGCTGTTCTCCTGCCTGGCCGACAAGCAGATCGAAGAGATGGCCCGCATCCTGCTGCCGCTGTTTGACTCTACCTCCGGAGACCCGGCACGCCGTCGCGACCACATTGTGTTTGCGCCCATCGCCAACCCCCGGGCCGCGCTCGTGGAGCAGCTGCTGGCGGCCGCGCATGCGCTGGACATCCCTGCCCACGCCGCCCCGCACCTCGCGGCAGCGCTGCAGCAGGCCGAGGCACTGACCCCGCCGGGGGGAGTCATCGTAGTTACCGGGTCGGTATACCTGATCGGCGAGGTGCGCGGTTTGCTGTTGGCGCGGCAGGACCGGGAAGGGACATCGCCCATTCCCAGCGGTAGTGCCGCCGTTTAGCATAGCGGGATGCCTGAACCTGAGGTCCTCGGCGATGCGGGGTCGCCCGTGGCCACGCACGATAGCAGCCGGCAGCCCCCCTTCTTCTTTCGCTGGCTCACATACCTCCTGCTTTTGCCGCTGGTGGCCCTGGCTACCGCGTTTTTTGGCTGTATCTCCCTGATCTGCGGCATTTGGGACCACACGGGCCGCCAGCAGCACTGGGTGGCTCGCCAGTGGGCCCGCGTGCTGCTCCGCATCGCGCTGTGTCCGGTCACGGTGCAGCATCCGGAGCGGCTCCGGGGGCTTGGGCCCGTCGTTCTTGCCGCCAACCACCTCAGCTATTACGACACCCCGGTGCTGTTTGCGAAGCTGCCGTTTCAGTTTCGGATCTTGGCCAAGGCAGGCCTGTGGAAGCTGCCCTTTATCGGCTGGTATCTCCAGCGTTCGGGGCAGGTGTCCATCGACCAAACTTCGGCACGGGCCGGGGTGGCCAGTCTTGGCCGCGGGGCCAAGACCCTGCAGGCAGGGCTGCCGCTGATGGTGTTTCCGGAGGGTGGCCGGACGGAAACGGGCGAGCTGCAGCCCATGGCCGCCGGCGCCGCGTGGATGGCGATCAAGGCGCAGGTGCCGTTGGTGCCGCTAACACTGATCGGGACCTATGAGCTGCTACCGATCCACGTGTACGCGCTGCATCCCAGGCCGTTGAAGCTGGTCGTGGGTGAGCCGATCCCCACTGTGGGGCTCAGCACACGGGACGCGGAGAAGCTGACAAAGCAGCTGTACGCGGAGATCCACCGGACGTACACCGCAGCTGCCCTGTAGGCGGTCGGGAGCCTAGGCTGCCCGGCGTTTCCCACCACCACCCCGCGCTTTTGTGGCCTTGGTGGGGGCGGTGCCGCCTTCGGCGGTGGCCAGGCTTGCCCGAAGCGCTTCGAGGTCGTGGACGTACTCCTGAGCGGGGATCTCGTCCAGGATCTCGTGCAGTTCGGCGGCGAGCGTGGAACTGAGTTTGCCCGAGGTGCGTAAGTGGTGCATCAGGACGCAAAGCTGGTCTTCGCGCTGCGCGATGGTCCGCAACGTGTACAGAAGCGAGTTGATGCGCGTGTACACCTGTGCCGGTTGCACGGGGGTCACCGTCTGCTTGGCCGCCGCCTTTGTTGCCATATCACCCTTTCGCTCCCTGATTCGATGCCGATTTGGGCAGATGGCCCGGTTTCTCCCGTGATTCTACCCAGTTCTTCTACAATCAGCGCCATGATCGCCCACCTACGCGGCAACATTTTTCAAAAAAGCCCGAATGCCGTCATTGTTGAATGCGCGGGGGTCGGGTATGAGCTGGCGATCTCCGTGACGACGTATACGGAGCTGAGGGAGCCGGGCGCGGCGGCCTCGCTTCATGTGCACACCCATGTGCGCGAAGACGCCCTGCAGCTGTTTGGGTTCCATGAGCTGACCGAGAAACGGCTGTTTGAGAAGC
>CAXTRM010000192.1:0-6946 GCA_964246625.1 uncultured Acidobacteriaceae bacterium
TCTTCGTTCCATCGTGCCCGGTTTGAGGGGTTTCGTGGCTTTACCGGGAATCGGTCATTGGCCGCAGCAGGAGGCCGCTACCGATGTGAACCGCTCCCTAATAGGTTTCCTCGATAGCTGGGCCTAGGAGCTTGAAAGATCGGCATCCGGCAGAAGGGCTGATTTCTGCGAGGCCGGCCTGCTGCGCCCCAATGCGATCCTCACAGATAAGGAGACTCCCGTCTACGCACATCAGATCGCCGCCTGAGGGAGCTCACGCCGGTGAAGCGCGCTTCCATGGTTCTGCGTAGTCCGATAACAGCCCCGGAGCGCTACAGATTACTCCTCAAGATTCGCGGGATGCGCAAGCCGTCTTGGTGTTCTGTCATGATCGCCGTCCTTTAAATTGCATCTATGAGACAGGAGTGATGATGTCCCGATTTGAGAGTGAGACCACCATTGCGTCAGGGCGACTCTTACCTGTGACGGGTGTGTTCTTCCGCTTCGACTGCCGACAATTCTGGCTCGTGAGCAGGCTACGATTACAGGCATACAAAGAGCCAGTCAAGCATAAAGTGTAGTTTCGCTTTAGGTCACTTGCCTGGACGCTGGACAATTTATCGGAAGTGAGAAGACGCTTGTTACACGCGTAGGCAAAGCCATTCAGGCAGGAAGAGTGATTGCACTTGAGGTCGCTCGCATCCACAGCAGCCCGCCCTTCGGATGTGAGCAGCGATCTGCTGCAGGCATAAGAAAACCCATTCTTACAGCTCGAATAGTTTCGGCGAAGGTTGCTAGCCTTCACGTTTGCAGCTTCGTCAGCCTTGAGAAGATTTCTGTTACACGCGTAAGAGAATCCGTTCATACATGAAGAGAGATACTGCCGCAGATCGCTCGCTCTCACGTCCGCCGCCTCCTCCGAGGTGAACAGACTTATATTGCGGGCATAAGAAAACTATTTGAGCAGCTTCAGTAGTTCTTTGGGTCAGAATGAGCCGTAGGAATTGCTACCACCTTCGGAAGCTCGACAGAAGCTGAAACAGCCCTCGGGTATGCTAACCGGAGCTGGCGTAGTCGGCTTATCCGTGCGGGCGATTGGCTCCGACTGAGTTGCACGGCTTGCTGCTTTTCCTTTCAGGAGCTTCAAGACCCAACTCGCGACCGCCGGGAGAATGTTGCACCATGTATGTCCCCGTTATCTGGTTGCCTCTCTTTACGCCTGTGAATGTCATGGTGCCGATGTCGCTCGCAACGGCGAAGGTGAACTTGCTTCCATTCACTATGACAAACGCAATCATATCTGCGCAGGAGGAGAATGCCAGTTGCCGCGTGCTGACAGTGAAGTTAGTCGGAAACGGATCAGCTCGAGTCCTGATTTCCTGCAGCACCCGTCGTGGGATCCGTCCCGACCAGTCGTTCCACGCTTAACTCGAGCAAGCATTATTGTCTGGACCGCGATGGACAGTCCGATGAGCCTTGTCGTGGTCGGCAGAGGTGTCACGCCGCCAATATAGCGCCGGTCACCATGCGCTTGGCGCAGGCTACGAGGCAAGATCGGCGGATGAGAGATTCCCGCACTTTCTTGAGGGGATCTATTTCGTTTTGGCTCGTTTCCAGTCCGGCAAGTCAAGTACCGTGTTAGTGCAGGGCTGAGCTCCTGTGAGGTTGGTTGGACGGTGATCGAGCTATTTCGCCGTATAGCTGTACGGCGACCAGAACCGACAAAGTTGGCTGACCTTGTACTTTGCATCGCGAAGGACACTCAAGAGCGTTGGAGAGATTTGTATGGACGACCACCTCATAGATCGCCGCACTTTCATTGCGGCCGGAACCGCAGCCGCAGTCAGCCTGCTCGGCGATACGGCCTCGGCAGTAGCCGAGGATGAAGGTGACACGATGACTTCACCGCAGATGTGCACTGTGATGCTTGCCGTTAATGGTGTCAGCCACAGCATTCAAGTCGACACTCGTATGACACTGCTTGATGCTCTCCGTGACAAGGTCGGCTTAACTGGGTCTAAGAAGGGCTGCGATCAGGGGCAGTGTGGCGCTTGCACTATCCACCTAGACGGCGAGCGGCGCCTGAGTTGTCTGACGCTTACGGTGGCTGCCCAGGGTCATCAGATCACGACGATCGAAGGCTTAGCTAAAGACGGCGGCTTGCATCCCATGCAGCAGGCCTTCATCGATCACGACGCCTTCCAATGCGGCTACTGCACCTCCGGGCAGATCATGTCGGCGATCGCTTGTGTGCAGGAAAGGCACGCGGCAACTGACGCTGACATCCGGGAGTACATGAGCGGTAATCTTTGCCGCTGCGCGGCCTATCCCAACATCGTGGCGGCAATCAAGCAGGCTAAAGCGGAAATGGAGACGGTCTAATGCGGCCTTTCGCATACGAAACAGCAGCCGATCCTTCCTCTGCGATCGCGCTTGCGTCCGTCCCGGCTACCGCTCATACTATCTCGCCGGTGCAATACATTGGCGGTGGCACCACGCTGATCGACCTGATGAAGCTCGATGTGATGCGTCCCACTACACTTGTGGACATTACGTCAATCCGTGACGAAGGCATGCACCGGATCTACCGGAGCGGCGGCGGCCTTCGCATCGGCGCACTAGTCTCGATGGGGCAGCTGCAGGATGATGCGGATGTAGTCCGCGATTACCCATTGTTAACGGAAAGCCTCTGGAAAGCTGCATCGCAGCAACTGCGCAACATGGCGCGGCTGGGCGGCAACGTGCTGCAGCGAACTCGGTGCGGTTACTTTCGGGACACGAGCTACTCGCAGTGCAACAAGCGAACCCCCGGCTCCGGTTGCGCGGCGCTCAACGGTGCGAACCGGGAACACGCCATCCTCGGTACCAGCGAGCACTGCATCGCGGTGTACCCGAGCGACTGGGCTCCTGCCCTGGTTGCGCTGGACGCCAAGGTTGAGATCGCGAACCGGTCCGGTAGACAGGTGCTGGACTTCGCGCAACTGCATCGCGCGCCGGGATCCACGCCGCAAATCGAAACTAATTTGAGGCCGGGCGATCTCATCACCGCCTTCGTGATTCCCGTAGGTCCGCAGCGGCGCTCGCTGTACCTCAAGATCCGAGACCGCGAGAGCTACCAGTTTGCGAACGCCAGTGCAGCCGTGGCGCTCGAATTGGACGGAGACACCGTACAGAACGTGCGGATCGGTTTAGGCGGCCTCGCGACAACTCCTTGGCGAGCCCACGAGGCAGAAGCCGAACTGCGCGGCAAACGCCTAACGGAAGCAAACGCGGCGGCCGCGGCGGCTGCAGAGTTTAAAGTCGCTCGTACTCGCAAGGGTAATGCCCCAAAGCTCATTCTCGGCAAGCACATGCTCGTCCGCGCACTGTTACAGGCACAAGCGATGGAGGTAGTCTGATGTCGGGAAAGGTCAACACCGCGGCTCCTATGCCGCTCGCGAACATGGGTCAACCAATTCCGCGCTCTGAGTCAGTCGCCAAAGTGACAGGTGCTCTCGTCTATGCAACGGACAACCACGAGCGGGGCGTGTTGCAGGCGTATTTCCTCACGAGTGCAATCGTGAAAGGCAGGGTTGCTCTGATTGACACCCGGCCTGCAGAAACGCTGAAGGGAGTTGTGAAGGTGTATACGCACCTTAACGCGCCGCCCCGCATCCCAACCCCCTACACGCAAAAGGGTGGGTATGCCTCCGATACGAACATGCCTCTCACCGGCCCCGACATCAGCAACGGTGGCCAGATTATCGCAATGGTCGTTGCAGAGAGTTACGAGATTGCGCGCGATGCCTCGCACAGAATCGTGGTCCGCTATGAACCGGCGCCGCATGCAGCGACCCTTGACAGCCCAGAAATTCATCTATCGCATCCGGATGCGTTGACCGAAAAAGAGAAACGAGTCGGCGATTTTGACAGCGCATTTGCTTCTGCGGCGGTCAAAGTCGACACCAAGTACAGCACCCCAGCCCAGCACCAAAACGCGATTGAACTCTATTCGACTACAGCCTCGTGGGCGGGCGGTGAACTGACGATTCATGAGCCCAGCCAATTTGTTCTCGAGTTGGCTCACGGCGCTGCGGCCATGATGGGCGTTCACCCGTCTTCGGTTCACGTTGTGAATCACTACATGGGTGGAGCGTTCGGAGGCAAGGGGTTCATGACTCAGCGCACCGCGTTGATAGCGGGTGCTGCGCGCGACCTGGGCAGGCCTGTACGGAATGTGGTCACGCGTAATCAGGGTTTCACCACGGCGACATACCGATCAGAGACCAAGCACCACATCCGCTTGGCCGCAGATGCAAGCGGACACCTGCTCGCGTACGGGCATGAGAGTTGGGAGATGCAGTCTCGTCACGACGACTACCCCCTGGCTGGTTTTGGCGTGACGACTGCTATGTACGGCAAGCCTGCCATTGCCACCCGCGTCAACATGGTGAAAGCCGACCGGCAGACCTCCGGGTTCATGCGAGCTCCGGTCGAGATGCCTTACATGTTTCCGTTGGAGTGCGCGATGGACGAGCTTGCCGTCGCACTACAGATGGATCCCATCGAGATCCGCCGCGTCAACGACATCCGCGAGAGCCCTGTGGACGGCGCGCGCTTCACCAGCCGCTCGTTGATGGAGTGCTACGACCAGGGGGCGGCCAGCTTCGGATGGGCAAAACGCAATCCCGAGCCGGGAATGATGCGTGAGGGTGACTGGCTGGTTGGATACGGATGCGCGACCGCAGGCTACCCCACTCACATGGCCCCAGCAACCGCGCGGGTTACGATGTTCGAAAATGGAGAAGCACGGGTGGATGTTGCTGGGCAGGATTCTGGTCAGGGGACTTACACGATACTCGGTCAAATCGCCGCTCAGGAACTTGGTATCAAGCCGCAGCAGGTGAAAGTTATCATGGGCGACTCAAAGCTGCCGCCCGCACCTGCATCGAGCAACTCGCTTGCGACCGCCTCGCTCGGCTCGGCGGTTAAGCTTGCGGCAGACAAGATCCGAACGCGCCTCGGTGGTTCGATCCCTTCCGGTCTGGAGCGTGCAGCGGCATTCAGCAAGCTCGGAGTGACTGAGATTAGCGAATTAGGCCAATTTGTGCCGCCCAGCAAGGGTCCCGAAGTTCTTAGCGGTCTGGCCAAAGGCCAGGTGCCATTCGCCAACCAAGCACGCGGCGACGAATCGAAAAACGGCAAGCCGCTGATGTTCGCGTTTGGTGCGCAGTTCGTTGAGGTCCGTATCCATCGGTTGACTCGTGAGATCCGTGTGCCCCGCATGACCGGTGCCTTTGCCGCAGGGCGCATCGTCAATCCTCGGACGGCCCGCAGTCAGTTCATGGGGGGCATGATCTGGGGCATGTCCTCCGCTCTGCACGAAGCCACCTCCGTGGACCCCAACCTTGGCCGCTTCGTAAACGACAACCTTGGTGCGTACCTCATCCCTGTAAATGCGGATGTGCCGGAAGTGGAGGTCATCATGGTCCCGGAAGTAGACAACGAGGTAAATCCGCTTGGCGTAAAAGGCATCGGCGAGATCGGGATTGTGGGCATGGCCTCTGCAGTTGCGAACGCCGTCTTTAACGCGACTGGCAAACGAGTACGAGACCTGCCTATCACCATGGACAAGCTTTACGGCTGACTCACACCAGCCTTTGGAGAAAGGCAGAACAAGATACGCAGTACGGCTTTGATCCCTGAGAGCTTGGAGAATGGTTTCTGACTGGCTTAATTTCTAAGCGAACCGTTCAGGGCGCCTCACCAGATTCGCCAGTCCCTCAAGCTTCGTAAGACGGCAGAGCATGAACTCGGAGAACCGTCAGGGGGCTGCGATGACGGTTTCGCTTTGAGGATGGAGCTCCGCGTTCCGCACGGCTTCAGCGGTGGTCTTTGCACTTCACGCTCCACCTCGCCTTTCAGAGCACGTGCTTCTCCCAATGATTACAGCGTTAGATTGAGTGCGTTACTTATCGGTGTAACGTTAGCCATCGCTTGCAAGGTCTCCAGAACAATTGATCCATTAAGCCGGCTCTTTCAGCTCCGAGATGGCTTGTCGGCTTTCCGTCACTGCACCGTCGAGGTAAGAAGAACTCTCTTCAATCAGGCGAGGTACATCGCCTCCGCATGTTGGATCGAGGGCTCTGCGAAGTAGCAGGCCTTTAGTCTGAATTGTTTGTCTCGTTGGACTTCCCTTCATCGCGACTAGCTGGATGTAGGGTTCTGAACCGGCCTGGGTTAGATCGGACGAAGGCTACTAGGGCCGGCAGATCTCGAAGAGGAACCAGCTCCGTCTTTGTGAATCGTCGATGTAGTTCTCAAGAAGGCTGCTTGTTGCGACATCGCCGGCCTTCTCACACACACCATGGACGGCTAACATCTGCTGAACCAATGCCAATTCATCCTGGTGCAGTTCGGACATCATGGCTTCCGGTGCAACAAAGTCCGCGTCGTTATCTTTCACGTGTTGCTGGCGAGAGATGTCCCCGATCGACCGTAGAGTCGTGCCACCGATTTTGCGAACGCGCTCGGCGATCGGGTCTGTAATGTTGAACAATTGATCTCCATGCCCGTCAGCAACAAATGGTAATCGCGGAAGTGTGGCCCGCTCATGTGCCAGTGAAAGTTTTTCGTTTTGAGATACATCGCAAACACATTCGCAAGCACAGCATTCAAACCGTCCGCGATCTCCTGCACTCTGTCTGGCAAGATGTCAGATGGCGTACGCAGGGAAGGATTCTCAGAGGGTTTGGAAATTGTCATCGTCATTCTGCACGCTCCTTAAAGTTCTTTCTCCGTACCAGGATGGGGGCTTTACGAACGATGTGCATGTCAAGTCCCTGCAATCCCCCAACACAAACCTAAGTCTAGGGGAATCAGATAAGCTCCGGAAGGACGAAGCTATCCTTTTCGTGCGCTGTCCGCTCAAAGCCGCCGCCGTGCGTCGCTCGAGGTCACAGCTGCGGGATCATCGCTGCAAAAAGAA
>CAXTRM010000193.1:0-6907 GCA_964246625.1 uncultured Acidobacteriaceae bacterium
GTTAAACGAATCGACGCGGAACAAAAGGTGCAGCGTTTCGTAGATCGGGAAGCGGCGCGCTACAGAGAGATCTGGCTCAATCAGGTTGTAGCCACGAAACGTGTTGCGCCCCAGCGTACCCTGGCGAACGGTGCTCAAGAGCGTACTGCTGTTGTAGCTCGCGGTAAAGTCGGACACAGCCGCTGGATTGAACTCGAAGCCACGCGGCGCACCGGCTGCCCGGACGGTCAAAGGCTGGCCGGGAACGCGATCCGGCCGAAGCGTGGTACGTTGCCCCTGCACCGTTGTGATGACCGTAGCATCCACTGGCGGCGCGCTTTGCAGGTACACGAGCGGGTCGAGCGACCAACCCTCTGCGAGAGCACGCAGAAGCATCGGCGCTTTGTGCAACGTGGGAGCCTCGTAGTGACCCCCGAGGGAAAACGTGTTGCGCACGTCGAAGTCGGACGCGCCACGGTCCAGGAACGGGTTGTAGTTCGGGATAGGGCCTGTGCTGTATTGATAGTCCGAAGCGTTGTCGATGGAGTGAGCCCACGTGTATGACGAGAGCACCTGCAGCCCATGACGCAAACGCCGGTTGTACTTTAGCTGCAGCGCCTGGTAGTTCGAGCTGCTGTCGTTGGTGAGGACCGAAGTGACACCTTGAAACGTCTGGCTCAGGTTTGGCTGCAGAAGGACGCGCAGCAGCTGACGGCCTTCGGAACCAACATAGGTTGCACTGACGCTCTGATCGGCTCCAAGTTGCTGCTCCAACGCGGCAGACCACTGGTACGTGCGCGGGGACAGCAGGTAGGGATCGACAATGGCTTGGTTGTGGTAAGGTGCTGTCGGCGCCACCGGGTTCGGGAAGACGGACTCGGCCGAGGTGAGCGGGTACTGCTCGGAGACGGCTGTCTTGTCAGAACGGTTGCCGATCGCCAGGGTGTTTTGCGCGGAGCTCTGCACATCGAAAAAGGTCCCAAAACCGAGCCGCAGAACAGTGGCCGCATTCGCGGTACCATGCAACGTGTACGCAATGCCGAGCCGCGGCGAAACATTGGTCTTCTGCGCGTGGTACAGCGGTGTTCCCGAAGGGGCAAGCGCCAGTGTGGCTCCGTCGGAAAAGCCGGTGACTGTGAACGGGCTTGGACCTGCAAGGAAGTCCGGCGAGCCTCCAAAATCCCAGCGAGCGCCATAGGTGAGCACCAAAGACTGCGTCGCGCGCCATGTGTCTTCGGCATACAGTCCCAGCACCGGGAAGCGGTATACATTCGCCGCCGAAACCCCTAGATCAACGGCAGAAAGGGTGCCGGCGTTCAGATCGGAAAGACTGGTAATGGTATAACCCTCAAACGCTGGCGTCCCTGCCGTAGTGCTGGTGAGGCTGCGGTAGTCCGCCCCGAAACCGAGTTGATGCTTCCCCACAGACCAGGCCAGCTTGTCGACAACGTTCCACTGCGTCTGCTGGTTGTTTGAGTTCAGACCCCACACGATGTAGCTGAACTGGTCGTTGAACGACAGCACGGTCTGCACATATCCGTTGTTGATGGTGTGCCCCGGAAGGTAGCTGCCATACGTGTCGTTGGAGATGCCGACGCTGGCCGGCAACTCTTCCAGCGTGAGCGCGGCGCTCTGGCTGTAGTTATAGCGGAGGTCATCGGTGATGTTGGGCCGAACGACGTAGGTCAAACCTGTCGTGAAGGTATTGAGCTTATACTGCCGGGCCTGCGGTGAGATGCCATTCGGGTTGGTCCCACTGTTTGGGGCATAGTCGAACCGCCCGAAGAGGCGCAGCTTGTCGTTGAACTGATGGTCGATGCGCAGGGCTGTAGCGTCGATCGCACTCGGGTTCGAGCTGACGCTGTTGAGCTCCGCGAAGCCGGAGGGTGTGCATCCGGCTGCCGCGCACGTGGTCACCGGCACCCCCGTGTTGCTGATCTCCGGTCCGTTCGGCACAGGAAACAACGCGAGCAGGGGCTGGATCGCGCTCACTGCCTGGGCGCGGGTGGCCAGTGAGGGCGTGGTGTTCACGATCGTTTCCGGCTGCACCAAACGCAGGCCTTCATAGGAGAAAAAGAAGAAGGTGTGCTTGTGCCACAGGGGCCCGCCGAACACTCCGCCGAAGTCGTTTTGTCGCTCCGGCTGGCGCGCAATGCCGAGATTGTTGTTGATCCAGTTGTTGGCATCGAGCGCTTCATTGCGGAAGTAGTCGTACGCCGTTCCGTGGAAGCCGTTGGTGCCGTTGCGTGAGGTGATCTCGAACTCACCACCCGGCGATCTGCCGTACTCCGGCGCATAGGTGGCGGTCTGCACCTGGAACTCCTGGAGGGCATCGGTCGAAAGCAGTGCGTTTGTGCCGCCGGTAGAGCTTGTGCCGCCCAGCCCGAGCCCACCGCCGGAGCGGTCCGCGGCCGTGTTGCTCCCAGCGATGTTGGCGCTCACGCCGTCGATATAGTACTGGTTGCCTTCCGTGCGCTGGCCATTCACGGCGTAGCTGCCCTGATTGTTGGTGGGCGAGGGCGTGACGCCGGGCGTCAGCAGAAACAGCGTATCGAAGCTGCGTCCGTTCAACGGCAAATTGTTCGCGAACGCGCGGTCTATGACCGTGCTCACCGATGCCGATTGCGTTTGCAGCAGTTCCGGTTCGCCGCTGACGTTCACCGTTTCGGCAGACCCTCCCGGCTTCAGCGCGAAGTTCAACGCCAACTGCTGGCCGGTCTGCAGGACAATGTGGGACTGCTGCAGCGCGGCAAAGCCCGGTGCTGTCACCGTGACCCTATACGTTCCGTTGCTAAGGAGGGAGGCGGCATACTCACCACTTCGGTTCGCCACAACACTACGGGAGAACTGGGTATTCTCCTGCGTTAGCACAATGGAGGCACCCGGAATCACCCGGCCCTGAATGTCAGTCACTACACCCGACACCCCTGCCTGCTGAGCCCTAGCGGCAGCGGTGCACGCGAACAGCACGAGCGTGCAGGTTGTTGAAAACAGGATCGACCTGGATGACATGCTGCGATTCTATGCGCTTCAAGTCGAAGTAATTCTCTAATTTAGCTCTCCACTGGCTTAATCTGCACTGCGTCGCGGATCGATTGCGATAGTTCGTCGAGAGTGATCCCTAAAACCAGCCTCGACAACTTCCGCTCCGTGACAGGCGAAAAGCCGACTCTTCGTCATTGATCCGTCAGCTCCGTTGCCGCGTCCGTAGGTGCATCGATCGTGATCGGGATAGCTGCGTAGATTGGACCAGACCGGCGATTGAAGGCTGTGAACAGCGCTTCATCGTTCATCGGGTTCACGCCAGCGACATGGCCTTCCTTGCACCTGAGCACCAGATCGGCGATGGAAACCCTAACGACCATGGTGGTGTCTGTCAGAGGATGTACGCTTCCACAGCTGATTGAAAGCTGGATTGTCATCTTTCAGATGACTCTTCTTCTTCAACTTCTCGTCCAGTGACAGGGCGGATATCACGCGTGCTCCAATCCTTCGAGTCACACCGTGCACCTGATTCTGCCCCGCATCAACTGGATAAGTGACAGTGTGAGGCAGTTGGACTGGGTTATAGAGGAGGTAGTGGACCGGAACTTTTGTCTTTCCTTCATAACCGAGAGTCGCTTCGTACTGTTCGCCTTGGAACTCAAGCGCCCGATACCGCGAAGTGTCCTTGAAGGAGAACGTTCTAGCCTTTACGGCCGATTTATATTCTTGTTCCACCGGCAGCAGTCGACCAAACCCGACCATGTAATCCAGAGGATGGTCTTCCGCGGTTGGTCGCGCCTCAGTAGGATAGAGTCGCTTTGATTGGATCAGCGCGCTCTTTGTTTGCAAAACGACACCCGCGCAGCGAAACACGATGCGGACGCCAATATCAGCGTCCCCCAATAACGCCCTCCACCTCGAAAATGCGTCTCTAGGCGGACCAGCCACCCGGATGAAAAGCGAACAGGTGCGGAATACTGGGACACCTCTTCGATCAGCGACATGTCCAAAGAGGTCTCATGGGTTGTTGGCATTCTCCCAGCTTGGCAGAGACGCGGCCGTTCACCTCAGAGAAGACATCTCGAATCCAACAAATCACTTCTACTGGAATCGCGAAAGGCAAGGTTTTCACCTGGGCAATATAGGGGAACCTAAGTCTTCACAACGCCGTTGTGGGAAGTTGACCCGGGGATCTGGCATCGAGATTGCTCCAGGTTGGATCACTTCCCATAATGCGACTTCCCGGTACTAACCCAAATGTTGAGAGGCCTGTCGGTATAGCGGGAAGTCCATTATCAGCCTCATTGTCTTCGCGGTAATCGCTTCGAACAAGTTCTCGGGGGAGCTTAGCCAAGCGGCATTATGGCTGCGACGATCCTGTCACTAGCCCAAGTGAATGACAACTTTACCGATGCTCTTTCCGGACTCTGATGCCTCATGAGCCGCAACAATCTGATCGAGTGGGAAACGAGACGCGATAGTTGGTTTGAGCCAACCCCCTCTGAGGCCCACCGTGGTTGCCGCAATCGCGCTCTCATGCGCCTCTCGCGACATCATGTACACGTTCACAAAATGGATGGTTGCATCGAGGAAAAGGAGCGGCAGGAATGGAAGGGTTGGTTCCGGCTGCGCGTCCGAGGAGTAGGTCGCAATCACGCCGCCTACCTTGAGCAGCTTGACCGACGAGGCAAGTGTCTCGCCAAACGCGACATCGACAATCCTATCGACGGCTGGACCTCCTACGGTGTCCGCCCTTTCCTGGATTCGAGCCACCACATCCTCTTCATATCTATTGACCACAAGATCTGCCCCTGCAGCGCTTGCTACGAGCGCTTGCTCGGGACGGCTAACGGTTGTGAACACCCTGGCACCCCCCGACTTCGCGAACTGGATAGCATGAACACCGACAGCGCCCGCGCCTCCGGTCACGAGCACGGTCTTGCCTGTCACTGGACCACCCGAGAATACACAACGGTGCGCCGTTAAGGCTGGCACGCCAAGGCATGCTCCCACGTCAAACGGAAGGTTCTCAGGCATTTCGACCGCATTTCCGCTTGGAACGACGATGTATTCCGCAGCACACCCGGATTTTCCCGAGACCAGAGCTTCGTAGATCCAGACCCGCTGTCCGAGTCGGGAAGCAGAGACGCCCTCACCGACTTCCTCGATGACACCGGCACCATCCTGGTGCGGAATCTGTTGCCTATTTCCCGGGAGGAGGGCTACGCGTGCTCGCCGTTTGGTGTCCGACGGGTTCACGCCGGCTGCATGTACTCTCACCAGAACTTTGCCGGGTTCCACGACGGGCTTGTCAAGTTCCCCGACCATGAGCACGTCTCGTGCGCTTCCATTTCGTTCATACCATGCTGCTCTCATCCCATGTCCTCGTGTCTGAGACCTAGTTGTTGAAGAACGCCTTCAGCTAAGCCACTATCGATTCGTTTCACTTGTCAGCCGAAGCAGTGTTTGCGTGATGGGATGTGGCAGAACGGCCTCTTCAGCTAGTTGCTGGAAAAGGCCAAGGTCCTTGGCGGGAATCGGAGACGTGTTGATGACACACTTCTTTCCGCGATGGCCGAACCGTAGCTACAATACATTGGCGAAGGAAATAGCGTCTCCGTGAGCATTTTCACCGCGGCCATCGCATCCGCGCCTGCACTCTCCGCAATCGCAAGGCCCTCCACCAGGGAGCGTGCGGCCGAGATGGTAAGGAAGTTTCCGAGTTGCTTGATCACGTTGGGAGTACCCGGCTGTTCTCCCATATCGAAGAGCGCAGAGCCACCCATGGCCGTAAGTACGGGCTTTACGCGGTTCTTTGCCTCAAAGGAACCGGCATAAGTAATGGCGAGTTGACGCGCCATGACCGCTTCAGGGCGACCGAAGACCGGAGCCTCTACATACGAGGAACCGTGGTCTGCATGCAGCTTCGATAACGTCTTCGCGGCCTCGGGTGAGCCGGTGCACATGCCGATGTGTATTCCGCCTTCCATACGCGCAAGGAAGGCAGGCGTTATAAGACTCTCGGTTGCCTCAGAATCCCAGAGAATCGACACAACGATGCCGCCGTGATCTGCTACCTGCAAAGGATCAGTTGCTATCTGTGCTCCACGTCCGGCGAGCGGCTCGGCCTTCTCTCGGGTTCGGTTGTACACCGTGAGCTGGTATTGGTGCTCAAGCAGATTCAGAGCCATGGGATACCCGAGCTTGCCGAGCCCGACCCATCCAATACGTTTGCTCATAGATCGCCTCGCATTAACGTAAAGTTTACGTATACGTTACGTTTGTCTAAGCGTAATCCTATCCGGCGTACGAGTCCAGCCAACCTTCAAAACGCTTGATATGATCCATTAACTCGGAGCGGAAACGAGTGAGCGAAGCCAACTGTATGTCAGTCTCGGCAAGATGACCACGAAGGATCTCCAAAACCTTAAGCTTGGCGCGTTTGCCGGTCGGATCTTCGAAGTAAAGGTGAATCACCTTGCCGATATCATCAAGACTCAGACCAAGAGCTTTTAACTGATCGATCTTCCGAAGGCGTGCAATCGTCTGTTCAGGATAGCGGTGCTGCCCCGCGCCCTCGCGCTTACCCGGAGGAATCAGGCCAAGGCTCTCGTAATAGCGGACAGCACGTGGAGTGACATTCCCAAGCTTGGCGAGCTCTCCAATTCGCATCATCTTGCTCATACCTGATGATAATGAGCTCGAAAGCCAAGCAGCGGAGTAAATGTGGCTCACTCCGCCCTGTCACAATCAAATGCAAGTCCCTGCTGAGCAGTGGATTTCGCGTGCCGAGGCTTAGCAGAGTCGTTTGATGAAAACAGGCCAATGCACTCAGCGAGTGCTCAGAAGGCAAGGACAGTATTAGTACTGCTAAACGCCGCTAGCGGAAGTTGAGTGGGGAAGGGCGGCCTCAGCTGGCCCAGCCGGCAGGATTACTCCACAC
>CAXTRM010000194.1:0-6851 GCA_964246625.1 uncultured Acidobacteriaceae bacterium
GTGCCGTGCTTGCCCGGCAGGCTGGTATAGCGATTTGGCAGCGCTTTGGCGTGCCTGTGTACTTTTACGAGGCAGCGGCCACGCGGCCTGATCGGGTCAACCTTGAAAACCTGCGCCGCGGCCAGTTTGAGGGTCTTCTGCGGGATGCTGTGAAGGATCCGACTCGCCGACCCGACATCGGCGGCCCTGAACTGCACCACAGGGCGGGCGCAAGCGCCGTGGGAGCCCGTAAGTTCCTGATTGCCTATAACATCTATCTCCAGACCGACGGGGAAACGCCGGACGTCGGCCTGGCCCGAGCAGTCGCAAAAGAGGTCCGCGCGGCCAATGGCGGGCTATTTGGGCTCAAGGCGATGGGCGTGCTGGCCAACGGTCGCGCCCAGGTCAGCATGAACATCACCGATTTTTCTAAAACTCCCGTATCCCGTGTGCACAGCCTGGTCTCGGAGCTGGTGCATCGTCATGGCGGGGCGATCGCCGAAGGCGAACTCATCGGGCTGATCCCGGAAGAGGCATATGAGCCGAATGCCGCCTGGGTTCGTCAAATCGTAGGATTCGACCCGAGCCGGAAGGTGTTGGAGCGGCGTTTGCGGGAGCCGCTCGCCTGGCCGTGAAGGTAACCCTTTGGGTGAATGGCGCGGAGTGGCGCCACACGGGATACTGGGGCAGCAGAAGCTGTATGGATCGTGTCGAGCAGCAGGTTTTTGGGAGCAGAACAGGTGATCATGGGACTTCGGGGAGCGAGTAGGTTGACAGGCAAGGCGCTGGTGGTAGCCCTTCTGATGGGTACGGGAGCGCATGCGGCCCAGTTGAGTGGCGATGCGCGGGCCTCCATCCCGAAGGACGTCCAGCAGATCATCGTCGTCGACTACCGCTCGATGCAGAACTCACCGGCGGCCATGCAGCTCAAGGATCGCGTGCTGCCTCCGGAGCTGAAGCGGCTGGAGGGCGCCCTGAAGAACTCCGGGCTGAAGATCGACCAGGACGCGGATACGCTCGCGTTTGTGGCCTTTCGCGCCGACAAGGGCACCCGCATCATGGGGGTGGCGCAGGGGCAGTTTCAAACCCAGGCCATCCTTAACTACTTCACCAAGAACAAGATTAAAACCACAGCCCTGCGCAACAATACCATCTACCCGATGGGGGCGGCAGGGATGAGCGTCGTCTTCCTGAACCAGACCACGATGGCGTTCGGGGACCGGGATGCCGTGAAGGCGGCCCTGGATGCGCGGGATGGCCTGACCGCCAACTTCCTGCAAAATGGGGAGATGATGGGCGAGATGAATGCGGTCGACACCCGCCCCGTGTGGAGCCTGCTCGACCAGAAGGGCACCCAGACCATGATGCGGAGCGTGCTCGGGGAAGCTGCCCAGCTTGCCGACTACGATACGGTAAAAAACCGTATGAAATCAGCACGTTACACCATGGACTTCGGCAACGGCGTACGGTTCGACATGGCTGTGGTGATGTCTGATTCCGTCACCGCGGCGACCGCGGCGACGTTGATGAAGGGTGTGATGATCCTGAAGAAAACCAGTGGATCGCCCATTGAAAAGTCCGCTTTGGACGAGACCTCGATCGATTCGAACTCAGGGACGCTGACAGTGGATTATTCCTCGTCCGATGGGCAGTTTGCGACGCTGCTGAGCTCGCCCCTGTTTCAGCAGGTGGTGAAGTAAGAGGTTCGGAGAAGCGAAAAGCGCTCCTTCGGGAGCGCTTTTTTGTTCGTTTTTGCGTGCTCTAAACGCGGTTTGAACCATGTTTTAACGCTGAGATGGGAGGTGCTGGGTGACCTCTGCCGCGCGACCCCGCTTTTCCGGCTGCACGGGCGCCACTTCGAAGCAACGCTTCATCACGGCCGCCCGGAGGCGCTCGGAAAGGTCTTGCGGGAAGTCGTACGGCTGGTGGTGCCGGTAGATGGAGATGGTCTGCTGGGTCGTACTGACGACCACCTCGCAGTGGTGACAGGAACCGAGATGCTCTTTGACCTCAAGAAGAAGGGCTGGGTCGATCTGGCCGTCAAAGTAGTCGGTCAGTTTAGCTAGAAACTCGGTGCAGTTCACTGCGAGCCCTCTTTCCTCTTCCGGAAGTAGCGGCTAAGCCGTTCACGCAGTTGCAAGCGGGCCCGGAGCAGTCGCGACTTGACGGCGGGAACGCTCAATCCGAGCGCCTCGGCCGTCTCCTCGGTTGACAGGTTTTCGATGTCGCGGAGGGTAAAAACGGTGCGAAAACCTGGCGGCAGGCCGGCGATGGTCTTTCTCAGGATGTCGCCGAGTTCGGATTGCGAAAAGATCTGTTCCGGATTGGGACGCCACTCGGCGAAATCCCGCGGGATCGCCCCCTCGTCGGTTTCGACGTCCTGGTCCATGGAGACCGTTTTCGAGGTTTTGCGGCGGCGCAGACGCATGAGGCTTTCGTTGACCGCGATGCGCACGAGCCAGGTGGAAAACTTCGAGTTGCCCTGGAACTGCTCCAGCTTCTGGAAGGCCTTGAAGAAGACATCCTGGGTGATGTCTTCGGCGTCTTCGCGATTCTGGGTGATGTGGAGGGCTGTGCGGTAGATTTGGCGGTCATATTGACGCACCAACTGTTCGAAGGCGGAGGTGTCGCCGGCTTTGGTTCGTTCCACCAGAGCGACATCCGGATGCTGATCGAACGGGACAGGAGCGGCTGCGCGCTCCCTCTGCTCGGGATCGATGATGGGTGTACTCTGTGCCGCCATACCCCTTAAGTGTACTGGATGATGGCAGCGGGGCAGGAGCAGTCTGGAAACAGAGCACACCGAGGGCCTGGAGCAGGGCCGAAGCGGTGTATCTCCGGTGATTCCAAGAAGGTGCGGTAGTTGGAGCCGGGCGGGTCTCGGTCGTAGAGTTAGCTGGGGTGACACCATGGAAAACAGCCGGTTGAGCCTGCTCCTCCTGGCAGCAGCGATGGTCCTGAACACGACAGGGCAGGCGACAGCGTCGAGAAAGCACGTGACGGCCAGGGCGAAGGGTCCGGCGAGCCTCAGGCACGCGGTGGCGCATGTGACGAGTACGCGTGGTGGCCGCGGACGTGCGGTGCTGGGCAGGGCCTCGGTCCGCGCCTCCCTGCGGGGCGTGCCGACGCACCATCCCGTGCTGGAACATGCCACGGCCGAGTCCCGACGGCTGCGCGGCGCCTTTGTGGCGTCGGCGACGCTGCGGCCCATGGCTCAGCAGCTTTTGACCTCGAGGACAGCGACGGCGTACAGCGGCGTGCTGGCGTATGCAGCGAACCATCCCGGGGAGGCATCGGCTACGGCGAACCTCGCGGTAGGGCATGCCCTGGCCCTGGATCACCGCTACGGCGACGCGCAGAGTGCCTTCCACACCGCAGGGAGCGCTGGCGACGTGCTGGGCGACTATGCCGACTACCTTGGGGCACAGGCGGCCTTGTCGGCCGGCCACCCTGCCGACGCAGTATCGCTGCTGACGCGGTTCGACGAGAGGCATCCTGACAGCCTGTTTACCCCGCAGGCGCCAGTGCTGCTGGCCAACGCCTACCTGGCGCAGAACGATCCGGCGAATGCGCTTCGGGTGTTGGAGCCACTTCAGGCGGGATCCCTGGGAAGCCATCTGGACCTGCGATCCGCGCTTGCCCGTGCGTACCAGATGTCCGGAAACGCCGGGGCCGCGTCGACGATCTACCGAGGCATTTACCTCCAGGACCCGCTGACCAGCGAAGCCGCCAATGCGAAGTCACAGCTGGCGGTGATGAATGTGCCCCTGACTGCAGGGGAAAAGAAGCAGCACGCCGACGCGATGTTTAACGCCAAGCAGTACGGGCAGGCCGAGGTGGAGTACAGGGGGTTGCAGCAGAATGAGTCGACCCTGACCCAGGCCGACCGCGACGCCCTGGAGATTTATGCCGCGGTGTGCGACCTGCGGCTCAAGAAGCTGAGCCGCAGCGATGTGGAGCACCTGCCGGTCACCAATGACGACACCGCGGCGCTGAAGATGTACCTGCAGTCCGAGCTGGCGCGCAACGAGGGCAACAGCGGGGAACACGACACACTGGTGCAGACGATGCTGCAGCAGTACCCGAACAGCCGCTGGCTGGAGGAGGCGCTGTACTCAGGCGGCAACATGTACCTGATCAAGCGCGATCCGACCCATGCGGTTGCCGATTACGGTGCGCTGGTGAGTCACTTTCCGCACAGCACGTATGCGCCCAGCGCGCACTGGCGAACGGCGTGGCTGAACTACCGGCTGCGGCGCATGCCGGATGCAGCACGACTGTTCGATGAACAGATCACCAACTACCCCGGTGGTACCGAGATTCCGGGCGCCCTGTACTGGCGGGGCCGCCTGTACGAGGAAGCAGAGGCCAGTCCCGGCCAGGCGTTGAACTATTACAAGGCCTTGAATGAGGCCTACGTCAACAGCTACTACGCCATGCTTGCCAGGCAGCGGATCGCGGCTCTGGGGACCCGCCCGGCGGCGGAGCCGTCGCCGATCCTGGCATCGGTGCGGGCTGTGGAAGATCCGCACCTGATCGATGCCATCCCGGAGGACGATCCCCACCTGATCAAGGCGAAGCTGCTGGCCAATGCGGCGCTGAACGAGTTTATCCGGCCGGAGCTGCAGTTGAGCCCCAGCTCGGGACAGTGGAGTGCGCTGGCCGAGGCGCAGATTTACCAGAGTTTCGGTGAGAATGCGCGGGCGCTCCAGGCGATGAAACGGAGCAAGGTGCCGTTTTTCTCGCTGCCGGTAGCCGAGGTGCCCATCGCGTACTGGCAGCTCGTGTTTCCGCGCCCGTACTGGCCGCAGCTGGCCAGCGATGCCCAGACGCAGGGGCTGGATCCGTACCTGGTGACCTCGCTGGTGCGGCAGGAGTCGGAGTTCAACCCGGGCGCGGTAAGCCGGGCCAACGCATACGGACTGATGCAGCTGCTCCCGTCAACGGGCAAGATGCTGGCCAAACAGCAGGGCGAGCGCCGCTTCAGCGCGAACGAGCTGTTCGATCCGACGGAGAACCTGCGGCTGGGGACGGCATACCTCCGGCAGAACATCGACCACTACGGTGGGCAGGTGGAGTATGCCCTGGCGGCGTACAACGCGGGCGACGCGCCTGTGCGGCAGTGGATTGGGAGCGGCGATTACAAGGACATTCCGGAGTGGGTGGAGTCCATTCCGTATACGGAGACCCGCGACTATGTGCAGAGCATCATGCGCAACCGCGAGGTGTACCGCGCGGTGTATGGCGGCCGGTAAGGACGGCGCCCTTTTGGCTGTGACCAGATGACGGGCCTGGGCGGACTGCGTCCCGCGCTGCCCATCGACGCCCTGCTGCCCGAGATCGGCCGTGTCCTGCAGGAACGACACAGCCTGGTGATCGAGGCGGCGCCGGGCGCGGGCAAGACGACGCGGGTGCCGGCATGGCTCCTGGACCTCGTGCGGGGCGAGGTGCTGGTACTGGAGCCGCGGCGCATCGCGGCACGACTGGCGGCGCGGCGGGTGGCTGCGGAGCGAGGGGAGCCGGTCGGCGAGACGGTCGGCTTCCATGTCCGCTACGAGACGGTGAGCGGGCCGCGAACGCGTTTGCGGTTTTTGACCGAGGGCGTGCTGACGCGGAGGCTGCTCAGCGACCCGGATCTCCGCGGCGTGGATGCCGTGATCCTGGATGAATTCCATGAACGTCACCTGGAGACGGACCTTGCGCTGGCGCTGTTGAAGCGACTGCAGGAGCGACGCCCCGAGCTGAAACTGATCGTGATGTCGGCAACCCTCGATGCGGGACCGATTGCGGCGTACCTGGGGGGCTGCCCGGTGCTGCACGCGGCGGCCCGGGCGTTTCCGTTGGAGGTACGATACCAGCCGTACTCGGCGGCGCCCCTGGAGGAGCAGGTTCGCGGTGCGCTTGAGGCGCTTTTCGCCGAGGGGCATCGTGGCGATGTGCTCGTGTTTCTGCCCGGGGCCGCCGAGATACGGCGTGCGATGCGGGCGAGCGAGTCCGCCTTACAGAGAGTGGGAGGGGTTGCGCTGCCGTTGCATGGCGACCTGCCGCCGGAGGAGCAGGACCGGGCGCTTGCGCCGTCGTTACGGCAGAAAGTGGTGTTTGCCACCAACCTCGCGGAGAGCAGTGTGACGATTGAAGGCGTCACGGCCGTGGTGGACAGTGGCTTGGCGCGGCAGGCATCGCACTCGCCGTGGACGGGGCTGCCCACGCTGGAGGTGCGCCGCGTGAGCCAGGCCTCGGCGGTACAACGGGCTGGCCGGGCGGGGCGGACGGGACCGGGAACGGCCGTGCGGCTGTACCCGCAGGAGGATTTCGCCCAGCGGCCTACCCATGAGGCACCGGAGATCCTGCGCAGCGATCTGTCCGGGCTGTGCCTGACGCTTCGCGCGCTGGGAGGGACCCATGCGCAGGAGCTGCCATGGCTGAGCGAGCCACCGGCAAAGGCGCTCGAGCATGCGGAGGGGTTGCTGGGCAGGCTTCGGGCGGAGGGGCAGGACGCACGGGAGATGGCGGCCCTGCCTGTGTCGCCGCGGCTGGCCCGATTGCTGTTGGAGGCGACGAGGCGCGGGGTGCCGTACGCCGGCATCCACGTGGCGGCGCTGCTGGGATCGGGCGTACGGCCTGCAGCGACGGATCTCCAGGTGGCGCTGGACGAGGTGCCGGGGCCAGGGGCAGACCGGCAGATACGGCAGCTGCGCCGGTTGCTGCGGCCGGATGCCAAGGACCGGGGCGGCGAGGACGCCCTGCTGTTGGCGGTGCTGGCAGGATTTCCCGATCGTGTGGGGCAGCGGCGGGCGGGGCACCAGGTGCTGCTCGCAAACGGGGTCACGGTGGAGGTACAGGGTGAGCCGTTGCCGTATGAGTTCATGGTG
>CAXTRM010000195.1:0-3996 GCA_964246625.1 uncultured Acidobacteriaceae bacterium
TCCCGGTACTTGTCCAACGGGTGTCCCGAAACGAAAAATCCCAGAACCTCTTTTTCGTTCGACAAGCGTGTGTACTCGTCCCAGTCGGGTGCCGCCGGCAGGGCGTCTCCCGCTTGGGGAGGTCCACCGTCGGCCTCTGCCCCGCCAAACAATCCGAAAAGGCCGTGCTGTCCACTTGCCGCGTCCTTTTGCGACTTCTGCGCGCGCTCCATCGCTTTGTCCAGCGCCGCCATCACCTGGGAGCGCCGCCCAAATGAATCGAGCGCGCCCGCTTTGCACAGGGACTCCAGCACCCTCTTGTTCATCAGCCGCAGGTCTACCTTTTCGCAAAACTGCCAAAGCGTTTCGAAGGCGGTCTCGTCGTTGCCGTCCTTCCGCACTGCCCTCATACCGGTCAGGCGGCTGCTCCGGATCTGCTCTCGCGCTTGAAGAATCGACTCGATCGCGTTGTGCCCCACGTTCTTAATCGCCGCCAGCCCAAACCGGATCGCATCCCCGGCCGGCGTGAAATCCGCCGCCGAGATCTGCACATCCGGCGGTACCACCGCGATCTCCATCTCGCGGCACTCCCCGATGTACTTCACCACGTTCTCCGGCTTGCTTGTTTCACTCGTCAGCAACGCCGCCATGAACTCCACCGGGTAGTGCGTCTTCAGCCACGCCGTGTGATACGCCAGCAGCGCATACGCCGCCGAGTGCGACTTGTTAAACCCGTACCCCGCAAACTGCTCCATCAGGTCAAACAGCTTGCCCGCGGTGTCCTTCGGGTGTTTGTTCTTGCTCGACCCCGCCATGAAGATGTCGCGCTGTTTCGCCATCTCCGCCGGGTCTTTCTTTCCCATCGCGCGCCGCAAAAGGTCGGCCCCGCCCAGCGAGTACCCGGCAATGGCAGACGAAATCTGCATCACCTGCTCCTGGTACACGATGACCCCGAGCGTCTCCTTCAGGATCAACTCCAGCTCCGGGAACATGTACTCCACCGGCCGCCGTCCCCACTTGCGCTCAATGAAGTCGTCGATCATGCCGCCCTGGATCGGTCCCGGCCGGTACAGCGCGTTCAACGCTGTCAGGTCCTCCACCGAGGTCGGCTTGTACCGCCGCAGCACATCACGCATCCCGCCCGACTCGAACTGGAACACCCCGCTCGTCAGCGCCTTGTGAAACACCTGCTCATAGGTCTTCTGGTCGTCGAGCGGCACCTTGGCCATCTCGATCGTCTCGCCTTGGTTGGCCTTGATCAACTTCAGGCAGTCATCGATCACCGTCAGCGTGGTCAGCCCAAGAAAGTCCATCTTGAGCAGGCCCATCTTCTCGACGGCCTTCATGTCATAGCTCGTGACGACGGCCTCGTCCTTGGTCCGCGTCACCGGCACCAGCTCGGTCAACGGCTGCGGCGCAATCACCACGCCGGCCGCGTGCACACCCGCCCCACGCACCAGGCCCTCCAGCCGTTGCGCCGTCTCGATCAGCTCCCGAATCTTCGGGTCCGCTTCACACGCCGCGGCCAGCGGGGGCGAGTCCTTCAGCGCCTGCTCGATCGTGATGCCGATCGTCGGCGGAATCAGCTTGGCGATCCGGTCGACTTCGCCGTACGGCATCTCCAGCGCCCGGCCCACATCCTTGATCGCCGCCTTGGCCGCCATCGTGTTGAACGTGATGATCTGCGCGACCTGGTCTTCGCCGTACTTCTGCCGGACGTACTCGATCACCTCGCCGCGCCGGTTCATGCAGAAGTCGATATCGACGTCGGGCATCGACACGCGCTCCGGGTTCAGAAAGCGCTCAAACAGCAGATTGTTCTGCAGCGGATCGACGTCGGTAATCTCCATCACATACGCCACCAGCGACCCAGCTGCCGAGCCACGCCCCGGTCCCACCGGGATGTTCTGCTCCTTCGCATAGCGGATAAAGTCCCACACGATCATGAAGTAGCCCGGAAACTTCATGTTCTTGATGCAGTCGATCTCGCGGTTCAACCGCTCTTCGTACTCCGCCAGGGTGCTCCGCAGGATACCCCGCTCCTGGAGGTGCGCAATCGCGGTCTCCCGGCGCTTCTTCCACCCTTCCCGACACACCTGCTCGAAGTAGGTGTCAATCGTCTCGCCCTCCGGCAGCGGAAACTTCGGGAACGGATTCTTAACCTTGGCCAGCTCCAGATTGCACCGTTCCGGAAACTGCATCGTCCGGGTGCACACCTCGGGCGCATGGCGGAAGAGTCTGTGCATCTCGTCGGCGGACTTGATGTAGAACTCGTTCTTGTCGAAGCGGAACCGCTTCGGGTTGTTCATCGAGTCGGCCGTCTGCACGCACAACAGCACCTCGTGGCTTCGCGCGTCGTCGCTCGCGATGTAGTGCGAGTCGTTGGTCGCGATCAGCGGAATGCCCAGGTCCCGCTCCAACCGGAACATGGCCTCCGTCACCGCCTTGTCCGGGTCCAACCCATGATCCTGGATCTCCAGGAAGAAGTTTCCCTTCCCAAACATCTCCTCGTACTCACCGCCGACCCGCTTGGCCTCTTCGTACTTGTCGGCCATCAGGTGCTGGCTCATCTCGCCCGCCAGACAGCCCGAAAAGCCGATCAACCCTTCCGTGTGCTGTGCCAGGAACTTCTTTGATACCCGCGGCTTACGGTAGAAACCGTGAAGTGCCGCCTCTGAGGTCAGCCGCACCAGGTTCCGGTACCCGGCCTCGTTCTCGGCCAGCACCAAAAAGTGGTTGTACTTGGACTCCGGATCCGGCTTGCCCCGGTGGTCGTCCTCCTTGCACACATACAGCTCGCACCCCAGGATGGGCTTGAGATCCTGCTTCTTCATGGCGTCAAAGAAGTGCACCGCCCCAAAGATGTTGCCGTGATCGGTCATCGCCGCCGACCCCTGCCCGATCGCCTTCAGGTGCTTGGCCAGCTTGTCAACGTCGCAGGCTCCGTCAAGAAGCGAATAATCCGTGTGCAGATGGAGATGCGTGAACTCGGCGGCCATACTCCTAGTTTACTGCTTCGATACCGGTGCAAAACCGGTCCGGATCCGCCTCCCGCCAACCACTCCGCCCCCGATCGCGTCCCCTGTAAGCATGATCAATGTGCAAGCCGTCCTGCAGCACCTCGAAGAGCTGCGCAAGCTCACCTCCGACGAAAACGGCGCACAACGCCTCGCCTGGTCGCCCACCTGGCAGTTGGCCCGCAACTGGTTCGAGCAGCAGCTCCAGCAGCTTCCCACCATGGAACACCACAGCGACGCCGCCGGCAATCACTGGGCCACCCTCCCCGGGACGAGCGAGCGGGCGGTCATCCTTGGCAGCCACCTCGACTCCACCCCTGGCGCCGGTTGGCTGGACGGCTGCCTCGGCGTAGTCGTCGCGCTCGAAACCCTGAAGTCGCTCGCCGCCCGCTACGACGGCCGCCCTCCCTGCACCCTTCGCATCGTGGACTGGGCCGACCAGGAAGGGGCTCGCTTTGGCCGCAGCCTCCTTGGTTCCTCTGCGTTCTCCGGCAATCACTCCATCCAGGCCGACCGGGGCAGAACCGACCGCGACGGCGTCACGCTTGAGGACGCCCTGCGCTCCTGCGGCGTCGAGATCGACCGCCTGGGCGACGCCGCCCAGGAGCAGCGGAACGCTGCAGCCTACCTCGAATTGCACATCGAAGACGGCCCCACGCTGGAGCACGCCCACTCCCCACTCGGCGTCGTTACCGGCACCCGGGGCGTTGAACGCTGGACCGTTACTTTCACGAAGCAGGAGTACAAGGGCAGGCCGTCGGAGGCCTGTGCCCGTCTCGTTCTGGAGTTCCGTGAAGTCGCCGAAACCCATCCGGAGAGCTCCGACACCATGAGCGCCATGACCGCCTCCTCTCATGCTCCCAACGCCTCCGATTCAGGCTTCGAGACCACGGTCGAGCTCCAGGATCTCGACCCCGCTGTCTTGTCGGCCTCCCTGGAAGACGCTCGTCAACGGAGTCAGCGCATTGCCGCCGAAGAGCACTGCGATGTGCATTGGTCC
>CAXTRM010000195.1:4006-6805 GCA_964246625.1 uncultured Acidobacteriaceae bacterium
GCGCCGGCTGCCTACCATCCGCAGCTCATGGCCCTCTGCGAAGAGGCGATCCGCGAGCTGACCGGCACCTCCGCTTCGCTGCCGTCGGGCCTGTCCCACGATGCGGCGGAGGTCGCCCGAACCGGCATCCCGACCGGCATGATGTACGTGCAAACCCTCGCGGATCAGCCCGCCGATGCAGGCCGGGTCCACCTACTTCAGGCCGCCGAGGCCTTTGGGCGCTGGGCCGAGGCGACCATGCACCTGGTCGCCGGCGACGAAGTCGACTTGTGGGCCAGGGAGCATCGCTTGCCCCACGCCTGACCCCCTTCCAGCCGCGAGACGGGAACGCGCAAACTCTGCATCCTCTCGCGCCCTGGCACATCCATCCCTGACAAAGGGAATCCATGAAGCCAACTGGTAATACCATTCTCATCACCGGCGGCGGTACCGGCATCGGTCGCGGTCTCGCCGAAGCCTTCCACAAGGCCGGCAATCAGGTCATCATCACCGGTCGCCGGCGGTCTGTTCTCGATGACACCGTTGAGGCCAACCCCGGCATGCGGGCCATGCCCTTCGATATCGATAACCCGGATGACTTTCAGCGCTTCGTCGCGGAGATCAAGGCCGAGGTCCCTGACCTCAACGTACTCATTAACAACGCTGGCATCATGCAGGCCGAAGACCTCAAGGCGGGGGTCGACTTCTTGCCCATCGCCGAGGCCACCATCTCCACCAACCTGCTCGGCCCCTTGCGCCTCACCGCAGCCCTTCTGCCCGTGCTGCTTGCCCAGCCGCAAGCGACTGTGATGACGGTGACCTCGGGTCTCGCCTTCGTTCCCATCGCGACCAACCCCACCTACTGTGCGACGAAAGCAGCGGTCCACTCCTGGACACAGTCACTCCGCTATCAGCTGCGGGGTACCCCCGTTGAGGTGATCGAGCTCGTTCCGCCCTACACGCAAACCGAGCTGACGGGCGCTCATCAGGTGTCGGACCCCAACGCCATGCCTTTGGCGGACTACATCGCGGAAACCATGGATCTGTTGAAGGACCCACCACCCTCAGGCGAAATCCTGGTCAGCCGCGTTCACCCACAGCGCTTTGCCGAAAGCAAGGGCACCTACGACGAGATCTACGCGCAACGCAACGAGCAGTCCATGCAGCGGGCCGCCGCGCAACGCAAGGCGTAAGCGCCTTCCTCTGCGCTGTCTACCTTCGACCTGGCACAGCATGCATCCTGTAGTAGATCCAGCGAACGCACCAGGCCGCCCTGTGCTGCACCCTTGCGAGCAGATGCAGCACAGGCTCGGCTCGGGTGCCGAACAAACGCAATACGGCCGTTCCAAATGCCTCTTCCGCATACCCCACCGCATACTGCACGCGGCTGCGCCCTGGTGTGGGAGCCACGTGTACCCGCCAGGAAAGGTCTGTTTTACCCAGCAGCACTGCCGCCCGGCGAAGGTGCTCGGACGTGCTTACCACCTCGATGCTGTGCCATCCGTGGCGCTTCAGAATGGCTGAGGTATTTGCCACGTTCTGGATGGTCGTCATCGCGCGGCGCTCTTCCAGGATGGCCCCCTCGGGAACGCCCTCTTCCCTGGCGTACGCGGCCATCACATCCGCTTCCACATACTGCTGTGTCGTTGGACCCCCTGTAAACAGGATCCGGGGCGCCTTCCCGGCCTTGAACTCCCGTATCGCTTCGTCGGTGCGCCACTGCTCCATCTGCGTCAGTTCACCGTGCAGGTCCGCGGGCGTGCCCAGCACCACCAGCGCGTCCACGGGCCCGCTTCCCTCGTTTCCTCGTGGCACCGTCACGTACAGCAACTCCACCACGGTCGCAACCACGAGCAGACCCGCCCCAGGCACCAGCCACCGCCATGGCTTGGCGGTTGACCGGCTCTGTTCCACCCTCTCCAGTACCGCCGCCATCAGCTCTTCTCCAGCAGCTCTCTTGCAAGCCGTTCATACAGGCCGACCGCTTCCAGCAGCTCGGCCTTGGCGACTCGTTCCCCTGGGGTGTGCGCCGTGTGGATGCTCCCGGGCCCTAGCAGAAAGGGCTCTCCCCACCGGGTCAGGCTCGGGATGTCGGTCGTGAACTTGGCCACCATGGTGTCGAATCCATCCAAAGCCCGCATCTGGACAAAGGGCAACTCCAGGGAAAACTCCACGTCACAGCGCCCGGCCACCGCGTCGACGATCGCACGGCGTATCCCCCCGGCCGGGCCCACAAGCCGTACCAGCAGGTGAGCCTCGGCAGCGTCTGCAATGACATTGGGCGCTCGCCCGCCGGAGATCAATCCCACATTCAGGGTTGTATCGCCGATCCCCTCCACAACCGGCAGCTGGAGACCCTGGACGTCCCGCAAGGTCGCCAGCAATTTGTCGATGGCAGACTCGCCCAGCTCTGGGTAGGCCGAGTGCGCCATCTTGCCGCTCGCCCGCAGCTCCACACGCAACGCCCCCTTCGAGGCTACGGCCAGGCGGTTATCCGTGGGCTCGCCGTTGATCAGAAAGCGCGATCCGCGCGGCTGCTCATCGGCCACCGCCGCCCCGGCCGAGTCGCGTTCCTCGCCCACCAGAAACAGCAATCCGACTGGCAAGCCGTTGCTCCGCAACCGATTGGCCGCCGCGAGCTGAGCCGCTGCAATCCCTTTTGCGTCACACACACCTCGCCCATACAAAAAGGTGTTGTCTTCACGAGCGGGCCCCAGAAACGGCGGAACTGTATCGAGATGGGTCGAAAGCACCACCTCGGCGGGCAGGCCCGGTGCCGTGGCATACAGGTTGAAGCGGTCGCCTGTGCCGCCCCCCGGG
>CAXTRM010000196.1:0-6800 GCA_964246625.1 uncultured Acidobacteriaceae bacterium
GGCGAGGAAACTTCCTCCCTAGTGAACCCTGACACCACGTCATTGAGGCTTGAATCTTCTTGACGAAGTAGAGATGAACGCGATCGAGTGTGAAGCGTTTTCGCCCGAGACATCGCTTCGTCTGCCCGGAGGCGAGACCCGTGACACGTGTGCCTTGGGCTTTGGCGAGCTTCACTGCAGTGAGCCCAGCCAATGGTCTTTGCAGTGAGCTGCCTCTGCGCAGACGGCGACCGCTTCTAAGCCAACTGCCCGACTAAGAGGCGCGGTCCCGTGTGCTACCGGCTGCTGCCGAAGACATTGTTAAGTGACGCCATCGAGATGTTTGCCCCGAATCCAGGACCTGATGGCCTGAACGAGTTCTTGCTTGCATTCCAACGGCAGCCAGTGTCCAGAAGGCAGACTTACAATCTTTAGGTCTACGCAAGCAGCGTGCATCGGATCGCCCTGGCGATTACCGTTGATGGAACAGATCTGATCGAAGTCGCCGTTCACGAAAAGCACCGGTTGCGAAATGCGGCCGGCTTCGGGCGCTAGCTGAGCGTAGGCGATGGCGGCATCGTCGTTCACGTACCACGCGCAGGATGGACGAAAGCCTTGTGACCTAAATCGCTGCACCAGCACATCAAAGTCAGCCGGCGGCCAGAGCGCTGGATCAGGTTCGGTTGGTGGTGCGCGGTGCTCCGCGCCGAAACGCCCTCCGTTCCGCGTGACTTCCGCTTGCGGTGAAACTTTGCCAACCTGAGCAGGATCACCTGGACGAAAGATCGATGCGAGCGATGCTGCCACGTCTGCATCGAGGTCTGCGACCGCAGCATCGAAGTGCATGGTGTAGTAGCGGTAGTAGTCCCACTGCCCATCCGGGTACTGGTCTACCGGGTAGATCGTGCGATCCACCAACGGGACGATGGTACGTAGCGCGTGCCCTTCGGGCTGATACGCCAGCGAGGTTAGGACGACGCCACGGCTGCGCTCGGAGTGATGCGCTGCCAGCGCACCGACCGCAACACAACCCCAGTCGTGACCAACCCAGATCGCAGGCTTGCCGCCAAGGTGGTCATGCAGCTCTACCATGTCCGCCACAACTTCCTTGATGGTGTAAGCGCCGCTAGACGCAGGGGCGGAGGAGCCGCCAAAGCCGCGCAGGTCAGGAGCGACGCAATGCCAGCCCTCGGCGGCAAATGCGTCCATCTGCGCGCGCCACAGCAAACCGATGCTCGGCCAGCCGTGGAGGAAGATCATCAGCGGACCGTCGCTAGGGCCACACTCGAGGTAAAACGTCGTGTGCCGAGGTGTGCTGAAAGTTTGTGAAGTCATCGTGGAAGGCATTTCGAATCCTATCCCTGAACTGTCGATCGCGCGGATCAAAGCATCGCCTATAGCAGTATGAACTCAGTTCTTTGTAGGTCTGAGTGTACCGTTCAAGAACGTTCGGATTGCTCAACGGCTTTGCGGGCTGCTCAACGGGATCAGATGCGCATCCGTGCGGGGACAGACACCGTGTGCAGGTCGGAATGCAACTCCGGACTGCTTGCATCAGAACCGAGGTCATCATGCCAGCTTCCAGAAACCAGCGATAGGCGTCATGCGGCCGTCTTCACCATAGCGAGCCACACTGGTGCCGGGCAAAAACTCGGTCCCATCCTTGCCATGCATCATCCATTCTGCGACAGATTGCCCATGGTGCTCGATGAATTTGCGGGTCTCGAAATACGCTCCCGGGTAGTCTCGCTGAAACTTCTCGATGTGCGCGATGAAGGCGTATAAGCCGTGCACCTCAGTGTCGGGGTCGGCGAAAGAGCAGTCCTCCGCGACGACGGGTGTCAGAAGCTCTTTTCTCTTCTCTGGTGTAATGTCCGCCCACGCTTCCGAGTAGGCCTGCCATTGTGCTCCGTGCGTATTGCTCGACATAAAATCTCCTTTGGTGCTCAGCAGGTCTCCTGCGCATCACCTATTCAGTAGGGTATCCACCTATCGACCTGCAATCTATGCGCAAGAAGCCCGAACCGTTTATCAGGCGTCCCGAAGCTGCCGATCCCTTCCTCGACCTCATCGGCCTACTCCGCCCGAAGGCAACTCGCTGGAGAAAGATCGTTGCCGCGGGCCGCTGGGCAATCGCGTTCCCGAAGAGGGACGATCTGCTGTTTTGCTCTGTAGTGGAGGGCGAATGCCTGTTGGTGCGACCAGCGACCGAACCGCTGAAACTACACCAAGGCGACTTCATCCTCATACGCACGGACACCCCTTTTTGTTTTGCGTCAGATGCAAGAGTTCCGGCGGAAAGCAGTGAAAAGGCATTTGCTGCTTCGCGCACCGGCGTCATCCGCCTGGGAGGTGGAAGGAAGCGTCCAGTACTCCTGCGCGGAGGCAGGTTCGTGCTCGACACCGCAAACGAAAGCCTCTTGACCCAATTGATGCCGTCGCTGATCCATGTTCGCGGCGAATCAGGACGATCCGAGCGCATCCAGAACCTGCTTCACATGAACGCTTCGGAAAGCGCCGCATGTGAGCCTGGGAGCGACTTCGTCATCCCACGACTGATGGAAATCCTCTTCGTAGAGCTTCTGCGTGATGAGTCGCGTCGCGTGGACAGCACGAACACAGGTCTGCTTGCTGGCCTAGAACACCCCGTCACGGCAAAAGCTCTGCGATTGATGCACGCGGAACCAGCACGAGGCTGGACGGTAGAAACCCTTGCAAGACGGAGCGGCGCTTCGCGCTCTCGTTTTGCCCTCCAGTTCCAAAATACGCTTGGTACGAGCCCTATGCACTACCTGCTTCACTGGCGCATCGCTCTTGCCAAGAACTCCCTCAGGAATGGCACACGCTCCATATCAGAGATCGCCTTCGATGTAGGCTTCCACTCGGTAAGTGCCTTCAGCACGGCCTTCCGGCGAAACGTCGGCCAATCCCCGAAGCAATTCGCTGACACAAGCTCGCGCGAGGGCTGACGAGAACATCGTCTACCCTGTACTAATCCCACCCAATCCGTAGCCGATGCTCCATGAGTGCCTTGCCCTGTAGGTGCCGATCTTCTTCGACGACCCCCTATAGGCATTAGTCAGTGAGACCAAGTCGTTCCCGATATGCTGCACGTGCTTGTTGCAATTCCGCATGGTGGGTCTCTGCCCAGTGCCACACACTGCAGAAAGCTGCTCCCAGGCTCTCGCCTAGGGCCGTCACGGCATACTCTACGCGCGGAGGAACGACCGGATAGACCGTTCGCATCACGAAACCATCACTCTCCATCTGTCGCAAAGTCTGGGTCAGCATCTTCTGGCTGATCCCTGTGACCAGTTGCGCCAGGCGACTAAATCGAACCACTCCATGCTGTGCCAAAGCCTCCAAGAGAAGCAAGGTCCATTTGTCCGCAACGCGGCCGATAATCTCTTCCACCAGGCGATCAATCTCAGGCGAAGCACTGACACCATCAGGCGATTGGAATCGCACCTCGCCCGGAATATCCTCTTTGGGCATTTGAGACAGTTTTCGCATTTCTAACCTCCGGGTTCGTCACCCACCAGCAAGTGCCTACTTCCCATGAGAGAGCGACTCTCTTAAAGTAACGCAGGAGGAGAGTACACGCATGTATATCAACGGAAACAACACCATTCTCATTACGGGCGGCGGCTCAGGCATCGGTCGCGGGCTTGCCGAGGCCTTCCACAAATTGGGCAACATCGTGATCATCGCGGGGCGGCGTAAAGCGACCCTCGACGCAGTGATCGATAACAACCCAGGCATGCATGCTGAGGTTGTGGACGTGCAGGACACCGGTAAGCTCAAGGACTTTGCAGCAGCGATTGCGGCAAAATATCCCAAGCTCAATGTCCTGATCAATATGGCTGGCATCATGAAGCCGGAGAACCTGAACGAAGGCGCAGATTACGATGCGATGGACACCGTTGCCACCAACCTGACCGGTCCCTTGCACCTATCGGCCGCTCTGCTCCCACACCTCAAGCAGCAGCCAGAGGCAACGATCATGACTGTCACCTCAGGTTTGGCATTCACCCCACTCGCGCTCACCCCAACGTATTGTGCGACGAAGGCTGCCATACACTCGTGGTCCCTCTCTCTCCGTTACCAGCTCAAGGACACTTCAGTCCGTGTTCTGGAACTGGCGCCTCCTTACGTGCAAACCGAGCTGCTGGGCGAGCAACAGGCCACCGACCCACGCGCCATGCCGCTGGCGGACTTCATCGCGGAGGTCATGCAGATCCTATCAACGCAGCCTGAAGCGAACGAAATTCTCGTCAAGAGGGTCTACCCGCTGCGGTTTGCGGGCGACATGGATGCTGAAAAGTTCAACAGCTTCTTCGAACAATTCAATGCGACGATGGCGAGCAAGTAAAGCGTGTGTTCGGAGCGGCAGGCAATCCCCGACGCTGCACCATCTGCCTACGCACTTCGTACAATTCTCGATCGACGCATAATCGCCATAGCACTCACAGACACATAAAGGAGTCCATCGGCCTGTTCTCGCCAGTTGAGAATAGTGTCCGGATCACTTCCGAGAAGCCGACTTCGCAGGACGAACCACAATATCGTGGTAGCTCACTTTCCGCCTGTCGCTTGAGAGCATTCACCCAATCGGTGTCAGCTTGCTGCAGTTGCCGCGAAGAGAAGAGCTTGGCCATCAGCGGGCCTTCCATCGATTCATCCACGGCAACCCTGGTCTGCAGTAAGAGTCCACACATGCACTGCGTTTGCGGTGTATGCCTTCCCGGTCCAACTCAGCCGGCTTGTGGGCTCAAACATTTGCACATTCGATTGGATCCTTGTACCTCCTGTAGTCCAGTCGAAGGCGGAATCTCGCGAAAGTGGCGAACCGCTCACGGACTCTATGCCACGTTGCCACTTCGGCCAGGATGGCAAATCGACAAGAACCGCCCAGACCCTCTCGACTGGCGCATGCACGTCCACATGTACGTGCGCCGTCACCGGTGCAGCATCGTTGATAAAGCCAGCAGCAGCCAACCTATTAAGGTCGGTCAGCGGCTTTCCGCAACCACACGTCGCAAAGATCAGGCCTCCAGAAGCTAGCCATCGCATCGCTCTCGCTTGCCGGTAAATTCGCCGAAGCCCCATTCCTGAAGAATAGCTGGACAGGTATCGATAATGAGAAACGCCGTTTTGGGAAGCGACCGAGGCGCAAGTGACGAGAAGCCGACTTGGCAGGACCCAACCTGATGGAGCGTATGATCGCGCCGTGAGAAAGTTCCGGCGTACCTTGCTTGTTCTCGTCAGCCTTGCGGTCTTGGCGCTTGTACTCTATCTCAGTCGCGAACGGCTCAAGAGAGCGTTCATCGCGGCCTCGATCTTTCGAACTCATATTATGATGCCGCCAAGTACCCTTGCCGGCTCGTCTCCAGCGCACCGCTTGAAAGAGAGCGCCCAGTTCTATTGGGACTTTGCAGAGATCCCCATGGCTCGTGCGAAGCGCCTGAAGCAGTTGGACCCGATACTGAAACCCCTTGTGCGCGAGATCAGCAAGCAGGAAGCTGGGGGAGACGACATGCAGATCCCTTTGCACACGTACCGCGAAATCCGGTGGCGAGAGAACTTCACGCCCGACCTTGCGGCGACCCAGATAAGAATCCAAGCACTTCAGCGCAGCCTTACCAACTCCAACCCTGGGAGGCTTGGCTCCAGTGATCAGCAGGACGCAGATGGCAGCTGGGCGCGAGGTATCGATGTCTGGTACCTCAAGCTGTACTACTCGGTAGACAAGTTGGAGGCTTGCCGAGGAACACCCTTGCACCCACTTCTCTATCTGAACCCGGTCGACTCACCGGATAAACTTACGGCGAAGCTCGAAGCTGATCTCCATGACGACTTCACAAAAACTGGAGTCTTCAACCGAGAAGAACTGGATGAGACTTTTTCGGCTCTCGCCAGGATGTTGTTCGCAAGCTCTCCTACGGATTGCTATCGCTTCGCTCCTGAGTCTGAAGCGGCGTTACGAAACTTCGTGAATGGCTGGCAGAACCCCGAAACGGGATACTGGGGTCAGTGGCTGGTCGACCGGGATGGTGGAGTCTGGAAGATGGACGACATGGCCATAACCTTCCACGTCGTGTCGGACCTCCATGGGCAAGTCAGCCACTTGGACCGGATTGCGAAGAGGACTCTGCAGTTGGACGGAGTCAACTTTCCTGCGGGTATCCGGTTTGACGGCCATTATGAAAATCATCTGAACTGGGACGTGGTCAAGATTCTGAGGCTCGCCTGGCCTACGCTAGACGATTCGACCCGTGAACAAGCTCGTGCCGAGTTAAGCAGGATGCTCGAATGGTGTCTGCACGATTCCTACCAGCCGGAAGGATCCTTCAAGGTAAGCGACCTGGACGACACTGCTGGGGACGCTTACGAGTATGGTGTCGACTTTCTGGTGGAGATCGGGTACTTCGATCCCGAGGCACGCTTCTGGACGACACAGACGTTTCCTGACGCAGAGCGTGTGCATCAACAGATTCAATCCAAGCTGCTACAGATCGGCTTGGCCGACCCAAAGATGAGTGGCGTCTATCAAGTACTGATGAGAGGCACTACAGCAGATGCCAAGTAAAGAAGGTTCTGGCTCAAGGTCTGGAACGCCACGGACGGTAGATGATCCGCAGCTGTGGTTGGTACCGAGAAACGTCGTTGTGGGAAAGTGCGGCTCGGCAGCGATCCCGTCCGGCTCGCTCAGCCGGATCACTGACGAGAATGCGACTCTTTAATTCTCGTTTTGATGAGGTACGCCTGGGGGATTGCAATATGCTGGAACTCTTACAAACACGTTCGTAGAGCCGGTGCCT
>CAXTRM010000197.1:0-653 GCA_964246625.1 uncultured Acidobacteriaceae bacterium
ACCTCGACCAGCGTGGAGTAAAAGGTCGCTCCCCCGCCCAGGTCGGTGAGGCGTTGGCTCGTCAGGGCATTGACGTTGTTGCCCTCCGGCGACAACTTCTGCCAGTCCAGCCGCGCCGCTACCGTGCCCGGCGCAAGGGCCCTGCCCACACGCGCCACCAGCTCGATGCGCCCCCGGCGGTTGAACACCTCTACCGCATCTCCGGCCCTGATGGACCGGCTCGCGGCATCCTCTTCGTGCATCTCCAGCACACCCGCGGTACGCCGCTCCATTGTCTGGTGCCCTGGCAGGTTGGCAAAGGTCGTGTTCATGTAGTTGTCCGCCTTGCGCGGCAGAAACTCCAGCGGAAACGGCTGGTCCCTGCCCGGCTGTGCGCTGCCGTCGGCTTCCTGCCTGCCCTCTCCCTGTTCGGACTGCCGCGCGCGGGACTCCTGCGCAGGTTCCCACACGGGCACGGGGAGCACATGGGCCTTTCCGCCGGATGTCCGGAACCAGCTTGCCTCGCTGAAGGGCAACGTTTCGCCCTGCGCATTCCGTGGCAGCGCCAGCGCCCTGTGTTTTTCCGCGTGCAGCGTCGCCGGGGGGACCCCCCCCACCCACCGCTTCCCCCGTACCCCCGCCGGGGCCCTAAGCGGCGCATAGCGCTCCCCGCA
>CAXTRM010000197.1:663-6787 GCA_964246625.1 uncultured Acidobacteriaceae bacterium
TCGCGGGCGTCACGCCCGCAAGCCACGGATGCCCGCTTCCCAGCGCCTGGCCGATCAGCTCCTCTTCGCTCTCCCGGAAGCACGCTTCCCCGAACCCCATACGCTGCGCCAACTGCCCAAACAGCCACACGTTGGACCGAGCCTCCCCTGGCGGCGCGATCGCCTGTTCGGAGATCTGCGCCACATAGTGCCCGTAAGCGCCCATCAGCTCCTTGTGCTCCAAAAAGGTCGTCGCCGGCAGCACAAGGTCCGCGTAGTCGGTGGTGTCGGTGAAGAACTGCTCGTGCACCACCGTGAACAGGTCCTCACGGCGCAATCCAGCCAGCACCCGGTTCGAGTCCGGCGCCACCGCGGCGGCATTGCAGTTGTACACAAACAGTGCCTTCACCGGGGGGTCGTCCACCTCGGTCAGCGCTTGCCCCAGCTGGTTCATGTTGATCGTCCGTGCCGCTCGTCCCAGCGGGCTCGCCTGCATCAACTCCGGCATCTGCAGGCGCGCCGACGCAAACGGAAACGCCCCGGAGGTGGAAAGCAGCAGCCCTCCGCCTCGCTGCTGCCACGACCCCGTCACCAGCGGCAGCATCGCCACCGCCCGCGCCGCCGTCCCGCCATTCTCGCTGCGCTGAATGCCGTAGTTCAGACGGATCACCGCAGGCTTCCGGCCCTCGCGCCCTGCCTCTCCATAGGCCCGCGCCAACGCCTCAATCGCCTCCAGGGAAAGGCCGGTGATCGCTGCCGCTCGCTCCGGCCGGTGTTCCGCCCGCAGTGCATGGGATCGCAGTGCCTGCCAATGGGCGACGCAACGCTCCAGGTACCCCACATCGGCCAGCCCCTCGCGAAACAACACGTGCATCATCGCCAGCGCCAGCAGGCCGTCCGTGCCGGGCCGGATCGCCAGCCATGTATCGGCCAGCGCAGCCGTGCGGGTCCGGTACGGGTCGATCACCACCAGCCGCGCCCCGTTTCGCCGTGCCTGCTCGATGAAAGGCCACAGGTGGATGTTGTTTCCGTGGATGTTTGCGCCCCAGGCGATCACCAGCCCGGCGTGCGCGAAGTCCTGCGGCGCCGTTCCCAGCCGCGTCCCGTACACGCTGTTCAGCGCCGCGGTGCCCGCGCTTGCGCAGATGGTCCGGTCCAGCTGCGACGCGCCAAGCCGATGAAAGAACCGCCTGTCCATGGAGCCGAATCCCAACTGCCCGATTGTTCCGGCATAGCTGTACGGCAAAATGCTCTCCGGCCCATGCTCGTCGCTGGTCCGCTGCAAACGCGTCGCAATTTCGCCGAGCGCCTCGTCCCAGGAGATCCGCTCAAAGGCCGCGGCCTCTTGCCCCTGCGGCAGCGGCCCCTTCGCCACACCCGCTCTCCGCCGCATCGGGTACAGCAAGCGTTCCGGCGAATACACGCGGTCGAGGTACCGGGCCACCTTGCCGCACAGGAACCCGCGGGTCACCGGGTGCGCGGGGTCGCCCGCCACCTTTACCGCGCGACCGGTCAGCTCATCCACCGTCACCAGGACGCCGCAGGAGTCCGGGCAGTCGTGCGTGCATACGGCATGGACCTGTCGCGTCGCCATGAGAAGATTCTACTTTTCCGCTCTCCATCCCCGCCCGAGAGGTCTCCTTGCGTCCCAACCCGCTCCTTTCGCTCAGCCTGCTCCTCGCCGTCATTCCCTCCGTCGCTACAGCGCAAGACCAGGACGTCGCCATCAGGGCTCTGCTCACCCGGCAGGCGGCAGACTGGAATCGCGGCGACCTCGAAGCCTTCGCCCAGGGCTATAAAAACGCCCCCGACATCCTCTTTATCGGTCGCACCGTCGAGCACGGCTACGCCGGCATGTTGGCCGGCTACAAGGCGCACTACCCCACACGCGACAGCATGGGCACCCTCAGCTTCACCCAGCTTGCGGTGCAGCCTCTTGATCCGCGCTTCGCCACCGCCACCGGGCACTTCCACCTCCAACGCACCGGGAAGGGCGGCGGGGATGCGGACGGCTATTTCCTCCTTGTGCTGGAGCGGACCGCCGCCGGCTGGAAGATTGTTCGTGACGACACAACAGCTTTGCCGCGGAACACCGTGCCACCGGTGCCCTAGGCCGTCCTCTCCGCTGTAGCCGGCATCTTGTAGGATGTGAGGTCACAAAGGGCTTCCCACACCATGCACCGTTGCTTCGTCTTCTTCGGACTCCTTGCCACGATGGGCACCTCCTTGATCGCCCGGACCTCAGCCCAGCAGCTATATACCGCCAGCCGGCAGCAATTGGACGTGACCAAAGTCGTCATCGCCCAGGAAAACGCCTGGAACAAGGGCGACCTGGACGGCTATCTCTCCTACTTTCACGATGCCGACACCACGGAAGCCATCCTGAACGGCCCGGTGCATGGTTTGCGCGCCATCCGTGCCGCCTATCACACCAGCTTCCCCAACCACGACGCCATGGGCACGCTGGAGCAAAGCTCGGTCGAGGTGCGGGAGCTCGGGCCCGACTTCGCCCTCGCCCTGGGCCACTACAAGCTGCTCCGTTCCCGAAAAAACGGCGGCGACGCGGAAGGCAACTTCACCGAAGTCTTCGAAAAAACCGAACAGGGCTGGCGACTCATCTTCACCGAAACGACCTAGAGGCTGACCTATAGGCTCTGCCGCCCGCGACCATCACAAGGCACAGCTGGGAGAGTGCCTGCCAGCCTCGCGGTGGTCGCCAACTGCATGCGTTGTCAGCACATCGGCTTGGGCGTGCTTTCTGGGCTTTCGTCCTTGGTTTCGGTACTCTGACGTCGTGCCCCCCGGTATGGATACCGACCTTGCCGCTCCTCCGCTGCTGCAGGCTCTCGGCCTGGTGAAGCAATACGGCTCTGTCCGTGCAGTCGATAACGTCTCGCTCACCCTCAGACGCGGCGAAACCCTCGGCCTGGTTGGTGAGTCAGGGTCCGGCAAAAGCACCGTCGCCCGCATGATGCTGCGGCTTACCGCGGCATCTGCCGGGGAAGTGCTGTACACCCCGGCAGGAGATGCCAGCCCCGTCGATCTGCTGCGTCTGCGGCCTCGCGCCATGCGTACGCTCCGCCGCAAGCTCGGCATGGTCTTTCAGGATCCCTATGCTGCCCTCGACCCCCGCATGACTGTGCGCCAGGCCCTGTCGGAACCGTTCAAGATCCATGGGGAGCGCCCTGCCGGGGGCATGGAGCCCCGTCTCCTGGAGCTCCTGGGCGAGGTCGGCCTTGAGGCCTCCGCGCTTGGGCGCTACCCCCATGCCTTTTCCGGCGGACAGCGGCAACGCATCAACATCGCCCGTGCCCTGGCGCTTCGCCCGGAGTTTCTGGTGCTCGACGAGCCTGTCAGCGCGCTGGATGTCTCTGTCGGGGCACAGGTCATCAATCTGCTGCGCCAGCTGCAGGCCCGCTACGGCCTGACCTGCTTGTTCATCTCGCACTCCATGCCGCTGGTGCGCTATTTTTGCCACCGTGTCGCCGTCCTGCAGCATGGCCGCCTGGTCGAAGAGGGCACCTGGCAGCAGGTGTGTGAGCACCCACGAGAACCCTACACCCGGCAGCTCCTGGCAGCTACCCCGGAACTACCCGCTGCCTAGCCCGCGCCTGTTCCGCGAACTCTGACTCCAAAAAACTCTATTCCGGAATGGGCAGTCGCCAGCCGTACTTGCTGTGCAAGCCTTGTGGGCCGCGGCCAGGCCCTAACGCGCCACCGTGGCCGTCTCGCCGGCTTCGGCCTGGCGACGCTGCTCGAAATCACAGACATTTCGCAGGTACTCCCACGAGTACAGCCCGGCCTCGTGCCCATCGTTCCACAGGAACTTCAAGGCATACCTCCCGATCGGCTCAACGCCGGTCGGTGTGGGGGGCGCCTCATACATCGGCAGAAGGCTCTTGGGCTTCGGCTTGCCGACGCCCGGCGCGCGTCCCTCCGCATCCCGCGCCTCATGGCAGGTGGCGCACGGGCAGGCATCGCGAAGCCAGCGGAACGTCCAGTGACTTCGATGGCCATCGCGCCATTCGATCGTCATGCCGCTGCCGCCGCTTTTGTCGACCTTGACCTTGGCCGGACGCACCGCATCGCCTCCCAGCCGCCTTTGCTCCCTGGCGCGGTCCAGGGCCGCCTCTTCTGCGCTGACAAACCGCACTCCATCATGACTCATATCCGCTTCACCCTCGGCAGCCTGTAGCTGCCCTCAACTCTGGCCCGGTCGCCAGAAGAAATAACCGGCGACCACGCACCCGGTTGCCACCACAATCGCACGCAGGACGTCGCCGCGTACCCGCCGGGCAAACCGTGCGCCGAGGTACCCGCCCGCAGCCGCAAAGATCATGCTGAGCAGGCAGTACCGCCACTCGATCGCTCCACGGACAACAAAGGTGAAGATGGCGCACAGGTTGGACGCACACGCCGCCACGACCTTCATCGCGTTCAGCGCATGCATCTCTTCCATACCGAACAGGGCAAGTACGGTCATCACCATGAACCCGCCACCCGCCCCGAAATACCCGATATAGAAGGTGATCGGAAACAGGGCCAGGGCGAGCGGAAACGCGGGGATAGGCCGTTCAACACCCGCCCGAGACTCCCCGGCACGCCGCCGCAGCCACTTGGAAACCGGCGCGGACACCCCGAAGATCAGCGTGCCACCCAGAATCAGCCAGGGGATCAGGTGAAGAAATGTGCGCTGGCGCGTGTGCAACAGGACCTCGGCCCCGGTGACGCCGCCCACGAGGCAGACCAGCAGGACGGGAACCAGTAGATCGCGGCGCACATCGCCTCGCAGCGTGGCCAGCGAGGTTAGCTGCCCCGGCCACAACGCCACAGTGTTGGTCGCGTTGGCCTGCACAGGGGCGACGCCCATGCTCAGCATCGCCGGAAAGGAGATAAAGGATCCTCCACCCGCCATCGCATTCATCACACCCGCGACCGTCGAAGCCGTCAGGAGCCACAGGAAATGCAGGTGCGCTATGGCGCTGAAGGGCATCTCCCCATTCTACGAGTCTCGCCCCAGGACAGCTCGCCTCCGGTACGGACCGGGCCTCCTGCGAGGCCCGAGTTAGCTTTACCTGTCCATGGGCCGATCCGGTCTGGCCGGCGGTTCACCCCAGCGGCGGCCGCGCTACGAGGTTCCCGCGAGGATCCTCGCATCCAATCGATCAGCTGGCATGTACGCCGCCCTCCCCAGCCTCCGGAGCGGGCAAGGCATCCGGGACCAACCAAGGTATCAAGAAGCAACCAAGGCATCATGAAGGAGCGGAGATCGGCTGCCCGGCAGGATCTCCGCTCCAGCCCCCGGGCTAGCTATGGCTCTTCTGGTCCTGGTAGTGGCCGATGTGGTTATAGGTCTCCTTGGGGAAACGAAGACTCTTGTACACATTGCCGCAGTCCGGGTCGTCCGTGTTCGGGATGATGGCAAAATCCTGCTCACCTTGCCACTGCAGGATGCGGTCCCGGCGCGGTGGAGAATAGTCCCGTCCCTCGACCTGAACCAGCATCTGCCGGGCCTCTTCTTCGCCGAAGTCATTATCCCGCGTGAGCTCCGCGATCACCTCATCGTCGGAAAGGAAGTGTCGTGCGATCATCGCAAACGTCAGCCGGCCATAGTGGCCGATATCGTCGCCGCGCTCCAGTGAGTCCAGCAGATGAGCCATCATGCTGTCTTCCCGCAGGGCTGCCAGGCCACGCTCCTCCGGATCCCCAACGGCGTGTCCCTCCGGGGACTGCGCCGCGGGTTGCTTTTCCCGGTCCATCGATCCGGGCTCGACCAGGTGCTTGCCGCTCGGATCAGGCCGCGCCGTGCTGCTCGATCCCTTGGATTCCGCACGGCCCGCCGACCCATCGCGGTCCGCCCTACCATGACTGGCCGCCCCCTCATGAGTTGCTGTGGTGTGAGTTGCCGTTTCATGACTTGCCGCGGTATGACTTGCCGCGGTGTGACTTGCCGCGGTATGACTTGCCGCGGTGTGACTTGCCGCGGTGTGACCTGCCGCGGTGTGGCCTGCGGGCTCCGCCTTGCGGTGAGCCGTCGAGCCTGCCGGCTCCGCTTTGGCGGTGTGCTGATCCTTTGCCTTCAGGCGAGCCAGCTCTGCTTCTGCCCGCTCGGCCCGGTCCATGGCTCGCTGCAGCGCTTCCCCCT
>CAXTRM010000198.1:0-6782 GCA_964246625.1 uncultured Acidobacteriaceae bacterium
CCGGGAAGATGTTTTACCTCTGCACGGAGAGTTGACCGGGAACGCAGACGAATACGGGATCGCGGGCCGCATTGATGGCTCGCAACGAGGAATGAAACGATGGCCAACATTGATCTGAAAAGCTTCGGGGGAGAGTCGGTTGGGAGCCTGGAGCTCCATGACGACATCTTCTCGGGGCAGATAAACGAGGCTTTGCTATGGGAAGCGGTGAAGCATTACCGGGCTGCCCTCCGGCAAGGCACGCATGCCACCAAGAACAAGAAGCTTGTGTCGGGATCGGGCAAGAAGCTCTGGAAGCAGAAGGGGACGGGGCGAGCGCGTGTAGGCAGCGTTCGTTCCCCAATCTGGCGGCACGGCGGAACAGTTCACGGACCGCAACCGCGCAACTACGAGTACGCGTTTCCGCGCAAGAAGCTGTTCGGGGCGTTGCGTTCTGCGCTGGCGTCTAAGCTGGCCGACGGGAAGCTGATCGTGGTGGAAAGCTTCGATGCTCCCCAGGCAAAAACAAAGGTGTTCCGCCAGGCTCTGGACAGGTTCGAAGCGAGAAAAACCGTGTTGTTGGTTGAGGCCTCGCAGCAACTAAACGAGAAGGTGTACTTGGGCACCCGCAACCTTGCCGGAGTTGAGCTCGTTCTGTCGTCCGAGGTGCACCCTTATGATCTGCTTCGCTATGAGCACGCCATCTTCTCGAAGGCTGCTATGGAAGCTTTGCAAGAGACGCTGATCAAGAGCCTGCCAAAGCGCAGATCTGCGGCCAAGGAGGCAGCGTAATGGCTACCCTGTACACCACCATCGTTCGTCCCCTGATCACCGAAAAGGCGCTGACCACCCGCGAGACCGAAGGTACCCTTGTTTTTGAGGTCTCCGCAGGCGCGACCAAAACGGAGGTGAAGCAAGCCGTTGAGAAATTATTCAACGTGCGTGTCGCCTCGATTCGCACCGCAAGCTTCCAGGGCAAGGAGCGCCGGCGTGGTCGCTTTTCCGGCTACCAGCCTGACTGGAAGAAGGCCTACGTCCGTCTGCGAAGCGGTGAAAAGGTTCCTGACTTCGCCGCCGAGATCTAGTGACGCTAGCGAAGTGAAGCCGCAGGCGGGCCCCGGCCCAGGCAGCGGCAAGAAACAAGTATCGCGCCCGAGCTTCGGTGCGCGGCGAGAAGGATAAATCATGCCCATCAAGAGTTTTCGCCCGATTACCCCAACGCTTCGCTTCCAAACGAAGCTGGTAAATGACGACATCACCACGGACAAGCCTCACAAGCCTTTGCTGGCTCCCAAGCAGCGGACGGGAGGACGCAACTCGACCGGCATGCTCAGTATTCGGCATCAGGGTGGAGGGCACAAGAAGCAGCTCAGACTGATTGATTTCAAGCGAGAGAAGTACGGGGTCCCAGGGACGGTCGCGACAGTAGAGTACGATCCGAACCGCTCCGCGCGGATTGCTTTAATTCATTATAAAGATGGCGAAAAGCGTTACATCATTCAGCCTGTCGGTCTGAAAGTGGGCCAGGTGATCACAAGCGGACCCGAAGCGGACATCCTTGTAGGCAACGCCTTGCCGCTCCGCAATATCCCGGCAGGAACGACGGTACACAATATTGAGCTCCGTCCGGGCAAGGGCGCGCAGATGGCGCGTTCTGCCGGAGCACAGGTCCAGCTAGTTGCCAAGGAAGGCGACTATGCTCTGTTGAAGCTCCCTTCAGGAGAGACCCGCCGTGTGCTCGTGGACTGTATGGCCACGATTGGGCAGGTCGGAAATACGGACCATGAGAATGTGTCTATTGGCAAGGCAGGGCGAAACCGATGGAAAGGAATTCGACCGGCCAATCGAGGGGTGTCCATGAACCCTGTCGACCATCCGCACGGCGGCGGTGAGGGTAAGACCTCGGGCGGGCGTCATCCGGTGACTCCATGGGGCCAGCCCACGCGAGGCTACAAGACCCGGAACAATAAGAGGACCGATGTCTTCATCGTGCAGCGTCGTAACAAGGGCAAGTAAGCTGCCTGTGGTCCTTTCAACAGATTCAGCCCACGACACCGCAAGGTTCGTGTGAGCTGGGCCCGGAGAGGGAGGGCTGGAAGATCCAGCCCTCGGGCAAAACCAAGTCGCGCAGTCTCTCACGCGATTCGTTGTATTCAGTACAGGAGCCACAATGGCACGCTCTACCAAGAAAGGTCCGTTCATTGACACCCACCTTATGGTGAAGGTGGAAGCCATGAACGCGGCGAACGAGAAAAAGGTCATTCGGACCTGGTCCCGGCGATCCACGATCCATCCCGACATGGTGGGTCATACCCTAGCGGTACACAACGGGAAGAAGTTCATCCCCGTGTACTGCACGGAGAATATGGTGGGGCACAAGCTGGGCGAGTTTGCGGCGACCCGCACCTTTAAGGGACACACGGCCAAGGCCGGAGACACGTCAAAGGCGAAGTAAGTCGAAACGACAACTGTCGCTGAGTATGGCTCAGACGGGCCGATAAGGATACGAGATGGCAAAGAAAGTACAGTCGACCGAGTTCCGTGCGGAAGCGCGGTTTCAGCGGTCCAGCCCGCAGAAGGCCAAGCTGGTGCTGGACCTGATTAAGGGCAAGCGCGTTGAAGCCGCGCTCAACATCGTAGCCTTCACGCACAAAAAGATGGCTCCGGTCGTGGAGGGCGTCCTGCGTTCTGCTGTGCAGAATGCCGTGTACCTGTCTGAAGAGCGCGGCACGGATCTCGATGTGGACAACCTCATCGTCAAGACGGCGGTTGCCAACGAGGGTCCGCGGCTGAAGCGTCTTCGCCCAGCCCCCATGGGTCGTGCCTTTCGCTACCAGCGCCGGTTGACCCATATTGTCATCACCGTATCCGAGAAGGAAACCCTGCAAGGAGCCGGTGGCGACGCAGGGGCCGCGGCAGCTGACACGAAGGGCTCTGCACGTCGCAGAGCGCAGAAGGTGCTCCGGAAGCAGTCTACAAGCAAGGCCGTGGCTGCTTAGAACGTGGAACCTAGCCGGATCGGCTCAACCGGTCGCTGGCGTGAAAGAAGAAGGAAGCTATGGGACAAAAAGTCCATCCGTATGGATTCCGCCTCGGTGTGAATAAGCCGTGGAAGTCGCGCTGGTTTATCGACCGCGGCTACGACAAATTGCTCGTTGAGGACGTCAAGCTCAAGGCCGAGCTTCGCGAGAAGCTGAAGCAGGCGGGCGTATCGTCTGTCGAGGTGGAACGCCCGGGGAACAAGCTGCGGCTCATCATCCGCACTGCTCGGCCAGGCATCATTATTGGGCGGAAGGGTGCCGAGATCGACAAGCTGAAGGCTGACCTGCAGAAGCGGACCAGTCGGGAGGTGTTCATCGACATTCTTGAGGTAAATAAGCCCGAGCTGGATGCGCAGCTTGTGGCTGAGAACATTGCGCTGCAGCTGGAAAAGCGAGTTTCGTTTCGCCGTGCGATGCGGAAGAGCGTGGATTCGGCCCTGAGGTTCGGATGCAAGGGTATCAAGGTGCGCGTCTCTGGTCGCCTGAACGGTAATGAGATTGCACGATCAGAGTGGTACTTGCAGGGTCGCTTGCCGCTACACACGCTGCGGGCTGATATCGACTATGGTTTTTCTGAAGCAAAGACCACATACGGCGTGATCGGGGTGAAGACCTGGATTTACCGGGGCGACATCTATGAGCAACGCAAACGGCGGGAGCCGGCACCGATTACCACAGGCGCTTTTTAGAGACGAATATGCAGGACGAATCGAAGGGAAGTCATCGCGGCTTCCTTTTGGTTTGGTTTTCCGGTACACTCTCCTAGTTTGGCCCTGAGTCTGCGCTTGTTTCTGCAAGAGGCAGAGACCCCGGTCAGCGTTCTCCTGTTGTTCTCTCGATCCTCCTGAGAGCCAGCCCGAGCTTCGCCCTTCCCTCAGAGTCTCCAATTGTTCGAATTGCCGTTGCTCGTCAACGGACTTCTAAGGAAATCACTATGCTTCTGCCCAAGAAGGTTAAATACCGCAAGCAACAGCGCGGCCGGATGCGCGGCAAGGCTTGGCGTGGCTCCGAGCTCGCCTTCGGCGACTATGCGCTCAAGGTCATGGAGTGCGGGTATATTACCGATCGCCAGATCGAGGCATCACGTATTGCCATGACGCGGTTCATCAAGCGTGGCGGCAAAGTGTGGCTTCGCTTGTTCCCGGATAAGCCCATTACCAAGAAGCCAGCGGAAACCCGCATGGGTAAGGGTAAGGGTGCGCCAGATCACTGGGTAGCGGTCGTGCGGCCGGGAAAGCTGCTCTTTGAGATGGAGGGTGTACCGGTGGAAATAGCGAAAGAGGCGATGCGCCTGGCGAGTCACAAGCTTCCACTCAAGACAACTTTCATAGTACGGCCGGGCATCTCGACCGAGGTTGCGGCAAAGTAGGGCCGGCTCCAGGGTGAGCGGCGACTTATAGACAGGAAGTGAGCAGATGGAACTCGACAAGATACGTGGACTCGGAGACGAGGAGCTGAAGGCGGAAGAAGTGAAGATCGCCGAACAGCTTTTTCGCATCCGGTTCGCTAAGAGCTTAGGGAAGCAAGAGGGTGTCGGGAGGATCCGGTCCCTCAGGCAGGATGTGGCCCGCCTCAAAACGATCGCCCGCGAGCGGCAGCTCGCGCAGCAGAAGGCAGGGAAGTAAAGATGGCAGATACGACAGTGACATCGGGAGCCGCAGCGGGCGAGTCGAAGGCAGCCCGTCGCAATGAGAAGGTGGGCAATGTTGTCTCAACAAAGATGCAGAAGACGATCGTAGTTGAGATCGAAATGCGGAAAGCCCATCCCAAATACAAGCGGGTGTTGAAGTTCAACAAGAAGTTCTATGCCCATGACGAGCAGAACTCAGCAAGACTGGGTGACGTTGTACGCATCCGTGAAATGCGGCCTCTGTCCAAGCTGAAGCGCTGGAATTTAGAAGAGATCATCCGCCGGTCCTCGCTTGCTGGGTTGGCCGACGACAAGCCCGTCAACGCGGCGCAGCAGTAAGCTCCGGGCTCAGCCCGTCTGAGGAGAACACCATGGCAGTACAGATGCGCACGATGCTCGATGTTGCGGACAACTCGGGTGCGCGCAAACTCCAGATGATCCTTCCACTCGGTGGTGGGCTTGGCAAGAAGGCTGGTCTTGGTGATGTGGTCACCGCGGCTGTGAAAGAAGCATCCCCCGATGGCACGGTCAAGAAAGGCAAGGTGGTCAAGGCGGTCATCGTCCGCACTCGCAAGGAGTACCGCAGGCGAGACGGCACGTACATCCGCTTCGACCAAAATGCTGCCGTGGTGATCAACGACGCGAATGAACCTGTAGGTACCCGCGTCTTCGGACCTGTAGCTCGTGAGCTTCGCGAAAAGAAGTTTCTGAAGATCGTTTCGCTGGCGCCGGAAGTCATTTAACGATCAGGCGGATTCCGGCTCCGGACAGATGGCCGAGGAGAGTGGACAGTCATGGCAAAGATCAAGCGCAACGACCAGGTATTGGTGATCGCGGGCAAAGACAAGGGCAAGCGCGGCCGTGTGCTGCGGGTGATCACCGACAAAAACAGGGTGCTCGTAGAAGGCGTTAGCCTGATCAAGAAGCATGTTAAACCAAACCCGCAGACGGGAAAGCAAGGTGGCATCGAGACCCGAGAGGCAGCCATCGCCATTTCCAATGTCATGCTTTTGGGCAGCGACGGTCAGGTGACTCGCGTGGGCTACCGGATGGAAGGGGATCGCAAGATCCGAGTAGCACGGTCCACAAACACCGACATCGCCGAGCCAGGCAGGTAGTTGCAGCCCCTACGGCTGCAGTAAGTCTTAGAGAAGTTGATGGATCCCACGCAGCGGTATACGGCAAGCCACCCCGGGTCCGTGGAGAAGGAAGTAGACATGGCAGCAAGACTCCGAGAGAAGTACAGGGCCGAGATCAAGACACAACTGCAAAAGGAACTCGGTATCGACAACGCTATGGCCGTGCCCAAAGTCGAAAAGATCGTGATCAACATGGGCATTGGTGAGGCGACGCAAAACAACAAGATCATCGATCCGCTTGTCTCTGATCTGGGTTCCATCTCCGGTCAGAAGCCTGTGATCACACGAGCAAAGAAATCGATCGCAGCATTTAAGCTCAGGGAAGGCATGCCAATCGGAGCGATGGTGACCCTTCGTGGCGACGCGATGTATGAGTTCCTGGATCGCCTTATCTCTGTAGCGCTGCCGCGTGTGCGCGACTTTCGCGGGGTCAGTGCGAAGAGCTTTGACGGCCGGGGAAACTACACGTTGGGACTGCGGGATCAGCTTATCTTTCCTGAGATCGACTATTCCAAGGTGGAAAAGACGAAGGGGATGAATGTGACCATCGTGACTACAGCCAAAGACGATAACGGGGCGCGAGCGCTCCTTCGCCAGTTCGGCATGCCCTTCCGCCAGGGCGCCTAACGGTTCAATTAAAGAAAGAGCGATTCAGATATGGCAACTACAGCAAAGCGCGTGAAAGATGCCCGTAAGCCAAAGTTTAAATCTCGTCAGCACAACCGCTGCCAATTGTGTGGACGTCCACGCGCGTATCTGCGCAAGTTCGGGATCTGCCGCCTTTGCTTCCGTGGCCTTGCGCTGAAGGGTGAGATCCCAGGCGTAGTGAAGTCGAGCTGGTAGCGCCTACTGGCAAAGTCTGTTGTCCGCCTTACAAGAGTGGACAGCCCTCCTCGGTTTCGCGCGTTCGTCCCGCGCCACAACCATTCCCGCAGGTTCTCCACGTACGTGCAAGGAGCGAACGGGGAATGAAAGGAAAGCGATGAATCTTAC
>CAXTRM010000199.1:0-920 GCA_964246625.1 uncultured Acidobacteriaceae bacterium
TATGACACTTGGAGAACGCCTCAAAAACTTGCGCCGAGAGATCGGTCTGTCCCAGGAAGCCTTCGGCGCGCAGGGCCTGATCTCCGCGCCGGGCTGGATCAAGATCGAAAACGGCCAGCGCCACGCCAGCGAAAAGCTCATCGAGCGCATCGCCAAGTGGCTCGTGGAGGAGAAGTACATGCGCTCGGGGGCGGTCAACGAACTCAAGGAAGAACTGCTCACCCTCAAGTACCTGGGCAGCCGCTCGCCCTTCGTGCGCGAGATGGCGCGCACCCACGCCAAGAAGCTGCCGAGCAGCGCCGTCTTGCTGGCCGCCGAGGAACCCGGCGCGTACAAGGCCAAGCCCAAACGCGGCCGGCCCCCGGGCACCAACTACAAGAAGCAGGCGGCCGCCAAAAGGTAATACTCCGAGTAGAACGGAAGCACGCCGTTCGGCCGTCAGGCTTTTCAACAAGAAGCTTGTTGCCATGGAGGCTGTCGAACCAACGTATCTTCAAAGACTTTTCGCACAGTTAGTTGTTAATGCTAGGCGACAACTACGGCAGCAAACCGACAAGTCGCTCTACGACCTGTTGACCGACAAGGCGCACGATGGATGGGATGGGTATCTGCTCAAGCGCCTCTGTTCGGCGGGCAAAAAGGTGGTGGCGCAGCAGTTTCAAGCTTTCTGTTCGGTTCGATCTGCCTTTGCAAAAGAGCGGGCAGATCAGCACCTAAACGAAGCTTCCACTCACCGTGAGTTTGTAGGCGGTAACGCCTCAGAGCGGCTAGGTAAAATCCTTGACGAGTTCCCCGGCTTAGCGCGGGTTTTGGAGGTCCTGATTAGAAACTGGATCAGCACCGTCACCGAGTTCCTCAAGCGATTGCAAAGTGATTTTTCAACTCTACCCCACCCGCTTGGAGGCGGAGCGTTTCGTTGC
>CAXTRM010000199.1:930-6173 GCA_964246625.1 uncultured Acidobacteriaceae bacterium
GCTGGCTTGTCTGATCCTCATCGGGGTGGCCGCTGTGTTGTCAGGTTGATGTTTGCCTGTTCTACCAGTTTGATTTACAAACCACGGTCATTAGCGCCAGAAGCCTGGTTGTCCACCTTGCTCAATGCGCTCAACGGTGACAATCCACCCCACGCTTTGCGGCCGGTGCAATGCTGGGATCAAGGCACCTACGGGTGGATGGAAGATGTGGTGCCGCAACCGTGTGGCCTCCCCGCTCAACTCCATGCCTTTTACTGGCGAGCTGGTGTCCTGTTGGCGCTTGTTTACCTCGCCCGCGGCGTGGACATGCACAGAGAAAACTTGGTCGCCGCGGGCGAATATCCCGTGCTCATCGATCTCGAAACCCTGTGGCACCCACAAGAGCACATTAATGCGGGCGCAAGTCCTTTGGCAAACTCGGTGTTCCGCACAGGGTTCCTGCCGCTAGAAGATTCGGCAGTCGGTGCTACCTACGAGCTGAGTGGGCTCAGCAGGCGAACGCAAGATGGTGATAACACGTTGCCATCCGCGCATAACCTTCCGATTTTTGAGGGCGTTGGACAGCCGGCTTCGCCGTTCCTATCGGACATCTTGACTGGCTTTGAATGGGTCGGAAGGCAAACTTTTGAGGGCCGGCGTGAACGCGAGTCCTTGCGAGAGAGGCTGCTTGAACTCAAGGATTGTCCCCGCCGACGAATCCTTCGTTCAACCGCACAGTACCGCACTGCGATAGAGAAGCTGATCGCACCTTGGGCTTTGCAGGCACAGGAATGGACGGAAGACACTCTGACGAGGTGCTTTGCTTTGGGTGGACCTCCTCTAGAAGCAGCCGAACGGCGGGCGTTGCAGGAACTCGATATTCCTTACGTGGAGCAAGCCTCTATTTTTTCCCGCGAACAAGACGATTCGCTGCCGGTGCAAAGCCTGGAAGATTTTTCTGCCCAAAAACCGTTCATCATCAGAGCGTTTGTCATCAGCAGCGAACCTAGAGAGTCAACCGATTAAGGTCGTTTCTCCTACCACTCCGGGTCAAAGGTGCAGAGGATCTGGTAGTCTTTCGCGGGCGAAACCTCCGAGGTGCCCTCTGGCAGCGTAGCGCTGCTTTGAGGAGTTGGGGCAGGCACGTAGAGTACTATACTATCCCGGCCTTTCTCCGTCAGCAGGATACCGCCTCGATAGCTCTCGGGGATGGCAATCCTGCTGCTGAGCACTCCGAAAGGGTCGGCCAGCAGGCGCTGACGGAGACCCTCGTCGGATTCCGCCTCACGGTACAGATCGGAGACCGTGCGTTGCAGATTCTCTTCGTTCCAGTCCAGTTGGTTGATGGGATCGTTGGTTGGCATAGACGTGATGTACTGGAACGAACTTAACGTGTCTGAACGAACGTTAAACTCTACTGGCGCTACAATGCGGCATCTGCTGTATATTTTGGCTTTGTTCTCTCGAAAAGTGCTTCAAAGGAGGGAAGCCGAGCGATGGCACCAAACCTTGGATCAATCCTCGTCGAGCGGTGCTCAGCCCAACCTGCGTTGATCGCTTGCTCCAGGTAGAGCAACGCATTTTGCTCGTCGCCCACAACCGCGTAGGTGGCTGCAAGATCATGAAGAACTCGGTTGTTGCGGGGATGTTCGGCGAGTAGCTGACGGTCCATGCGAAAGGCTTCCTCCGCAAACGAACGTGCTTGCTCAAGGGAACCGGTTTGTCGGGTGATGTGAGCGAGCGCCGAGGCAGGATTGATCGCGCCATGGAACATCCATTGCCGCTGGTAAGTACCATCAGCGCGCAAGGTCTCGTAAAAGCCACGCGCCTCTGTTAGCCGACCATCGCAGAACTCGACCCAAGCGGCGAAATTCAAGGCGTATCGGTACTCGGGGAACCGATCGCGAGCTGCAGTGCACAAGCGACGGGCCTGGTCATATCGCCCTTGCCACACACGCAGAGTGACCAGCCCAAATTGCGGGTCGGGCTTCTCCGTCGTGAGCAGTGCGGCACGACTCATGGCTTCATTAGCCTGCTCGTCTAAACCGCACAGGGCAAAAACCTCACCCAGACAACCGCTGTGAACACCTTTGGACGGGTCTATCCGCACAGCGCGCTGTAGCCAAGGAATGGCTTGGTCAGGGTGTCCCATCTGACACAAGCAAAGGGCGAGCGACTGGCAACAGCCGGCCGACCGAGGGTCCAGTTCCACTGCCGTTTCGAACTCTTGGCGCGCCTCGTCGAGGCGAAGTTGCTGGAAGTAACAGGAGGCGACTACACGGTGAGCTTGAGCAGAATCAGGATCAAGCGCGAGTGCTGTTCTCGCCGTGTTCTCGGCGACAGCGAACAGGTCTGTCTGCCCGTACGTGTTGCCCATCGTCCACTCAGAGAAAGCGAGCATGGCGAGAGCCTGAACAAAATGTGGGTCAAGCGCCCGGGCCCGTTGGAAAAGATCAATCGCCGCTTCGAGGTCGCGTCGGTTGCTGTGCGAGGTCAATTCCATTGCCCGAGTGTAGAAAGTTTGCGCTTCCAAGGGCGGAGAATCTATCGCGGGGCGACCGTCCAGGTTCTCGGTCCAGCCTTGCTTCATACCACGAACCAAGTCTTTCATTAGCGTCGACATCCCTGCCGTGACTTGTTCCAGAGGGTAGACGCTCCTACGCTTCCAGACGGTTTCCCCGGTGTCACACCGCATGAACTGGCTCACTAAGTGCAGTTCTTTGTCTGTCTGTCGCAAGCTGACAGCCAGAACCGTTTGAACTTGGGCAGCCCGTCCCTGAGCGATTGGATCGGGCACCAGCGTGGTCAGATCGGTACGCACACCCTCCTTGTCCGACAAGCTGAACATACCGTCCTTTGATAATTCGTGACGTAACCCCGCGCTAACCAGCTTGGACACGCGCAGAGACCCAGACGCCTGATCGAGCGACTCAACAACGATTGCCATGGTGGTCGAAGCCGCAGTATGGGCAGTTGCCTTCCGAGAAGCCGGCCATGCCATCCACCCTGAGGTAAGCAGCGCGATGACTGCTATTCCGAGGATGGCAGGTGCCGAAAGTCGAACGGTGACCGATCGGAGCCGAAAACGGGCTGAGCGCGTCTGCACCGGGCGTCCATCCAGCCAGCGTTGCAAGTCTTCAGCCAGCGCCTGGGCGGACGCATACCTCTCATTGGGCTTGCGTTCCAGACAGCGCATACAAATCCGCTCGAGGGGACCCGGCACCGTCGCAACCAGCATACGGGGACGAACCGGAGCTTTTCTACCGATCTGTTCGAGCACCTCCAGCGGGTTGTCGCCCACGAACGGCGGCCGTCCGGTCAAGAGTTCGAACAGCACGGCTCCCAAGCTGTAGATGTCTGTTCCGGCGGTCAGTTCGCGCGTTTTGCCGGCTGCCTGCTCAGGGGCCACGTAGTTCGGCGTTCCCAACACGGCGCACGAGCGCGTCAAATCATCAGAACCCATCAGCGGTTTGGCCAGCCCGAAATCAGCCACCAAAGGTTCATGGTCCTCCGTGAAGAGGATATTGCCTGGCTTGAGGTCGCGGTGGACGCCCCGGTGATGTGCATGATGGACCGCGCCGGCGACCTTCACCATGAGTTGGGCGATTTGCCGCCACCGCCCACGGTACTTGGCGTTGAGGTGGTGCAAACTTCCACCCAAAGCCAGCGGCATGGTGAAAAACGGCACGCCTTCCTCCGAGCACCCGACTTCAAGGATCGGCATCGTGTGCGGATGGTCAAAGCTCCTTGCCATCTCTGCCTCACGCCGAAACCGGGTCAAAATCTCCAAGTCGGCTGCGTACTGAGGAAGAACGGTCTTGAGCGCCACCACCTCGTGGGTCTTACGATGCACAGCCCGATAGATTATCCCCATGCCGCCGCGGCCAATGTCCTTGACCAAAGCGTAGGGTCCAAGCACCGGCATGTCATCGTTCCATAAAGGACCGGGATCAGTGGTGCCGACGAATGCCTCGCAGGGTTCAAACGCCTCGGCAAGCACGCAGCTTCCACAAAGGGACGATCTGCCGGGCGGCAGGATCAGGGCACGTTCGCCGCATGTCACGCAGCTTGGAATCTCAAGCGCGACCGAGGAGTTTGTTAGCGGCAGGTCTGCTTGGCAGTCTGGTTTCATCGATTTTCGTGCCATGCGAGATGGATTTACAGGACGTTCCCCATAGGACAGGCCAGATTTTGGGGGCAGTACCCGACGTGAGACAAGCCCGATTTTTATCCAAGAACCGGGTCTTATCCCGATGAGATGATACTTGCCACGGCAGGGGTAAACTCCCTAGGCTCCGCGCCGTGGAAAATACCAACTGGCTCGGGATTGGCGCAGCTAAGGTATTTGCCACCACGCGTTGGTCGGTGATTGCCGCTTGCTCGGATGACGATCAACTGAGGGCCAAGGTCGCTCTTTCGGAAGTATGCCAATCATACTGGCAACCGGTGTACGCCTGCATCCGGCACCACGGTTACTCCGTCCATGACGCGCAGGATCTGACGCAGGAGTTTTTCGTGCACCTGCTCAAGGGCAAGTGGAGCAAAGACCTGAACGCAGCGAAGGGGCGCTTCCGCTCCTACTTGTCTGTCGCGCTACGCCACTTTCTAGTCAGTCACCACCGCCGACGCTGGACCTTGTGGCGCGGCAGGGGGAAAATGGTTGTCTCCTTTGATGCCGATGAGGCGGAAGGTCGCTATCAACAGACCATGACGAGCCAAGCCTCACCCGAAGCTTTGTACGAGCGCCAGTGGGCTCTCACCGTTATCGACCAAGCACTCGATCAGTTGCTCATCGAGATGCGGGCCGATGGCAAAGAGGCTTTGTTCGGTCAGTTCGATGCGATCCTGTCGGCGCAATCTCGCGCGTTCCCGTACAAGAAAGTGGCTAAAGCACTGGGCCTGTCTGTCGGGGCACTGCACGTTGCTCTGCACCGTTGGCGACGGCGTCTTCGCGCGTTGCTGCACGAGGAGATCGGACGCACTGTGACCTCCACATCCGAGATCGGTGCCGAGCTTGAGCATCTTCAGCGTTTGGCGGGTCGTCCCTTGTAGGGGTTTTCCCTGTCGGCATCATTCAACCGAAACTTTACCGCGCCGTCTGCAGACGGCAGAGGGAATAGCTTTTTGACTCGACTACCAGGAGCTGGCTGATTGGTCGTCAGGCGACTTCTTTTAGGTAGGACTTGTTTGCGTCGCCCCGTGCTGCGGGACGAGACCTTGAAGCCGACATCATCGGTGGTATCGCTCCACTCATACTTCTGAGG
>CAXTRM010000199.1:6183-6779 GCA_964246625.1 uncultured Acidobacteriaceae bacterium
TTGAAAAGCCGGATCACTCCAATGACAAAACCCTGGACCCCACAAGTGGTAAGCAACATCGGATCAGACGATTTTCCGTCCACCGGATCTGCCCACCACAGATATCCCTTCTTCCGCAACCGCCTGAATGGATTGTCGGCGTCGAGTGTCAGCAAGACCAGATTCCCGCTGTGCATGCGTCGAACCGTTGGCTCGACCAAAACAATGTCTCCCCGGTGGATGCCGACTGACCGGAGAGAGTCATCCGCAATCCAGTGCAAGAAGGCTACCTTGGATAACCAGATGCCGACCCCGCCCAAGTCCAACTTGATGCTGCCGCCTAGACCGCGTATGAAAAGCCGAGGTGTTTCAAGGGGCTTCTTCGGTAGCTTTTCACCCGGAACGTAACTGACCTTCCGGTGCTTGCCTAGAAGTGTTGGGGCAAGACGCGATGTAGTCGGTGGCGGCTTGCAGGTGCTGGGCGCGCGTCTCGGAGGCTTCGAAACGATCTGGTCGCGGACGGTCGGTGTTGAAGGTCTTTGTTTCATGCTTGGCTCCCGGCAGGCACGGCGTACCTGCAAGCCGGGCGACGCAGAAGGTTCTATCCGCGAGTACGC
>CAXTRM010000200.1:0-6753 GCA_964246625.1 uncultured Acidobacteriaceae bacterium
GAGCCCAAGCGTGGACGTGGCTGCTGGAACCGACGGCAGGGTGAGAGTTTGCTGTGCAACACCGCTACCGGAGACAGTGACCGACCCCCCAGCGGAACCGGTGAGCAACAGCGAACATTGCTGCCCTGAATCAAGGCTGTTTGCACAATCCGAGGTAACAAACAGGTTGGTGGAGCTCACATGGAGGTCGGAAAGGGCGGCATTGCCCTCGTTTTGAAGGTGAACAAGGGGCAGATCGTCCGTGGAAAGGGTGAGAACGGGCTGCTGCGCGGTTTGCGTGAGGCGAGCCAGGAAGGCGCCTGAACCGCTGCAAGGTGACCCGCTGGTGCACGAGGCCGGGAGCAGGTCTGCAGAGGTCTGTGGGAAGAGCGTGCTTCCAGAGGCGGAAAGCGGAAGATCAAAGGTTTGCGAGGAGAGCAGCGTGGGGTCGGTGGTGAGTTGGACCGTGCCAGGCAGCAAGGCAGCGCTTGCGTCCGAGGTAAGTGCAAGAGGGCCTAGAGCGGTGCTGAAGGAGGCATAGCGGCTGTTGCTGGTGACGGAGCCGGCAACGCGAACGCTGCGGTCAATGGCGTCCTGCGGGGTGAGGTGGAGAACGTAGCCGTTTCCGGTACCGGCATGCTGCTCCTGCGGCCAAAGGGCCAAGTCGAGAGGTCCGGTCGCCCAGAGGTCACCGCCAGGCCCTGGAGTGACCGTGCTTGCCTCTCCTGCAAAGAGCACTGTGGCGTCCTGCCATTGTTGGCCGTCCTGGGAGAGCCGAACGACAGTCTGGTACTTCGTATTGGTGAGCGGTCCCGAAACGCTGGCCACCGGGAACTCGCTCAGGCTGACCTGGCCGGTAACCAGGAGATCACCGCTTTGCGGGTCCAGGGCCAAGCTGGAAAGGCCAGGACCCGGGAGAAACGTAGAAAAGCTGAAGCTGTCGCCGTCAGGATTGAGCTTGGAAACAAAGCCGGAGGCGCTATCCAGCATCCAGGGTTGTAGGGCCGAAACGACCGGAAAGGCTGACGACGAGGTAAACCCGGCAACATAGGTGTGATCGCCGCGGTCTACCGCAAGTGCCGCGGGAGTGGTATTCCCGCCTGCACCGCTGAGGTACGTGGCGTACTGTAGCCGCGTGCCGTCACGGGAGAAGCGCTCCACGAAGCCGTTGCCGGTGCTGCTCGCAGCGGGCGTCGCCTGCACGGCGTTGGCCGTGGTTGGCAGATCGGCGCTGTAGATGGATCCCGTGACGAAGACGGCGTCGTCAGAGACCGCGATGCCCGAGAGAAGGGTATGACCGGCGCCCAAAAAGGTCAGCGAGCTCAGGTTGAGCTGAGTGTCGAAAGCGGCAAAAAAGGAGTGATAGCTGGTGTCCGAAGGGGATGGGAAGGCAGCGCCGGAGGTACCGGAGAGGCTGCCGCTAGTGGAGGTGCCGCCCACATAGAGGGTGCCCTGCCTGTCCACAGACAGGGCAACACCGGAGTCCCCGGCGGCACCCAGGTGAGCCTCGGCGAGCTGTTGTGAGAGAGCGTTGTCTGTTTTGAGGAGACGGAGACCGTCGCCCTGATCGTAGAGCAGCACAACGGTACCGTCGGGCAGGTATGCCGCGGCCTTCAGGCTCCCCTGGCCGTGCAGGGAGCGAAGGCCCAGGACGCTTTGCAGGGTAGGCGTGACCAGCTGCGCCCACGCCTTCGAGACCGGCGGGAACGAGAGCAGGAGGCAAAGCAGGGGGCAAAGCCGATGCATGCGGGATGGGGCTGGAATGGAACTCGGGCGCAGCCCTGCCGAAGAGACGAACCGATGGAGGGGCCGTGACGAACACGTGGCGCGTTACGGCCGAGACCTGATAGCTGTACGGACCTTACAGGCCAAGCCCGTTCCTGTCGCTTCCCCGTTCAGCGGGGGGGCGCTCCCCCCTTTGTGGCAGGTGAAAGGAGCGCTTCCAGACCCGCCTGGCGCATGGCCCCGGTAAACTGCTGGTGATTCAGGTATTGAATCGCCTGCATGCCGACCTCGTGCGCAGCCTCGATATTTTCCTGGCGATCATCAATAAACAGCACATGTTCAGGGCTGGTCTGAAGACCCTGAGCTGCGTGGGCATAGATGGCGGCCTCAGGTTTGGCGAGATGGAGACGGTGCGAAAAGGTGTGGTGTGCAAAGTCCCCCAGCCAGGAAAAACGAGCCAGGATCCCTGTTTCCATGGCGTCGCCCAGGTTGGAAAGTATGCCGGTACGAACACCGGCCGCTTGTAGCTGTGCCGCCCAGTCGATCATGGGTTCGTTGGGCCTGGTCCACAGGGCCACATCGGCTGCAAGAAGCTGCTGGTGCTCTTCGGCAGAGAGCTGGTGTGCAAGGATCTGCGCGACCTGGTGCCAGTAGGTGTTGCCGTTCAGCGTACCCCGATCGTAGTCGTGTCTCGGTGTCCAGTACGCGGCGTGGAAGGCCTCCTCCGATGTGCCGAAAACCGCTAGCATCTCCGCCCAAGCATCAGGGTCGGGAGGCCCGGAGAGGACGAGACCGTAGTCGAAGAGAACTGCCTTGATCGAAGGTGCGCTTGCGTGGGAAGCCATGGTACCCATGGGAGCAAAGGCGCCCTCCTGTGTCAAAGGCTGGCGGAGCGCGTCGGAGGTCTGCGGCTTATGCTGAGGCATGGTGTTTTCGGAGCGAACAGCCTGGCAAACAACCGGGAGTCGATGGGACGAGTCGGTGGCGGCGGCTCGTGCGAGTGAGCAGGGGCTGATCGATCTCACGGTGTCCAATCCAACAGCCTGTGGGTTGGGACCGCCGGCTGCCGAGGTGCTGGAGCCCCTGAGCCATCCAGGAGCCTTGCGGTATCGACCTGACGCGCTGGGTATGCACGAGGCACGCGAGGCCGTGGCAGCTTACTACGCGGATCATGGCGCAAGCGTGCCGGCAGAGCGAATCTGTCTGACCACGAGCACCAGTGAAGCGTACAGCTTTCTGTTTCGCCTGCTGTGCAATCCGGGCGACGAGGTCCTGATCGCGCGTCCAAGCTACCCGCTCTTTGAACTGCTCGCCACACTGGACGACGTCGTCTTACGCGAATATCCGCTCTTCTATGAGCCCGGTGCTGCGCTCCAGGGTGAGTCTGCCTGGAGCATCGATCTGCAAGGGCTCCAGGCAAGCCTGACGGCAAAGACGCGAGCCATCCTGCTCGTTCATCCCAATAATCCGACGGGCCACTACGTAAGCAAGGCGGAACGCGAAGCCCTGATTGCGCTCTGTGCGGAGCGGCAGCTGGCGCTCATTGTGGATGAGGTGTTTCTGGACTACTGCCTTGGTTCGGAAGCGGAGAACGGACGGACGTTTGCCTCTGTGGGGGGCTGCCTCTGCTTTGTGTTGAGCGGGTTGAGCAAGGTATGCGCCTTGCCCCAGATGAAGGCGTCCTGGGTTCTCAGTTGTGGACCTGCGGGAGAGGTGCAAGAGGCCCTCCGTAGATTGGAGATCATCGCCGACACCTTCTTATCCGTAAATGCACCTGTGCAGTTCGCACTCGGACCCTGGTTGCAAGCAAGGAGATCGACCCAGGTGGCAATCCGCAAGCGCCTGATGGGGAATCTTGCCGCGCTTGATAGTCGTTTGGAGGCCAGCGCTGGCGATCGCTTTACGCTGCAAGGGGGATGGACCGCAGTGCTCCGCGTGCCACGCTTTGTAGACGGAGAGCCCTTCGCATGTGCGGCGCTGCAAAGGGGGGTGCTTGTGCAGCCCGGTACGCTCTACGGATTTCCCGACGGCCGATGCGTGGTGAGTCTTCTCACGAAACCTGCCCAGTGGGCGCGAGGGCTCGCTCTACTCCCGCTTTAGCCGGCCCAGAACGGCGTCGCCGGACCGCGTGAGCCAAGGAAAGGATTGGTGTCGCGTTCCTGACCAATGGTCGTCTCGGGCCCATGCCCGGCAACAACGACGGTGTCATCCGGGAAAGAAAGAAGACGTTCGTGAACACTGGTCAACAGTTTGCCCAGATGTCCGCCAGGTAGATCGGTGCGCCCGATCGAGCCCGCGAACAGGGTGTCGCCCGCGAACAGGAGGCGATGTTCGGGAAGGTGAAGCGACAGACTGCCTTCTGTGTGACCGGGGGTGTGAATGATGCGAAGACGGAGGTCGCCCATCTGGACCACTTCGTGATCAGCTGGCGAATGATCGGGTGGGCTGACCTCCGGCGCAGCGATGCCGAGCCAGGCAGCTTGTGCGTCCATCATGGCGACGAGCGGCAGGTCAGCCTGGTTGTAGAGGATCGGCGCGCCAGTGGCTTCCTTCAACGTTGTAGCGCCAGCAATGTGGTCGATGTGGGCGTGCGTGACCATGATGTATCGAAGTGTCAGATGGTGTGTCGCAAGACGCGCCAAGATAAGACTCACGTCCGCACCCGGGTCAACCACCATGGCGCTTGCAGAGGACTCATCCCCGAGGATCGTGCAGTTGCAGCTCAGAATGCCTACAGCGAATGTTTCTCGAAGCATACGGCCTCGCCAGGGTCAGGCTGCGCACACAGCATTACTTCGTGTGACTGGAGCTGTGCGCGGCACCGCGGGACAGAACAGACCTGTTGCCACTCGACTTTGCGAGCGCCACCGTAAGACCGATCGAGGTAAGCATGAAGATGATGGCTGACCACGTGGTGAGCCGGGTGAGCAGGTTGGACGCACCCCTCGGGCCGAAAGCGGTCTGCGATCCCTGTCCACCAAAGGCGCCGGCAAGGTCAGAGGACTTCCCCTGTTGGAGAAGCACGATGCCGACCAAGAACAGGCAGACGATGACGTGAACAATAACGAGGAGGGTGACGAGCATGTCTTCTAGGTGCCTTCGAGCCACACACAGGTGGAGCAGAATCGGGCATCTCGCACGAGGTTGGGGGATCTTACGAGTCCAATCACCAGCGCTGGATGCAACTCTGAGTGTACCACTGGGGCATGTAAGTGCTGCTGCGCAGACCTATGGGTCAGACGGGATCACACGACTGCGGGGGCAAGCTCCGCGGACCCAACCTCGTTTTTCGCGTCCTGCGCCGCTGCCAGGCGGGTCTCGGCAGCTCGTTTCGACAAGAAACCCACACAAAACCACATCAGGGGACCGACAGCATACTGACCCAAGGGGATCCAGGCGCCAAGCATACCGATGAAAAGGCCGAGCAGGAGAAAGCTCAGGTCCCGCGGTCCTGAAAGCACGAATTTACCTGCCTCCAGGAAACCCATACAAACTCCAAAAAGGAGCAGGGGACCGCCGATAAAGCCCATCGTGATGAAGGCATCGCTGATGTCCACCTCCGAGGTGCCGGTCCCGTCCGTTGTTCCGAATTTGTTGGCTCCCAAAGTCACCATGCCGAGACCCATCCCGAGCGGGTTTTTAAGGCCGTAGACGAATCCGTTAAACACCATCATGGTGTGTAGGCCGGCGGTGGAGTACTTCGGGTCAAGCGGGTGGGCCAGACCATTTGTGACGTGGCTGGTGGCAAGGTTGGCGGAGGTAGTGGATTTGGACGCAGGCACTGGCGTCTCGTCGGAAGCGTGCTTCACCGAATAGGCAAGTACGCCAAAGCCAAGGATCGCCCCGATCACGAGACGGTTCACCCAGGAGCGGACAGTCGGCCCGCGAACAGCCCACATCATCACGGATGCCAGGAGGGTCTTCAACAGCAGGCCTCGCATAGAGGCAAGCACCTGCGCACTTACGAGCAAGGGAAGCAGCAGGGCGTAGGCACGTTTTCCGGCAAAGGTGGCCGCAAGGCAGGACACGCTGCCCAGCATCAGGAGCGTGCCGAACTCTGCACTGTTGACAGAAAAACCAAAGGAGCGGATGTGACCTTGACCCAACCCCAGCGCGACATAGCCGTTCTCCAGGGCATGCTTGACCCATTGATCTTCCCAGGGCAGGAAGCCGATGTAGGTTTGGTAGAACCCGAGAAGCGCTGCCGTGACCGCCAAAGGGAGAACGACCCGATAGGCGACCAGGCGCACCAGGTGTTCAGTCGCATAACGGCGACCGATCCAGAACCAGAAGATCGGCACAAGGTAGAAGAGGGCTCCGGAAAAACCGACAAGGAGCGGGCCCTGGCGCGGGTTGACAATCTCGGCGGTCATCACAGCGGTCAGCCCAAGGACGACCTTGGAGAGCGGATCAGACACACGAACGCTCATGATGATCGGCAAAGCGATGAGGAAGGTGAACACAGGGCCTGCCAACAGGAGGGGGTCCAGCTTCGGATATCCCGCATACATGTTGACGAAACGTCGAACGTCTCCGAGCAGGAAGAGGTAGGCGAGCACAATCAGCATGGCTGCTGTCTTATCGAGCATCCAGGCCACGAAGAAGCCGGACACGACCAGCAGAACAGTCAGGAGCGAATATTGCCCGTGCAGCAGGAGGTACAAACCCGGCAAACCGCAGCCCAGAGCAAACGCTGCCAGATGCAGCGTTTCCTTCTGCACTTTGAGCTTGCCGCGCGTGACTCCGTAGAGGTGGGTGATAGCGGTCATGGCCGGGCTCTTGCCTACTGTTCAGTGTACCGTCGTCTTGCAAGACTCAAGAGTTGCAGCTGCTGACTCGAAGTGGGACGCCCGGAAAAGCTGATCGAGAGGACTTGACGAAATGCGGCAGACTTCGTACTCTAAGGAAGTTGCAACTGAGCGACACGTCGTTACGACGATTGCTCGCAGTCCAAGCGTGATCAGCGATGTCGTAAGAGCCCAGTCTCCGCATCCCTGGAACCCAAGCCACTGCACAACACAGGATTACCAAAGGGTGTTACACTTATTT
>CAXTRM010000201.1:0-4776 GCA_964246625.1 uncultured Acidobacteriaceae bacterium
GGCGGCAGTGGGTTGTACAACATGCCGGGGCTCTCGGAGGTTCGGGAAGAGCGCGTGACGACGCCGTTTGGCGAACCCAGCGAGGTCCTTGTGTTGGGCAAGCTGGAAGGGCGCGATGTGGCGTTTCTGGCGCGGCATGGCAAGGGCCATCGCATCCTGCCGAGCGAGCTCAACTTCCGCGCCAACATCTACGCGATGAAGGCGCTGGGCGTCACGAGCATCCTGAGCGTGAGTGCGGTGGGCAGCCTCAAGGAAGAGCACAAGCCGACCGATTTCGTCATCCCCGATCAGTTCATCGATCGCACCTTTGGGCGCAACGCGACGTTTTTCGGCGAGGGTGTGGTGGGGCATGTGGCCTTTGGCGACCCCGTGTGCGGCCTTGTTGCTGAGACCTTTCGGAAGGCCTGCGACGAGGTGGGGGTCGTGGGCAAGCTGGGCGGCACGTATGTGTGCATGGAAGGCCCGCAGTTTTCCACGCGTGCCGAGTCGAACCTGTACCGCAGCTGGGGAGCCGACGTGATCGGCATGACCAACCTGCAGGAGGCCAAGCTCGCACGCGAGGCCGAGATCAGCTATGCCACCCTGGCCATGGTGACCGACTATGACTGCTGGCGGGAAGGGCATGACGATGTGACTGTCGAGCAGGTCGTCGCCGTGATGCACCAGAACTCCGACAATGCGCAAAAGGTGGTGAAGGCGGCGGTACGCCTGATGCCCACCGACCTGAGTGCGTCCCCGGCGCAGACCGCGGCCAAGTTCGCCATCATGACTGATCGCAAGATGATCCCCGAGGCGACCAAGCAGAAACTCGATGTGCTGTTTGGGAAGTACTTGTAGGCGTTCGGCTGCGGGGACAGCAGGTTCCCCGTGCGGGGAATGACAAAAGAAAAGCTGAACAGAACGGAAGCGAAAGAGACCTGATGTCGATACTTGTTGTTGGTTCGGTGGCGTTTGATTCGTTGGAAACGCCGAGTGGCAAGCGCGAACGCGTGTTGGGCGGCGCGGCTACGCATTTCTCTTTGGCAGCAAGCTTCTTTTCGCCCGTGCGGGTGATCGGCGTGGTGGGCGAAGACTTTGGGCCCGAGCAGGAACGTGTGATGACCGACAAGGGCGTCGACACGCGCGGTATCGAGCACGTGCCGGGCAAGAGCTTCCACTGGACCGGCAGCTACCTGAAGGACCTGAACGCGGCCGACACGCTCGCGACCGACCTCAACGTGTTTGCCACCTTCGCGCCCAAGATCTCTGCCGACTACCTCGACTCGCAGTTCCTGTTTCTGGCCAACATCGACCCGGCTCTGCAGCTCGACGTGCGCAAGCAGATTCCCAAGGCGAGGATGGTCGCGGGCGACACGATGAACTACTGGATCAGCGCGCATCGCGAGGCGCTTCTGCCGGTTCTGCGAGAACTTGATGTGTTGCTGATCAATGACGGCGAGGCGCGTATGTTGAGCGGCGAGAGCAACGGCCTGCGCGCCGCCGAGAAGGTGCTGGAGCTGGGCCCGAAGACGCTGATCGTCAAGCATGGCGAGTACGGTTCGACGGCCTACTTTTCCGAGCGCAGCTTTGGCGACGGCGTGAAACGCTTGCCGTTCCGCGCGCCCACGCTGCCGTTGCCGGAGGTCGTCGACCCCACCGGGGCAGGGGATTCGTTCGCAGGCGGCTTCTATGGCTACGTCGCCTCGCAGCCGGAGCTGACCCCCGAGGTCTTCCGCCAGGCGATGTTTTACGGCAGCGTCATGGGCTCCTTTGCCGTGGAGCAGTTCGGCACCGAGCGGCTGCAGCGCACCACGCATGAGGAGATCGCGGAGCGCTTCGGGCAGTTGCGCGAGTTGTCGCACCTTTCCTAGAGCACCTCTCCTTGCTGTGACACAAGGGAGTGAAAAGAAGGCTGCTTTCCCGGAGAAAGCAGCGCAATCAAGGTCGGCCCGCACTACGTTTCCAGGAGAAATGCTCTAGCCGCGCCTGAGGCGAAGACACCGATCGATGGCCAGAAGACGACCAAGAACGCTTGACGGCAAGGCACCCCTTGCGCAGGATCGCGGCACCTTCTGGATTGCGGGCGACCCGGAGGCGATTCGTCCCTTGCAGCGTGGCGAGGGCATGCCGGTCTTTGTGGCCGGTGTGCTGCTGGCGCTGGTGGCCTTGGCGGTCTGCTACCGGCACGGCTACACGCTGCTGTATGGCGACGCAGTGGCGCATCTCGGCAACGCACGACGCATCCTCGATTCGCACTACCCGGGGCTGTCGCAGCTGGGCGGCGTGTGGTTGCCGCTGCCGCACCTGCTGATGCTGCCCTTCATCAACAACATGCAGATGTGGCAAACCGGCCTGGCGGCCGCGCCGCTGTCGATGGTGAGCTTCGCGGCAAGCGTGGTGGGCATCTGGCGGCTGTCGCGTCGCATGATGCGTCTGCGCTGGGCTCTGGTGGCCACGCTCTTTTACGCGTTGAATCCCAACCTGCTGTATCTGGCTACAACGGCCCTCACGGAAGCCTTGTTTCTCGCGCTGTTCGTGTGGTCGGTGGTGGGCACGGTGGAGAGTGTGGCCGCGTTGCGGGCCGGCAACGCCGCGCTTGCGGGACGGCGCATGGTCTTCACCGGGATCATGGTACTGCTTGAGGTGTTCACGCGGTACGACGGCTGGGTGATGGGCGCGGCGGCCTGGTGCTGCCTGGCTTGGGCGGTGTGGCGCTGCCCGGTGGCGCTACGCCGGCGCGTGCTGCCGGCCTTTGGCGTGTTCACGGCGCTGTGTGTCGCCGGGCCGTTGCTGTGGTTCTGGTACAACGCCCACTTTGATGGCGACTGGCTGGACTTCATGCGGGGCCCGTACTCGGCCAAGGCGATCGAACGCAAGACCTCGCACCCGGGGCAGCACTACCCTGGCTGGCACAACCCGGTGCTGGCGCTCGTGTACTTTACGCGTGCCGCGCAGATCAACGCCGCGGTGTGGGAGCTCGGCTTCCTGGTGATGGCGGCTGCGTTGTATGGCGTCTTTCTGTTATGGCGGCGACGTCGTTTGCCCGCACCGTTTGCGTCTGCCGAGCTGCTCACACTGCTGCTCTGGGCACCCTTGCCGTTCTACATGTATTCGGTCGCGTATGGGGCCGTGCCCATCTTCATTCCAGAGCTGCCGCCGCACGCCTTTTACAACGCCCGCTACGGCATGGAACTTCTGCCCGCTCTTTGCATTTTTCCGGCGCTGGCAGCCGAGCGGCTGGAGCTCTGGTTCCGTGACGGGGGTGCCGCCTTCCGGCGCGTGGGTGCCCGCTTCTGGCAGCCTACCGCGATGGTGCTGTGCGTGCTGAACGCGGTGCTGATGATGGCTGGCTTCGGTTCGGCGGCCTTCCTGCGCGGTGAGGCGACGCGGGCGCGCCAACTCCGGGAAGCGCTGGCGGGCGGCTATCTGCCGGCAGCCCGGCGCTGGGCCTACCCTCTCGTGCTGCAGGAAGGCCTGGTAAATGCCCAAACGCGCATCCCGTTCGAACAGTCGCTGGCGCGTGCGCTGGAACTCCTGCCCGCTGATCAACCGGTGCTGATGTCCGTGACGGCTCATGTGGGTGCGGTGCAGAATGCCGGCCGGACGCTACGGTCCATGGTGAGCGAGACGAGAAGGCATGGCAGGCAGCCCTGGCCGACCCAGCACACCGTGCCGCCTATGTTGTCGCGATGGAGAACGACCCGGTCGCAAAGGCCGTGGCGGAGCATCCCACCGGTTTGGTAGAAACCGAGGTGATCCGCTCCACCGGGCAGCCGGTCACGCGCGTGTACCAGTCGACGGTTTACGGCTCTCAAACCACGTCCGGTCCCCAGACCACGCCCTAGCAGCCCCTGGCATCACAATCTGCTGAACGGACCTGCATCCTGTGATCGGGCCCGTCAGGAGAGTAACCATGGGCCTTTTCACCCCCGATAACGACACCCTGCGCGAGCTGTACATCGTGCAGCTGCGCAAAGCACTGAACATGGAAAAGCAGGGCATTGACGCGATGCCCACGATGATTGAGAAAGCCTCCCGGCCAGAGCTCGCCAACGCGCTTCGGACCCATCTGGAAGAGACCAAGGAGCAGTATTCGCGCCTGGAACGCATCCTGACCGAGACCAATGGCGAAGTCAGCGACAAGAAGTGCCCCGCTGCCTCGGCGCTGATCAGCGAGGGGCAATCCGACATCGCGGATGCGGGTAACGCCGAGATTCGCGACGTGGTCATCCTGGCTTCGGGGAACCAGCTGGAGCACCACGAGATTGCGGTCTATGGCACGTTGCGGACCTGGGCCCTGGTGCTGGGCGAGAACCGTCATGCCGAACTGTTGGACAAGTCCCTCGATGAAGAGAAGCATGCCGACAAGGTGCTGACCCAGTTGGCCGAGCAGATCAACGTTGCCGCCCCGGTGGCCTAGTCGAAGGGATGCAAACCTTTCCACAAGGGCTCGCACCATTGCTGGTGCGGGCCCTTCTGCTTTGGCGGGCACGCGCATTTATGCTGGCGAGCAGGGGTCTTGGTGTCTCGAACGGTAGAGTTTGTGAAGGCGCAGGCGCGTGGCAATGACTTCTTGCTCATCGAAGAAGCGGCTGCCCTTGGCCAACACGCCGAAATGGCCCGCCAGCTCTGTGCACGGCACACCGGTGTCGGTGCCGATGGTATCGAGTTCCTTGCGCGTCGCCCGGACGGCAGCCTCTTTCTTCGACTCTTCAACGCGGACGGCAGCGAAGCGGAGTTGAGCGGCAACGGTACGCGATGCGTGGCCGCATGGCTTGCCGTAAAAGAAGGCCGTGA
>CAXTRM010000201.1:4786-6682 GCA_964246625.1 uncultured Acidobacteriaceae bacterium
ACGGCCTGAGCTGGGAAGAGTTGGGGGCGAAGATCAGCCTCGATCCGCTCTTTCGGTTCGGCATCAACGTGGAGTTTGTGCGGGTGCTGGCCGAGGACCGCATTGCATTCCGCATCTTTGAGCGCGGCTGTGGACCGACGGCGTCCTCAGGCACGGGTACCTGTGCCTCGGCCGCCGCAGCCATGGCACTTCGAGGAGCAGCTAGGACCCTCACGGCAACCGCTCCCGGCGGGGCACAGTCCGTGGTGTGGCCGGACAACACGGCAGAGATGCTATTGACAGGACCCGCGACGATCGTTTGCACGGGTGAGGCACAGTTTTGAGCACAAATGGAAAGCAGACCCGCCCGGCGCCACCTCGGCCCACGCTGAAGCCCGGGGCCAAGGTCGCCATCGTTTCCCCGGCGTCCGCCGCTCGTCCCGAACTCATCATGCGCGGCGCGGAGGCTCTCCAGGCCTACGGCTACCAGCCCGTCATTATGCCCCACGCCCTGAATCGTGGGCCGCTCTACTACGCCGGCTCGGCGGAGCAGCGCGTGAGCGATCTCCATACTGCTTTTGCGGATCCCTCCATCGCGGCCATCGTGTGCACCCGCGGCGGCTGGGGCTCCGCCGAGCTTTTGCCCCTCCTGAAGCCCGAGCTGGTGCGCGCCCACCCCAAGATCTTCGCCGGGTACTCCGATCATACCTCGCTGCACACCTGGTTCTGGCAGGAGTGCGGCCTGACCACCTTTTACGCGCCCATGGTGGCTGCCGACTGGTCGCAGCCCAACGGCGCGGATGAACCTTCCTGGGCCGCCGCCATGGCTGGCGCGGAGTACACCCTTGGCGGCAACGATGGCATGCGTGTCCTGCGCCCCGGCCGCGCCCAGGGGCGCTTGTTGGGGGGCTGCCTCGCCATCGTCGAGGCCGGTCTCGGCACGCCGTGGGCCCTGCGCCTGGACGAGCCCTGCATCCTCTTCCTCGAGGACATCGGCGTCAAGGCCTACCAGTGGGACCGCATGCTGCAGCACCTCCGCTTTGCCGGCCTGATGCCGCAGGTGAAAGGTATTGTCCTGGGGGACATGTCGGCCAGCGTCGAGCCAAGCGAGCTGGGGCCGCTCGAAGGGGCCTGCCTCCATGCCCTGCGCGACTTTGACGGGCCTATCTCGCTGGGCCTGCGCTGTGGGCATGTTTCGCCCGGCAATCGCACCCTGGTCCTGGGCGCCCATGCCAGCCTGGTCTGCGAGGAAGGCGCCAGCCTGCTCGTTCGCGGCAGCGAGGCCGACACCCAGGAGCCAGCTGGGGAACGCAAGCTCGCCGACATCCTGCCCTTTCCGCAGGCAAACGCACGTCAGGACAAGGGAGCCCAGCCGTGACCGACGCCTCCAGCCACGCACCGAAGCACATCCACCTCATCGGCATCTGCGGCACCGCCATGGCGTCGCTGGCGGGCATGCTGCAAGCGGCGGGGCACCGCATCACCGGCTCCGATACCGCCGCGTATCCGCCCATGAGCGACCAGCTCGCGGCCATGGGCATCCCGGTGCTGGAGCCCTACAGCGCCGCGAGTCTTGAGCCACAGCCGGACCTCGTCGTGGTCGGCAATGCGATCTCACGCGGTAACCCGGAGCTCGAGCGTGTGCTGGACGAGCGCATCCCCATGACGTCCATGGCGCAGCTCATCCACGATGAGTTCCTGCTTGGGCGCGAGCGCCTGGTGGTGACTGGCACCCACGGCAAGACCACCACGACCAGCATGCTCGCGTGGATCTATGAGATCGCTGCCCGGCTGGAAGGCCCTGGCTCGCCCTGGAAGCCGTCCTTCCTGGTAGGGGGCGTGGTGGAAAACTTCGGCTCCAGCTTCCATGTCGAGCCGGGAACCCGGCCCTTTCTGCTGGAAGGCGATGAGTACGAC
>CAXTRM010000202.1:0-5826 GCA_964246625.1 uncultured Acidobacteriaceae bacterium
AGCAGAGAAGGATGACGTGCGGCCAGGCAGTCTGGTCATACATGGTTCCCCGCGAAACTTTGTCTTTCCATGACTCGTTCTGAGCTTTATGTGCTCTTTGCGGCGTTCTGCCTGGGTGCTGGTGTCATGCGTCTTGTCCTCGCTCCTGGGGTGCTCGAGTTCCGGCAATATGGCCAGCGTTTCCAGTGCTCCTACCTCGCAATGGGTAGTGGCCTGGGGTGCTTCCTCACAAGCATCGCCGCAACGCAGGAGCGGGTGCACTTTTCCAACCAGTTTGGGACCGCGCCGATCACCATAGGCAAGTCGCGGCTTGCTGTCGCACTCTCTGGGAGTGGTTCCGCCATCGACCCGACACGAGACGCTGCCCTGACGTTTAGCGGCAATTCTTCCGTAACCCTTGCTGCGGGGCAGGAGGTTGACTCGGATCCGGTGAACCTCAGCTACACCTTCGGCCAGTGGCTCGCGGTATCCATGTACGTGAAGGGTATCTTTCCTTCGCTAACGCAGCACAATTCCCAGGTCTCAAACAACTATGCTTCGCCTCAGGGATCGGGTGACACGACCGCAGATGCGAGCGGTGCCTCGTTCACACAGGTAAATCAGGAGTGGTACCTGCTCAGCTCCATACAAGCCTACGGACAGTACGCAGGAACCGTGGCCTTCTTCGGGAGTTCCTCGGTTGATGGACATAACTCGAACTTCGGCAACTCGAATTTGTATCCCATGCCCAATGTTGCAGATCCTACGCTTATCGATGATCGTCCGACGGACTGGCTAGCGCGGTCGTTGAACGCCGGTGGCTACCATCTTGGCGTTGTGAACGCTGGTCTACTTGGCGACCCGGCGGGAGAGGATGCATCGACGGCTGCCGGTTCAGTGCTCGCTGGCGTTGACCGTTTCAAACACGATGTCCTTGCGCAGACGGCAATCAAAGCGGTCGTGATCTACATCGGTGGCGTAGACCTCCGCGGAGATTGCGTCTCGGCTGCCGCTGTTGAGGCATCCCTCACCAACCTTGTGGCCCAGGCATACGCCTCCGGGGTACGGATCGTGCTCGGCACGATCCCGCCGTCAGAGTATTGCTTAAGCGCAGGTCCCCAGCCCTCCACGACCGATCCCTACGGCGGGGACCTCTATCCAGGGCCGGAGAACGACGGATCAACCCAGCGGCGCCTCGTAAACGACTGGATCCGCAGTACCGGAGTACAGCTGCCCGGAGTCGTTGCGATTGCGGACTTTGACCAGGTGCTTGCGTACCCTGCACATCCAGACTTCCTGATGCCGAACTTCTACTCTAATGACAACTTCCATCCCAACGCCGCCGGGTATGGTGCACAGAACAGCGCCATCCCGCTTTCGAGCCTGCTTGCCCCCTGATGGTTGCCGATGCGAGATGCTGCTGGTGTTCTTGCGAGGTCCGGCACGCCGTAGCAGAGGGATGGCGTGACAGCAATGCGCAGCGCACGATCTTGCCGCCGAGATACGATGGCTCCGTGTGCCTGCAGAAAGTGCTATGCGTGGCATGTGACCCGCATAGCACTTGCACAAGTCAACGGCCGCCGAGACATCCGGCGAGATGCCCTGAGTTGGTCAGCGCTGCAGCTTTAAGGCGAACTGAAGAACCCGCGGCGCCTGCGCTTCGACAATCTGCCCGAAGACCGGTGAGTTGATGTCGTCGATCGGCACGATGTAGTTGGTGTGATTGGTCACGTTGAAGGCTTCGGCTCGGAAGAGCAATCTGGTTGTTTCGGAGAGACGGAAGCGCTTATCAAGAGCAGCGTCAAGGCTGCCAAAGGCTGGACCATTGATGCTGTTACGCGATTCGTTCCCGAACTGGCCCGCATTTGCGACAGGGTCCAAGCGTTGAAAGGAGGAACGCGACACCCACTCGTTCACTTTGTGCGGGGCTGCCTGATTGGGGTCTCCGATCACGTTGGGCCGGTCGCCGAACATGCCGGAAACACCAGGGTGAGGTGCCTGCAACGAGACATTGGCTGAGTCGTACACGGTGAAGGGCGTGCTGGAGTTGATCGCGAGCAAGCCGTTGAACTGCCAGCCCTGGAGCAACACACCAGAGATACCGCGCAGACTCTGCCCCGAGGGAATTGCGTAGGTGACGCTCGCGGTGAAGCGGTGACGCGAGTCGAACAGGGAGCGGCCGTACTCACCCTTCAGGTTTTGATTGTTTTGGGGAATGTCCAGTTCACCGAGCATAAGCCATGGCGCCGGGCCCGACATGTGGAGGCTGGAGGTGTCGTCCAGGTCTTTGGAGAAGGTGTACGCCAAGGTGTAGTTCAGTGACGGTGTGCCACGCCGCGTGAGCGACACCTGCGCAGAGTGAAACGTCGAGTTTGCATTGCCGACGACAAGCCCAGCGGTACCGAGCTGGCAGGTTCCGGTGGTCAGGGTGCAGCCGGAGTCAATGCGGCGACGGCCGGAGTTCGCCAGCGTTGAGCCGGGCTGATAAATCGCCGGATTGCCTTCGATCAGCCGTGGAAGACGCGTACCTTTTGCGCCGATGTAGGCGAGGGAAAGCGTCTGCCCGTGCAGGTTTTGGTCCAGGGTCAGATTCCAATCCTGCGTGTAAGGCGGGATCAAATTGCGATCCAGCGTGAATGTGGAGGCCGGCAAGGCGAACTGGCCCGGAGTGAACGGGTTTGTCACCGCGGACGTCGGGTTAGCGTAGTTGATGTTTCCGGTAAGTGTGCGGACGACGACATTCGGCAGGGCCGAAGTGGCTGCGCGAAATGGCATGCCGACACCGTTCAAAAGTGGGTCATAGAAGATGCCGTAGGCAGCGCGTACCACCGTCTCGCTGGTACCGCGCGTGTCCCAGGCGAAGCCGACCCTGGGCGCGAAATCTTTGAAGAAAATGGGCGCGATGCCATCGGCGACGCCCGGATCGCCAGGGAAGAGCAGGCCCGCAGGTGCATTGGGGTGCACGGTCGATTGCTTACCGGGCTCAAAGGCCATCAGGCGGTTATGCAGATCCTTGAACGGCGTGGTGATCTCATAACGGACGCCATAGTTCAAGGTCAGGCGGGGGCTGACGAGGAACTCATCCTGCGCGTACGCACCCAGCTCCCAGCCCCGAAGAGCTCGACTGAAGTCCCCACCGGCCTGGGTAAAGATGTCAGGGCGGCCCAGCTCGAAGTTTGCAAGGGAGTTGTTGGTGACACCCTGCACGGTAAACGAGAAAGTCCCGGAGGCGAAGTTCGCCTGGTACCCATTGAGTTGAATCCGGCGAAACTGCCCACCGTAGCTGGTGACGTGCTTGCCCTGGGTGTGAGCGACATTCGCGCTGACGGCATAGTTGTTTTCCACCGAGTCGCGCGGATTGATGATCGGATCCCCAGCATTGGAATAGCCCTGCAACTGGATCAGGGGAGCGCCAGTGGCCTCGGCACGTGTTGAAGCGTAGCCGAAGCCAAAGGCCTGAGGCGAGTTACCAGACAGGCGCTTGTCGAGGAGCACGTGGTTCTGAAAGAAGCTCACGTTGGCGGTCATCACAGTTTGTGCGGAGAACGTATGGGTTTCTGTAAGGCCGCCGAGGTGCGTGTTGGTGAAATAACCTACCGGAAAGCCCGGGATGTCCGCGCCGAGCTCCGAGTACGGGCTCAGCATGTCGTTGGTCGAGTAGTTGTAGCGCGCGCTCAGCGTATCCGGACTGCGCAGAATCCAGTCCGCCTTGATGCCGCCTTCGTCGGTCTGGTACCGCCCCAGATTGGTCGTTTGCGCCAGATGCGGATTTTCAGGTGTGTTGGGAAGGGGGTAGTAGGTAAGGTACTTTGCGGTGATAGGGTTGATCTTGCCCGAGAGATTATTGCCAAAAGGGGTACGCGTGGCGTTGGCCAGGATGGCAGTGTCGGCTGAGAAGTCGCCGTTGCGTTCGGCCAGCGTGGGAACGACGACGCCATGCGTTATGTCCTGGGCGTTGCGCAGACCTTCGTAGTACGTGAAGAAGTACGCGCGGTCGTGGACGATCGGTCCACCCGCGGTGACACCGTACTGATTCTGCCGAAGCCTTTCTTTGCGGGGAGCGAAGTAGTTGTTGGCATCAAGCGCATCGTTGCGGAAAAAGTCGTACAACGTGCCATGCAGCTGATTGGTGCCTGAACGTGTCACGATGGTGGTGATGCCGCCGCTTGTGCCGCCAAACTCGGCGGGTGCAGTCGCCGTGAGGATACGAAACTCGGCGATGGCGTCGGCAGGCGGCCGAAAAGCGTAGCCCCCATCCATACGGTTGATATCACGCATGCCGTCGACCAGGAAGTTGTTCGACTCCGGGCGCTGACCGTTCACCTCGTAGTTCTGACCCGCGCGACGGAAGCCGGCCATCACGGTGAGGCTGGAGGAAGCAGGACGAACGCCGGGCTGCAGGATACCGAGCTGGGCGAAGTTGCGGCTACTCAGTGGCAAGCTGGCAATTTCGCGCTCACTCACCACACTACCTTGCGCGATCTCCTTGGTCTGCAAGCGCGTTGCTTCCGCAGACACCTCGATGACCTGCTGCGATGTGGCAGGGATCAGCTGGACCGTGATCTGCGACTGATTGCCGACATCCAGATGAACACGAGGGTTCACCCAGGTGGCAAAGCCTGAAGACCGGACCTCTACGCGGTAGTCGCCAATGAAGAGCTCCTGAAACGAGAACTCACCGTGGGCGTCAACGGGCTCCTCGTGCTGCTGGGCGGTATCGATCGAAGTGACGATCACTTCAGCGGCAGGAACGATGGCCTTGGTTGGGTCGGTAACGACGCCTCTAAGAGAAGCGGTTGCGCTTTGGCTATACCCCGAGATTGGACGAACAGACAGCATGAACATACAAAAAGCGATCCGCTTCATGAACACTTATTTCCTTAGTGACTTGGGCAACACTTTACCGTTCAGCCCCGTCCTGGCGCATCAACCTAAAGGTTGAGGACCTTTGCAGCCGCTCCAGGGTGCACTTTGAGGGGCACATGTGCGTCAAGCGGCCAACACGAACCCAGACCTGCTCGGCTCTTCGGCTCATGCTAAGCTCGGCTCCAAAGGATCCAGGAGAACTTTGGTGAGGCGCAATGCTGCTGGTGGGCTCGTTCGTTATGCCCTTCTCTTGAACGGTCTGCTGTGGGCAGGGAAGCCTTTGCAAGCTCCAGCCCAGAGAAGCCTCCGAGCTCCCGGCGCTCCAGCCGATACAAGTCACATCGCGGCGGACGGTACAGCGCACGTCACGCGCGTTGTGCCTGTCCCGACCACGATCAGCCCCGAAGCGCAACACATGCTGGCGCGTGGGGTATCTGACGCTGCTGTGCCAACCACACTGGCAGGACGTAGACAGCAGACGGATATATGGCAGGCCAGGGCAGGGGAGGCCTTTCGCCAGATGTATCCCGTGGATGTCCAACAACGGTCTCTTGCGGGCGTGCCGGTGCGGATCATCACGCCACCCAGTGGTGCGGCGGGCTCAACGAACCGGGTGCTCATCAACCTGCACGGTGGTGGCTTCAACTCCGACTCAGGCTCACTCACCGAATCGGTACCCGTTGCCGCTCTGTCACAGATACCTGTCGTTGCTGTGCTGTATCGTCTTGCGCCCGAACACAAGTTTCCGTCCGCGGTAGACGATGTGGTGCTGGTCTACCGGGAACTGTTGAAGACGCATCAACCCCAGGAGATCGGCATGTTCGGCACCTCCGCAGGAGCGGTTCTCACGGCGGAAGTCGCAGTTCGCCTGAGGCAGCTTCAGCTGCCACTACCGGCCGCCCTTGGCATCTTCTCCGGGATGGGCGACTTCAGCCGCAATGGCGATTCGCAGGCAATGTACAGCCTGAACGGGCTCTCAGG
>CAXTRM010000202.1:5836-6664 GCA_964246625.1 uncultured Acidobacteriaceae bacterium
CCCTGCCGCAACCGCGTGAGCCCAACCAGCTGATGGCGGTATTTTTCACCAAACACCTTACGTCAACGGAGCGCAAACACGACGGCCGCGCCTCAGGGCGCGGCCTTTTCAATCAACACTCAGGTGATTACGAGGCGGTACTGTCGCGGTAAGCCTTGACCCGGTCGTGCGATGCCTGGATATGGGTCTGCTGGCGAGTCAACACTGCGCGCACACTGCTATCCGTGTCTGCGTCGTCCAACGCTTCCTTGTACGCCTTCTTGGCTGCGTCCTCGCCTTGTTCGGCAGTTTCAAGCAGGGAGTGATCGCTACCACCCAGGCTCGCCTTCAGGTCCGCCCACACACGATGAACCGTACCCACGGAGGTGCCGCCCACGTCTTCACTGACGCCGGCCGCAGCCTGAATCTCACGAGCAAACTGAGCGCGCGTTTGGCTTTCCTCGATGAAGTAGGTTTTGATCTCCGGAGCCTTGATGCGCTCGCCAATGTCAGAAAAGCCACGTGCACCATCGTTCAAAACCTGGATCACTGTTTTCACCAATGCGGTTGTTTCAGCCATATTCCACCTCTTTCCGTTCACTAGGATGCACCGGAGAATGATCTCGTCATCGACCTTTTCGAGAGATCGCCCTGTAAGCGCGAATAGAGTTCAAAGGACCGGTCGACGGCGACCCCGAGCCAGGTCAGAAATGGCAAAGTGCCGAGGTAGGCATTCCCAGTGGAGAGCAGATGCTTACTTGGTCCTATGTCCGATAACATATATTCTGTACGGTTTCTTTGTAAGCGCTCGTTAGAAGTGTCATGTTCCCGCCCATTAGAACTGTCAGG
>CAXTRM010000203.1:0-6652 GCA_964246625.1 uncultured Acidobacteriaceae bacterium
GGTACATCCGCGAAGCCGGCCGCAAAGCCGTGCTGCTGCCCGGGGACATCTCGCACGAGGGCTTTTGCCAGCGCCTGGTGGCTGACGCGGTGGATCAACTCGGCGGCCTGGACATCCTGGTCAACAACGCAGGAAAGATGGGTAAAACCGACGGCATCCTCGAAACCTCCACCGAGCGCTTCGACATGCTCATGAAAACCAACGTGTATGCGCTCTTTTGGATCACCAAGGCCGCGCTGCCCCACCTCAAGCCCGGCAGTTCCATCATCAACACGACCAGCGTGCAGGGTTACGATCCTTCGGCCAACATCTTCGACTACGCCATGACCAAGGCGGCCATCGCCAACTTCACCAAGGGCGTCAGTCAGCCATTCATGGAAAAGCATGGTGTCCGTATCAACGGTGTGGCTCCCGGCCCCATCTGGACGCCGCTCCAGGAGGCCGATGGCAGCGAGGAAAAACTGAAAAAGCTCGGCAGCAGCACGCCCTACAAGCGCCCGGGTCAGCCCGTAGAACTGGCGCCCGTGTATGTCCTGCTTGCCTCCCAGGAAGGCAGCTACATCACCGGTGAGATCTATGGCGTAACCGGCGGCATGGGGATCGCCTGACCTATCCCCTCTCGCCCACACATACGCTCACACATGACTGGGGCGTTTGTGTGGGCGAAGGGACCACCCGCCTGCGCGGCACACGTCAGACATCCGGGCGCAGTACCATATCCTTATGACGCAGGACGACGCCAAGCTCCAGGCTGCCCGACGTGCCGTCGAGTTCATCTCCGATGGCATGAACGTCGGCCTTGGCACCGGGACGACAGCCACGCTTTTTATCCGTGAGCTGGGCAAAGCGGTGCAGGCCGGCCTGCGGATCCAGGCCATCGCCACCTCGGATGCCAGCGCGACGCTGGCACGCGAACTTGGCATCACGCTTACCACCTTTGAGGACACTCCTGTCCTCGACGTCAACGTCGATGGTGCTGACGAGGTCGCTCCTGGTTTGGCCATCAAGGGTGGCGGCGGGGCGCATCTTCGCGAAAAGATCGTCGCTTCCGCAGCGCAGCAGTTCATCGTGGTCGCCGATGAAACCAAGGTCGTCGACTACCTTGGACGGTTTCCGCTGCCCGTCGAGGTGGTGCAGCTTGCCCTTCCCCTTGTGAAGCGTCGCCTCACTGAGCTTGGGCTCAACCCTTCCCTCCGTCCAGCGCGCACCGGCACCGGGCCGTGGCTTACCGATGAGGGCAATCTCATCCTGGACTGCCATTGCGGTCTCATCGAGGAGCCTGAAGAGACAGCTGCTGAGATCCGCAACATTGTCGGCGTCGTCGAGCATGGCCTTTTCCTCGGCATGGCCACGCTGGCCCTGGTTGCGGGCCCAAACGGCGTCCGGGAACTGCGGCCCTAGCCTTCGCTGTAGAAAGCGACGCTGCTCGCCGCACCGAAGGCAACTTTTCAGCGTGTCATTGCGGCCTTGTTCGGCCTGAGGTTGGGTAACCCGCCACAGCCATTCCAGGGCCTCCGGCAGGGTCTGTTCCCGAACCGCGCGGTCCACATGGGCGGCGTTTTCTGCAAACACAAACTGGTAGGGGTAGCCCTTTGCGGCCAGCGCCCTGGCCATGTCCTCGTTAGCGACGACCCAGTCGTGCATACCGTCTCGCATCACATTGGGGTTAAACAGGTCGCGGTCGCCGACCTCCATCCACAGCCGCAGCGGCTTGCGTGGCGCCCCGGGAATCAGGGTCTCCGCAAAGCCCCACGCCCCATGCGGGGTTGCCGGGTTGTGCGGCCACTGCTGGTTGATCCATGTCCCGGAGTAGGCAAGCACACGGTGGTACCGCTCGGGATGGTACCAGGCCATGATCAGCGCGGCGGCCCCGCCGGAGCTGCCGCCGGTCGTGGCTCGGCCGTCCGGGTCGTGCGTCAGCGTTACATGGGTTTCTGCCTCCACCCGGGGCAGCACCTCGGTCTCAACAAAGTCGCTGTAGCGGCCCGAAAGCGTGTCGTACTCAAGCCCGCGCTCGGAGCCCTGGGCATCGCCACCGCCGTTGCCGATCGAAACAGCCACTATCGCCGGCACCTTGCCTTCGGCGATCAGGTTGTCGAGCACGGTGAACAGCAGTCTGTCGGGGCCATCCGCACCCACAAGGAGAGGGGCAGCGGTTCCGGGCTCGTACTGCGCCGGCACATACACCGCGACGTGGCGTGTATATGGGGCAGGATGGCTCGTGGGGACCAGCAGCGTTGCGGGGTCGTGTGGGTCCGGTGTGCCAAAGGTACGGTCATCCCGTGCGATGCCCGGGTACAGCTTGCTCTCGGCTGAGCTCATGGTGAACTCGTACACCTTGCCGTGCGGCACCTTGGGATGGTCCACACTTTCTGTCGCCGGGGTGTGCGTCGGGCCAAGGATGAAGTTGCCGTTCCGGGTCACCGGGGCGTTTTCGCCGTCCACAAGCGCCGTGGTCTGTACGTAGCCCGGGGTGTGCGGGTCGCGAACAGGCGGCGCGTTTTGCTGGGCAGACCCCCAGGCTGGGGCAAAGGCAGCGGCGGCAAGGCAAACAGGAAGGCGCAGGTGCAAAAGCGTGCCCCGGGAAGAAGGTTGCGGCCAAACAGGCCCGTCGTGGGCATCTTACCCTCCCATTGGGTCTGTATGGTCTCCCTTTGGCTCTCTTCTAGACAGGTTTTGTGCGGTTGCTATTGCGCGCCCCTTGGGTTGCTTTGGCTGCTGGCACTCCCTGGGCAGTTCGCGGTAGGGCAGGACCCTGCGGCGACGTTGCATGTCACCACGGAGCTTGTGCTGGTGGATGCTTCCGTGGAGTGGCGCGCCACCGGAAAGCCCCTGGTAGGTCTTTCGGCCCCAGACTTCACGGTCACCGAGGACGGGGTGCCGCAGACGATCACCTCGGCCAGTGAAGACACCCTGCCGTTGTCCCTTGTCTTCCTCTTCGACCTCACCGACACCGTGCATCCGGTGCTGCAGCACCTGGCCGATGGAGCCGCGGAGCTGTTGCGGCATCTTCGGCCAGATGATGAGATCGCCGTGATGACCTTCTCCTCGCATACCCGGTTGGAGCAGCGATTTACCCGCGACAAAATGGCGGCAAGGGAAGGGCTCGACGCCGCCTCGGCAAGCTACGACCGGGGCGAACCTACCTTTCTCTTCGAAGATCTTTGGGAAGCCGCCGGCCAGTCCGCTGCCTCAACCCGTCCGGCGGCCCGCCGCGTGCAGGTATGGGGCACCGACGGTAGCGCGAACGATCAGGTGAGCCAGCAAAGCCTGGCGCACCACGCCCCCGCGCTGCTTCACACCGAAGCCGAAGCGACCGGGGCGCTGTTGCAGTCGCAAGCCGTCGTCAGTGCGTTGTTGGAGCGGAGCCCCGTGCGCGGCAGTGGCCACTTCGGTGATGTGGAGCGCTATGCCGGCATGACCGGCGGACCGGTCGTGTACGCAACCGAAAGCGACGCGGCGGCGCGCTTCGGGTCACTGCTGGACGCCCTGCGTGCGCGCTACACGCTGGGCTACAAGCCGCTGGCGGCCAAGTCGGCGGGCGCGCTTTGCCGGCTTGGCGTGGGCTTGAGCCCTGCGTTCTGGGCGGCCCACCCGGGGATGGAGCCAAAGCAACTCGTCGTGCGTGCCCGTGCAAGCTACCTCCGGCCTTCCGCCGCGCCCTGACACCCTCGTTCCACGGAAAGGCAGCCCCTGGGTACCGCCGCGGAGCCCCGTGCAACAGCGGTAGCATCGCCGCGTCAGGAATTGCCATCCCATAACCCATGGCGAATACAGCACAGCAGGGCAAGACCTGGTTCATCACCGGGGCAAGCAGCGGTTTTGGGCGCTTGATGGCAGAACACCTCCACAGCTTGGGAGCCACGGTTGTTGCTACGGCGCGCAACGTCGACGACCTCCGTCCGTTGACCACAAGCTACGCGGGCATGCTGGTGCTGCCCCTCGATGTGACGAGCAACGATTCCATCGCCCACGCGGTGGCCGACGCGGTGGCGCACACTGGCGGCGTGGATGTGCTGGTGAACAACGCCGGCTATGGCGTGTGCGGTGCCATCGAGGAGGTGCAGGCCGATGAGTACATGCCCATGTTCGACACCAACGTTTTCGGATTGATCAACCTGACCAAGGCCTTTTTGCCGCACTTTCGCGAGCGCCGGTCGGGTGCCATCATCAACTTTTCTTCCATTGGCGGTCTGATCGGGTCGGCCGGGTGGGGTTTCTACAACGCCACAAAGTTCGCCGTGGAAGGCCTTACCGAAGCGTTGCACGGCGAGCTCGGTCCGCTCGGCATCAAGGTCATGGCCGTGGAGCCGGGGCCGTTCCGCACCGACTTCCTGGGCCGCTCCGGCAAGGAAGCCAAGATGCGCATCACGGACTACGAGATGACCGTCGGCAAAACAAGGGACTACTTCGCCACCCAAAACGGCAATCAGCCCGGCGACCCACGACGTGCCATTGAGGCTGTGGTGGAGGCGATCGGCTCCCCTCAGCCACCCAAGCATCTTCTGCTGGGCAAGCTCGCCTTGCAGCGCTTCCGCAATTATCTCCAGGAATGGAATGCGGAACTGGATCAGTGGCAGGACGTGACCAACGGCGCCGACTACCCGAATAGTGAGCACTCCCTCACCACGCCCGCCTATGCGGGCACTAAGGCGTAACAAGGCTCATGCGGTCAAGCTAACGGGAAGCACTGTTGCGCGCGGCTCTCTGCGGCATGGGAGCGCGCCAAGGTTCGGGTAAGCTCAAAGAGTTGCTTTATCGAGGTGAACGATGGAAATGGGAATGATCGGGCTCGGCAAAATGGGCGGAAACATGGCCGAAAGGCTCCACCGTGCCGGGCACAAGGTGGTTGGCTTTGATTTCTCCGCCGATGCGGTGAAGAAGCTGAGCGAGGCCGGTTCGGTCGGCACCACCACGCTCGAAGACATGGTAAAAAACCTGACCGAATCGCCCCGTGCGATCTGGATCATGGTGCCCGCCGGGGATCCGGTGGACCAGACCATCGAAAAGCTCAAGCCGCTGATGAACAAGGGCGACATCTTCATCGATGGCGGCAACTCGAACTACAAGGACTCCCAGCGCCGCTATGAGCAGCTGAAGAAGGAAGGCTACGACTTCGTCGATGTTGGCACTTCGGGCGGCATCTGGGGCATCACCGAGGGCTACTCGATGATGGTTGGCGGCGATGAAGATGTGGTCAATCACCTCAAGCCTATCTTCGAAACCCTCGCTCCCGGAGCGGACAAGGGATGGGGCCGTACCGGTCCGGCCGGCGCTGGCCACTTCGTCAAGATGGTCCACAACGGCATCGAGTACGGCATGATGCAGGCCTATGCCGAAGGCTTCTCCATCATGGACGCGAAGAAGGAGATGAGCCTCAACATTGCGCAGATCTCCGAGATCTGGCGCTACGGCTCAGTGGTCCGCTCGTGGCTGCTCGACCTCACCGCCGATGCCCTGCAGAAGAACCCCGAGCTCAACGGCATCGCTCCCTATGTGCCCGACTCGGGCGAGGGGCGCTGGACCGTCGCCGAGGCGATCGACCTCAATATCTCCGCACCGGTCATCACGGAATCGCTGATCCGGCGCATCCGGTCTCGCGAAGAAAACAACATGACCGATCGCATGTTGAGCGTGATGCGCGGCGCGTTTGGCGGGCACGCGGTCAAGAAAGAGTAAACCGCAGCCCGGTGCACTTAGGCGCCGGGCTCACCCTTTGCTCTGCGGTCCCAGCTGGAAACCAGCGGGACTTGTACCCAAGAAGACACATGCAGTGCGGCGAGCAGGTGAAAAATCTGCGGGAGCTTACGTGATGGCAGTAGGGGAAGTAGGGAAGTCAATGACGGATCAGGACGTGGCAGGCGAGCTGCCCTCGAACGAACGTGTGCCAGACCCATGCGTTGTGGTGATCTTCGGCGCCTCGGGCGACTTGACCAAGCGCAAGCTGCTGCCGGCGCTGTACCACCTCAAGGGCGGCGGTGTCGATGCGGGTGACTCCAAGCTGAAGCCCTTCATGGATCGTGTGCGGTACTTTGCGACCAATTTCGATGACGACGCCGGCTTTGAGAAACTCAAGGGCTTCCTCGCCGATCTCGACAAGGAGCTCGGGACTAAGGGCAACCGGCTCTTCTACCTGGCCGTCGCGCCGGAGTACTTCGCCGATATCGCCCAGCGCCTCAGCAAGCACGGCATGACGCAGGCCTCCCAGGGCTCCTGGGTCAACGTCATCATCGAAAAGCCGTTCGGTGTCGACCTCGAAAGCGCCAAAACGCTGAACACCGAGATCAACAAGGTGCTGGGCGAAAACCAGATCTTCCGCATCGACCATTACCTCGGCAAAGAGACCGTGCAGAACATCCTGGTCTTCCGCTTCGGCAACGGTATCTTCGAGCCCGTGTGGAACCGGAATTACGTGGACCACGTCGAGATTACGGCGGCGGAGTCCATCGGAATCGAAGGCCGCGGGCCCTTCTACGAGACCGCCGGCGCGCTCCGCGACGTGCTGCAAAACCACGTCATGGAAGTGCTGAGCTTTGTCGCGATGGAGCCACCGGACAGCTTTGCCTCGGACGCCGTCCGCATCGAAAAGCTCAAGGTGTGGAAGGCTATCCAGCCCATCCCCGTGGAGGACACCGTGCGCGGTCAATACGCC
>CAXTRM010000204.1:0-252 GCA_964246625.1 uncultured Acidobacteriaceae bacterium
GCGATGGCGTGATCAGCCCACTCAGGCCGATGATGTCGGCCTTCACCTCTTTGGCGCGCTCCAGGATCTTCTCCGCCGCGACCATCACCCCCATGTCGATGACTTCATAGTTATTGCACGCCAGCACCACGCCCACGATGTTCTTGCCAATGTCATGCACATCGCCCTTTACCGTCGCCAGCACGATCTTGCCCTGCGCCCGCACCTCTTCCCCGGCAGCGGCGGCAGCGGCCTTTTCGGCCTCCATATACG
>CAXTRM010000204.1:262-6640 GCA_964246625.1 uncultured Acidobacteriaceae bacterium
CCATATACGGCGTCAGGTAGGCCACGGCCTTCTTCATCACACGCGCCGACTTCACCACCTGTGGCAAGAACATCTTGCCCGCGCCAAACAGGTCGCCCACCACGCTCATCCCCGCCATCAGCGGGCCTTCGATGACCAGCAGCGGCCGGCCAAGCTTGGCGCGAGCCTCTTCCGTGTCCTCGTCAATGTAGGTATCGATGCCCTTTACCAGCGCATGCGAGAGCCGCTCCTCCACCGTGCCGAGCCGCCACTCCTCAGCTCTCTTTTCGTGCTCACCCGAGCTTCCGCTCGCCCCGGCCTGCTTCAGCGTCTCGCCGAACCCGACCAGCCGTTCTGTCGCATCCGGCCGCCGGTTCAGCAGCACGTCTTCGACCAGCAGCTTCAGCTCCGGCTCAATCTCCTCATAGACCTCCAGCATGCCGGCATTCACAATGCCCATATCCATCCCGGCCGCGATCGCGTGGTACAGAAAGGCGGAGTGCATCGCCTCGCGCACCTTGTTGTTGCCGCGAAAGCCAAACGAAATGTTCGACACGCCACCGCTCACCTTCGCATGCGGCAGGTGCGTCTTGATCCAGCGTGTGGCGTTGATGAAGTCCAGCGCGTAGTTGTTGTGCTCGTCCAGCCCCGTCGCCACGGTCAGGATGTTCGGGTCGAAGATGATGTCTTCCGGCGGGAAGCCGATCTCGTCCACAAGCAGGCCATAGGCCCGCGCACAGATGCGAATCTTGTCTTCATACGTGGCCGCCTGGCCCTGCTCGTCGAACGCCATCACCACCACGGCCGCGCCATACTTCAGCACCTTGCGCGCGTTTTCGCGGAACCGCTCCTCGCCCTCTTTGAGCGAGATGGAGTTCACGATGCCCTTACCCTGTAGGCACTTCAGCCCCGCCTCGATGACCTCCCACTTCGACGAGTCCACCATGAAGGGCACCTTGGCCACCTCAGGCTCGCTGCCCAGCAACTGCAAAAAGCGCGTCATCGCCGACACGCCGTCGATCATGCCCTCGTCCATGCAGATGTCGATCACATTGGCGCCGTTCTCCACCTGCTGCCGCGCCACGCTGACCGCATCCTCATATTTGCCCTCTTTGATCAGCTTCGCGAACTTCGGCGACCCCGCCACGTTGGTCCGCTCCCCAATCATCAGGAACGAGCCAATCTGCTGCGTAAAGGGCTGCGACCCCGACAAGCGCAAAGGTTCAACTTTGAAATTGTTCGTTTCTTCCACTCCGCCCTACCAACCCATTCCACGTGGGACTACGTAAACAGAAAAGCCTCGCCATTCCAAGGCACGAGTGACGTTGTCCACATTCTGCTTGTCTGCTTGCTCACCTATTAGTGAATCGTCGTTCTCCCAATGAGACATGGAGCCATGAAAGACATCGAGAGACGATCCATCTCCTTCAAAAACAATCTGCATTCTCTTGCCTCCAAGCTCATACAAGAGTTTGCCTTTTGCTATGAAGCTTACGGAGAAGCCCTCATCAGAGATCGTTTTGCCAAACAGCCACCATTGCCTTCTAAACATCGGTGTCTACCTACTCCAGACTAGCCGGCAGCCTGTTCACGCCGCTACTAACCCTCGCGGAGCCATACCCTCCAACGCCCGCGCGATCGCCGCAATGTGCTCGGGCGTGTTTCCGCAGCACCCACCGGCAATGTTGATCAGTCCATCTGCAGCAAAGCTTCCCAGGAACCGCGCCATGTCCTCAGGCCCCAGGTCAAACCCCGTGGCAGACAACGGATTGGGCAATCCCGCGTTCGGGTACGCCGAGATGGCCACATCCGCTTTTTGCGAGAGTTCCTGCAGAAACGGATACATCAGGTCCGGTCCCAGCGAGCAGTTCAAACCCACCGAGATCGGCTTCACATGCCGCACCGCGTTCCAGAAAGCCTCGGTCGTCTGCGCCGAGATCAGCGTTTCGCCACCACGCCCCACCGCCGCCGAAATCATCACCGGCAACTCCTTGCCGTCCTCGTCAAACACCTCACAAATGGCCACCAGCGCCGCCTTCGCGTTCAGCGAATCAAAGATCGTCTCCACCAGCAAGAGGTCACTTCCGCCCGCCATCAGCGCCCGTACCTGTTGCTTGTAGGCTGTCAGCACCTGGTCGAACGTCACCACGCGAAACCCCGGATCATCCGCGTCCGGCGAGTTCGACAGGCTCACCGTCATCGGCCCGATCGCCCCCGCCACAAAGCGTTGCCGCCCCGTGTCGTTCCCGACACGATCGGCCCACTCCCGGCACTGCCGCGCGCTTTGCTCGTTGATCTCCCACGCCAGCATCTCCATTGCGGGATCTTCGATGATCGCCTGGTAAAAGGCCGGATCCTTGCGGCCGCCGCGTTCTCGCGGGTCTTCCACAAAGAACTCGCTTTGCGTGATGCTGGTTGCGCCGAAGGTGTTGGTCTCGATGATGTCCGCGCCGGCCTCCAGAAACCGCCGGTGGATATCGCAGATCATAGACGGCTGCGTCAGCGAAAACAGGTCGCCGTTGTTCAACAGATCCTTGTCGGCATTCTTGAAACGCTCACCACGGATGTCGGTTTCGGTCATGCCATAGGTCCGGATCGTCGTGCCCATCGCCCCATCGATGATGGTGATCCGCTCCCCCATCACCTTCTCCAACGCATGCTTAGCCCGTTTCACGATCCCACCTCACAGCAGCGGCGAGCCCAAAGGCCCGCCGCTGCACAAAACCTGCAACGTAGAAACCCCTACCGCAACACCTCAACCTCTTCATGCGCTGTGCCTGGCAGCGCATTCGGCACCGGTACCAGCATGTCTTCCTTGCGCATCACCATGTTGGTCGCGTTCAGGCTTGCCAGCTCAAACCCATGCCCATGTGTGATCGCATCGGTAGGGCAGGCCTCCACGCAGTACCCACAGAAAATGCAGCGGTTGTAGTCGATGTTGTAGACCTTCGCATACCGCTCCGCCGAGCTGATCCGCTGTTCCGCCGTATTGTCGGCCGCTTCGATATAAATGCAATTGGCCGGGCAGGCCGCGGCGCACAAAAAGCAGGCGACACACTTTTCCAGCCCGTTCTCGTCGCGCTGCAACTGGTGCTTGCCGCGAAAACGCTCCTGAAACACCGCCCCACGCAGCGGTCCTTTACCGTCAGGGTAGTTCTCCACCTCGGTAGGTTGGAAGGTCTCGCGCAGGGTGATTCCCATGCCCTTCGCGATCGCGGCTGCATTGCCCAAAATAGACATACCGCTAGTATACGTTGCGCTGCACGGCCCCGTTGCGCCCCACTACGGGGCAGAGGCGATACACTGGCGCGCATGAAGCTGTTTCCCCTTGCCCTGATCGGCCTTGCCTCCCTGTTGCCCGCCACCCTTGCCGCGCAGGCAGCTCCCATGCCGCAGGATCATCACGTCTACAACGACGGCGTCGCGCACATGGACAAGGCACCCGTCCCGCCCTCCAAATCCCTCAACGTCACCTTTCAGGGCCGGGTCACCACGCTCTCCCTCAAGGACCTGCTCGACCTGCCGCAAACCACCGTGCACGTCCACAACAGTCACACCAACACCGACGAGGACTATACCGGTCCCCTGCTCTCGGTCGTCCTCGAGCGTGCCGGTCTCGTCGCCAACAAGGAAGCCGAGCCCCTCATCCTTCACAGCAACGTGGTCGCCACCGGCACCGACCGCTACTTTGTCCTGTACTCCGCGGCCGAGGTCATGCCGGCGTTCTCGAAGAGCCAGGTCATCGTCGCCGTCATGAAGTCCGGCCTCCCCGACACCGACGGCGGCCTCATCCAGCTCATCAACACCGACGGCGCCCGCCCCGCCCGCTGGGTCCACGGCCTCGCCAGCCTCAACATCGTCACAGTGACCCAACAACCATAAACCACGTCTCAGGTCGCGGCATGCACCCTTTTAAGGCATCAGCAACCGAAGTGCCGACGAGACCGGTCGCAGGCTCAACGGGATCTCCCCCACAGCCTCACCATCCACCTGCCCATACACACTTCGTGGCGACTCACCGGGGAAACATCGAATTTCCTGCACCTCCACGCTCCTCAGCCAAGGGTTGGCGCGGCTCCAGCCCATCTTCCCCAGCGTCATCCATGCCGAAAACGAGAGGTGTGCCGGCGCCGACAGCAACTGGACGCGTAAGTGGGGGTGATCCAGACGCGATCCGCTCGTCAGCCCGCGGAACAATCCGCCAAGATCAGGAATCCGCGAAGCCATCATCCCTACCACCAGTCGGCTCTCCCAACAGGCGCTGCCATACATCTGGTACTCCACTCGAAAAGTCGGGAAACGCCGGCTCAGAAACAGCCGGGCAGACCTGCTGTAATAGGCCATGCGCCTCGACCGGGCCTTGGCGCCGGGTTTCATCTCGTGGATCAACTGCCCGTCCGGTCCAGCTCCTGCCATCACCGTAAACCATCGTCGTCCCCTGGCTGTCTCCGCACAGCCAAGCGGTATGGCACGCGGCGAGTAGCTCAGCAGCCTCTTCATGGCCAGCAGAGGATCCAGCGGTAGCCGCAGATGCCGCGCCAGTGCATTCGCCGTCCCAAGCGGAAGTACTCCCATACAGGTCTGCGTCCCGGCGAGACCCTGCAGCACGCCATGGACGGTGCCGTCCCCTCCGCACGCAATCACCGTATCGCAGCTCGCCACCGCTTCCGCAGCAAGCTGCCGGGCCGAGTCAGGCTCGGCCGTCGTCACCCAAAATACAGCCGTTCCGCCAGAGTCGGCAACGATCTGCGCAAGGCCATCCCGTAAAGCCTCACTCACCCCACCCCTGCCCGCCTTCGGATTCAGCACAAACGCGATCTTCTGCAACCTGTGACCTCCAACATGGCTGGGTCATACCTGCCCGAGACCCACAGCGTTCAGCGCACCGCCGCCCGAATCATCCCAAAGCTCCCCATCCAGTGCCCCAGCGCCCCGGTAAGCTCTTTACTCGGCACCTCCACGTCCGCCTGCCGGATCGGCCCTACCCCCTGCACGCCCTCAACCTCGCCCCGCATCTTGCGCGCCAGCGCGAGCTCAAATCCCTCGCTGACCCACACTCGTTTTCCCTCACGCCGTAACAGCACATCGCCCTCACGCGTCGTGTATACCCGCTCATCGTCGTCGGTCTCATCGCTCTGCCGACGCTTCAAACCGTCATACTGCCGCGGCATCTCTTCCTCGAACACATGAAAGAAACTCCGCGCCGAGTCCTGGTTCTTCCATTGCGACTCATACAGCAGCGCCAGCGACTTCGTCGTCGCCTTCTCAGCCTCGGTCCCGCTCTTACGCTGCGCCGCGTAATACACACCGCCATCCCAGTTCGGTGCCAGTGCCTCCGCCAGCGGTTTGCCGCCGAAAAGCTCTGCCGTCATCCGCACATCCAGCTCGCCCATCACGCCCACGTCATACGGCTCATACCCGGCCTCATTCAGCAAGGGGTGAAGGTCCGGCAGCGTCATCGACGGCACCGGCGTACTCCGCAGGTACAGCTCCGGATGCAACACCTGCGAGCTCGCCGTCGGTGGCGCGTCCAGCACGCCCGTAAAGGCCCGCTGCGTCCCAGCCTTCACCAGCACCGCCTGCTCGAACGTCAAACCCGACGTATACGGAAACAGCAGGCTCTGCTGCAACACCAGAGGCGCCCGCGCCAGCACCGGCGAGTCGCTCATATCGGCCGAGTTGTTGGCCATCATCTGCGTGGCAGCCTCGGGCATGTCCTTCAGCGTCTTGTTCACGCCCTGCTTCATCAGGGTGTAGTCGGCAAAGCTCACCATCGCCTGGCCTTCCAGCACCGCATCCCGCACCGTGTCACTCTCATCGGTCTGCAGATGCTTGTTATCCTCGGCCACCGTCTTCGCCGTGCCCTCCGGCTCCTGGTCCTCCCAGTGCTTCAGGTCCACCTTCTGGTCCTGCAGCGCGTGCGTCAGCTCATGCGCCATCACGCTCTCCTGCTCGTCGACCGGCACCCATTCCAGCAGGTTCATCGTCTTCGTCTTGTTGTCATAGAATCCGGCGATCTGTTCGGTCAGCAGGCTCAGAAGAAAGGGCCGCAGCTGGAAGTCGCGTTCCAGCAGGCCGAACTTCTTCAGCACCAGCTCGCTTTGCTGCATCTTCTTGTTGCCCTTGTCCTCGTCGAAGCGCTTACGCAGCTGCTTGTTCACCTGGTCGCGCGAGATAAACACTTTCTTCACCGAGTGCTGAATCGGCAAACCCGTATCCTTGCTGGCGAACGCAAAGATCTTGTCGGAAAGGCCGAGCAGCTGCTTTTCCTGGTCCTTGGTCAATCGCTGGTCCACCGCAATCGAGGTTTGGCCAGATTCAAGCTGGGGCGGCGTCACGCCAGGCGTCGTGCCGGGCACAGGCGCTGCAGGTTCCCGGCTCCCGGGCTTGGTGGGGAGA
>CAXTRM010000205.1:0-6206 GCA_964246625.1 uncultured Acidobacteriaceae bacterium
GGCGAAGCTTGAGCCCGGCCTGGAACTCCGCCAGCGCATGGTCCAGGTCATTGGGCTGCGGGTAGGCCACACCCACGTTCTCGTGCAGGGTGGCATCAGGCGAGCCCAGCGCCGCGGCGTGAGCGTATTGGACCAACGCAGCTTTGGCGTCACCGGTCTGCACCAGGGCCAGCCCGTAGTTGGTAAAGGCGGACGCATCCTCGGGCCGCGCCGCGACGGTTTTTGCAAACAGCGGCAGCGCGTCCTTGACCTGTCCCGCGGCTTGGAGCGCGAGCGCCAAAGCATACAGCGCCTCGGGGGAGCCAGGTTGCTGGGCGACGGCCTTTTGCAGGACCGTGATGGCCTCCTGGTCGTGCCCCGCTGCGTTCAGCGCTCGCCCCAACTCGACCTGTGCCGCGGGGTTTGGGTCGCCCAGGGCCACGGCTCGTTGCAGTGCTGCTACCGCCGAGGGGGCGTCGCCCTGCAGCAGCGCTAGGGAGCCAAGATGTGCCTGGGCGGGGGCGTACCTTGGCTCTGTCGCAAGGGCCTCCGTGAAGCTCCTGTGCGCGGCCTCGTACCGTCCTTGCTGCGCTTGCACAGAGCCCAGGGCGTCCAGGAGTTCGGCCGTGGGTGGCCCCGTGCGCAGGGCCGCCTGAAGGACCAGCTCGGCCTCTGAACGGCTGCCGGTGTTGGCCAGGGCCGTCGCATACACGAGCGCTTCGCTGGGCTGCAACGCTTGGATGGCCGTCGGCGGCAGCTGCTGAAAGAGCGCCAGCGCCGCTTTAGGGTCACCCATCCTGCCCTCCGTCACCGCCAGACTGATCGTGGCCTGGATGTCCTGCGGGTCCAGCTGACGCGCTTTGGTCAGCTCTGCCTGTGCTGCTGGAAGATCACCTTCGGCAAGCAGCAGGGCGCCGTAGGCGGAGTGGGCCACCGAAACCTCAGGCGCGACCCGGACCAGGCGTGCGAACGCGGCGTGCGCTTCCTTGAGATTGCCGGCAGCGAAGGCAGCGGACCCTGTCCGGAAAAGCCGGGTAGCCTCGGCGGCGTCGACCTGATGGGCCGCCGTGGTTGCCGCTTGCGGCTGCGCCCCCCGGTGCTGGGTCTGGCAGTGGCCGGGCTGGCTTCCGGCCAGGCACACCAGGCCAAGCGACGTCGCTGTTCGAGACCAAAACCGCATGTGTCGAATGTACCGCCACGGCTGGGCAGGTCTGCATTCTGGGAGCGGGCAGCCCCTGGAAGCCCGGGACCGTGCAGGGTTTTCGTGCGCGCTCGCTCCATACCTCCCGTACCGAAGAGAGTACCCCCGGTTGAAAGAGTCGTGTAGCGAGGGAAGCAATTACGCTTCGCACGCAGGAGAACATGTACAGCGAAATCCAGTGATGTAAGCGCGCTCATCGCGATTGCTGTGCTGTGTCAGCAGCAGGCATATGGGCGAACAGTACAGTTCAACACAAGCTGACAATACCGATTTCGAACCTTCCTGCAGCACTTTCGCCAAAATCTGCTTGACAGCGGCATTGCCGCCCACCTAATGTGCAACCGTTCAGCAAAGTAGAAAGTTACGGGCCCCTATAGGTTCAGGTTCTTTACGCGGCGTGCGTACGCGCCCGCTCGCGTTTGTGTGATTTTGGAGGCGGTTGATGAAGATCCACAGGCGGATCGGTACAGGACGGTTGGCATTGTTGGCAGGCATGGTCATGCTGCCGACGGTGCCCAGCGCATTTGCGCAGGCAGTGTTCGGTTCCATTTATGGAACAGTGACGGACAACACCGGGGCAGCGGTACCAAAGGCAACGGTAACGGTGCTCGATGTGGCCAAGGGTACGAGCACAACCCTGACCACCAACGAGAGTGGCGAATTTACAGCAGACCACCTGATCCCTGACACCTACACGGTTAAGGTCGAAACGCAGGGTTTCAAGGGGTTTCAGCAGACCGACATCCGAGTCTTTGCCGACAATGCCTTCAAGGTCGAAGCATCGCTGGAAGTGGGAGCCTCCGGCGAAACGGTGACGGTTAACGCCGACCAGGTGCCCCTGCTCAAGACGGACCGGGCCGATGTGGCAACCAACTTCTCCGCTCAGGAAGTAGTCGACCTGCCCATTCCTGATCGCAACTTCACGAACCTGCAGTTGCTCCTGCCGGGCGCCCAGCAACTCGGCTGGGGTCACGCGGCCAGCGAAAACCCGCAGGGGTCCAAGCAGATCGAAGTGGATGGCCAGGCGTTTGCGGGCGTCAACTACCAGCTCGACGGCACCGACAACCAGGATCCCATCCTGGGCATCATCGTCATCAATCCGAACGTCGACTCACTTTCCGAAGCCAAGATCACGACGCAGAACTTCGACGCCGAGTTCGGCAAGGCTGTTTCCTCTGTTGTGACGGTGCAAACCAAGTCGGGCACAAACTCCTTCCATGGATCTGCCTTCGACTATCGCGAGTCGAACGCCAACCTGGCGCGGGATCCATTCAGCCAAGGCCCGGGCTCCTTCTTTCCAAGCGGTTTGAGGAACCAGTTCGGCGGCTCGATCGGCGGCCCAGTCCTGAAGAACAAGGCGTTCTTCTTTACGGACTACCAGGGTGTTCGCCAAAAGGTCGGCATCTCGCAGTCACAAACGGTCCCGACCAATCACCTGTTCAATACCTGCCTTGGCACAGAGACCGCAGTGGTGAACGGGGTCGCGACGCCGGGCTGTGACTTCAGTGAATACACAGCTGTCTCGAACATCTACGACAACAGCCCTGCTGGGGGCGGCGCACAATTCGCTGGCAATGTCATTCCGGCAGCTCGCCTGTCCCCGCAGTTCCTCAACTTCCTGAAGGTCCTCTCGCCTTACCGGCCCAATGCACCGGGAACGCTTACGCAAAACCTGCTGGGTATCCGCAACAACTACCAGACAGGTGGCAACGGAAGTCTGAATAGCGACCAGTGGGACATCCGTGGGGACTACCAAGCGACGGAAAACATCCATGCCTTCGGCCGTTTCAGCCGCTTCACGGATGTGCTCTCCGGCAACCCCGTTCTTGGCCCTGCCGGTGGTAAAGGTCTCGGCCTCAACGGCTACTCGGGCGCTTCCAACGGCGCCAACGACAGCGCCGCAGCCGGTGTGGACGTTGCCGTAAACCCCAAGCTCACGTTCGATGTTCGTCTTGGCTACTTCCGCTACAACATCGGGACGCACAAGTACAACGAAGGCGTGGACTTCATGAGCCAGCTCGGTATCCCGGGGGAAAATCAGGGCAACCTGATCACCAGCGGAGCCGGCGGGTTCTCCTTGCAGGACCCAGGCACCTACGGTAATGGCGACGACGGAAGCGGCTCGGTATACGGCCAGGGACTCGGCTGGACACACTGCAACTGCCCGCTGACGGAGCGTGAGGACCAGTTCCAGCTCGCGACCAACGTCACCCGCATTCTCGGCAACCACGCCACCCGGTTCGGCGTCGACCTCCGGTACGCTCGCAACCTGCGTGTGCCGTCCGATACAGACCGCACCGGCATCAACCGCTTCGGCACAGGTCCTACCGGCAACGGTCAGGCCAGCACCGGTCTTAGCATGGCCACCTTCGCCCTCGGCGAGGTCACGCAGTTTGGCCGCTACTTCAGCACCTCCACCAACGCCAAAGAATTCCAGAAGCGCTTCTTCGGGTATGCGCAGGACACGTGGAGAGCAAAATCGAACCTGACGGTGAACTACGGCCTCCGCTATGAGGCGTATTTCCCCGAAACAATCAACCAAACGGCGGGTGGCTCGCTGCTGAACCTGGACACCGGCTATCTGCAGGTGGCAGGTGTAGGCAGTGTGGCGAGCAATATGAATATCGCCGCCCCCAAATACGCCTTTAACCCGCGTATCGGTCTGAACTACGAGGTGAAGCCCGGAACGGTGATTCGTGCCGGATACGGTCGCAGCTTCGACATCGGCGTGTTTGGCTCGATCTTTGGTCATGCCGCGACACAGAACCTGCCCATTCTTGCAAGTCAACAGCTGAACCCGGCGGGTGACGGCAACCCGCAAAGCAAGGCCTTCGTGTTCTCCCTTGCTGGCGGACCACCGGCCCCCACGGCGGTGACGACACCGGCAAACGGGCTCCTGCCAAATCCTGGAAACTCGGTGAACTCGCATGCCCGCCCAACGCTGGAGCGCTTGCCGACCCTGGATGCCTGGAACGCCGCCCTGCAGCAGTCGATCTCACCAAACTGGTCGATGACGATCGCTTATGTCGCAAACAAGGGAACGCATACGCTGGGTGACTCCTCAGGCCAGCAGACCAATCCGAACGAGTCCGGTGACTTTCTTCCGGCGCAGTACAGTGTGACAGGTTCGGCACTGCACTGGGATCCAAACGCGAACACAACACCTGGCGTAGTCGGGGGCATCACTCCGAATGGAGGCACCTCCAATGGAACGCTGCTGAAGCGGTACTACGGGGCTCAGCTCGCGGCCTGCTCGGATCCGGCCTATACGTCCCAGGGTGTCACCAACCCGCTTACAGGCGTAGCCCTTCCAGGGGCCTGCGGCTGGAACTCGGATATCCAGTACTACGGCAACGATCTAGACACGCACTACAACTCGATGCAGCTCTCGCTTGCCAAGCAGATGTCGCACGGCTATTCGTTGAACGCAAACTACGCATGGCAGCAAGCAATCAGCGACAACACGACCTACGCCACCTGGAGCCGTCCTGTTGTGCGTGGACGGGACAGCGCCCTGCGGCAGCAGCAGATCATTGTGTATGGCGTCTTTGAGTTGCCTTTCGGTCATGGTCGGAGATTCCTGAGCCAGTCTCACGGCATCGTCAATCAGATTGTGAGCGGCTACGAGATCAACCCCGTGGTGAACTACTCGAGCGGCTTACCGTTCACGCTGAGCTATGGAAGCCCGGCCAACCCTTGCAATCAGAACGTGGGTGAAGCCCCGTGCTATCTCGTCGGGGATGCTCACAGCTTCCACCCGCAGGTCACCGGCACACCGAACGGCGGTCTCTCCTTTTATCCGAAGTTCACCGGCGTAGGAGCGCTGTCTGCACCCGGGTATGAGCAGTTCACCTTCCCAGGAGTGGACACCTTTGGCAACGTTGGTCGGAACACTGCCTTCGGTCCCCACTTCTTCAACACGGATCTGTCCATACAGAAGAGCTTCCCGATCCGTGAATCGGTCAGCTTTATCCTGCGCGCCGACGGGTACAACGCGTTCAACCACATCAACTGGGGCACTCCCGGAGGAAACATCGAGAACGGCGGCGGCATCAGCTCCGGGCCCTTCCCGAACAGCTCCAGCAACCCGCGGCAGCTGCAGTTCTCCGGGCGTGTGCAGTTCTAAGGTCTTCACTCTCCTCAAGGAGAAGAGCTTCGGCTCTTCTCCTCTCTTTTTTTAAACGGGATCAGGAGGACGTTTCGAGCAAGCGGGTTCGTTGAGGGTTCTTTTAAACTTCACTTGGAAGGGTATGTTTCCATCTCGTCGTATCGTTTCGATGTTGCAACCGGGGGCAGCCCTTCTTCTTGGCTGTGTCGCCATCGGGAGCTGCCCCATGCTGCCTGGTCAGGTAACCCCCCCTGCTACTGAAAAGCCCAGTGAACTGGCGCCGTTAGTCAAACTTGTCGCCACGGGCAAGGACGAGGCCGCGTTGGAGCAAATCAAAGGTCTTCGTGCCGCCAGCCGCCAAATTCCGGGGCTGGACCGCGTTGAGGGCGACGCGTACTACGACCTGAACCGTCTCCAGGAGGCGGATGCGGCGTTTGGCCGTGCCCTGGTGGCCGACCCCCATGACGCGGAAGCGGCGCAAATGCGGGGCCTGACGCTGTTCAAGCTGGGGCGCCCGGCCGAGGCGATCCCGGTTCTTGAGGGCCAGCACATCTTTGGCGCGCAGGGCAAAGCGGATCCGACCTATGTGCTGGCCCTTTGCTACGTGGACACGCGACGGTATGACGATGCACGTCACGCCTTTGCTGCCCAGTATGGCTTTGGGCCGGATTCGGCGGCGGGGTACCTGGTGGCGGCGCGCATGTTGTTGCGCCGGGAATATCTGCCGGTGTCCAAGCAGTTCGCGGACAGGGCGGTTGCCCTCGATCCAAAGCTGCCACTCGCGCACGAGCTGCTGGGCGAGATCGCGCTTGCCAGCGGCCATGCAGATGAGGCCGTTCATGAGCTGGAAGCGGAGCGGGCCACCAATCCTTTGGAAGGCATCGTGTACGAGCGTTTGGGCGATGCATACTCCCGGGT
>CAXTRM010000205.1:6216-6633 GCA_964246625.1 uncultured Acidobacteriaceae bacterium
CGAGGCCGAAAAGGTGTTGCAACAGGCGGTGCTTCTGGAGCCGCATGCTACCGGCCCGTACATCCTCCTGGGCAAGGTAAAGCTGAAGGAGAACCAACCCGTTGGCGCGATGACGTTTCTGCAAAAAGCGGAAGCCATGGATCCTGCGAACTACATGACGCACAACCTGTTGGCGCAAACGTATCGGGCCCTGGGCCGGAGTGCGGAGGCCAGCCGTGAGGTGGCTATCACGGAGAAGATCCAAGCTGCCGATGAGCCCAAGGTGCCGGCGCTGCAGCCGTGAGGGAGAAGGGCGATGTGACGAGTACGGGCCAGGGCGACCTGCGTGGGGCTGTGACGGCCCAGCTTCTCCGAGGCCGCAGACTGCGTGCGCTCCCGGTGCTGGTCTGTCTTGGTTTCGTTGCGCTGCTTTGTTGG
>CAXTRM010000206.1:0-6595 GCA_964246625.1 uncultured Acidobacteriaceae bacterium
ACTAGACCAAGGAGTCAGCAGTGTTGGTGCAACGGATCTTCTTCTACATCACTTTCTTAGGTGGAGAGGGTGCGAGTGAATTCGATCGATGATGTGGCTTTTGCGTTCGGGCCCTTCAAGCTCATACCACGGCAGCAGATTCTCGTGAAGGAAAACCAGCCCGTGAAGTTGGGGGGAAGAGCACTCGACATTTTGCATCTGCTGGTGATGCGAGCTGGAGAAGAGATCAGCAAGACAGAGTTGTTAAGGTTCGCATGGCCCGACGTCATTGTTGACGAATCGAATTTGAAGGTGCATATCAGCAGCTTGCGTCGAGTTCTTGAAGACACGATCCCTCAGGCCACCTACATCGCGACGATAGCGGGCCGAGGATACCAGTTCGTCGCAAAAGTTCAAACCATCAACGTACAAGCCGTCAGTCTTTCAGAGACCACAGAGACACTCGCTTCCCGCTTACCCTTTCCCCCCACGCTGGTTGGTCGACGACGTGATGTCGAGGGTATAGCTAGAGCACTCGACATCACGAAACTGCTGACCCTTGTAGGTCCGGGTGGGGTAGGAAAGACCAGCCTAGCAGTCGCAGTAGCGCACGCGAAACGGGCAGACTTTCCCGATGGAGTCTCTTTTGTGGATCTGTGCGCCATCGAAGATCCCACGCTCGTTCCGCACCTTATGGCAACAGTGTTAGGTGTTCGCGGTGATCCAGCCAACTTGCTCTCCGCCATAGTTGAGTACCTCGAAGAAAAGCGGATGTTGATCATCTTAGACAGCTGTGAACACCTGCCGCATGCTGCTGCCACGATCGCCGAAGGGCTAACACAGGCAAAGGTCAGTAGCTGTTTGCTCGTCACAAGCCGGGTGCCGCTGGGTGTCTCTGGCGAGACCTTACAACGAATCGAACCGCTTGCGTTTCCCAACCCAGCTGAAGTGACTAGCGCCAGCGAGGCGCTGGACTATCCCTCTGTGGAGCTTTTTGCGTTGCGGGCCTTCGAGAGAGCTGACTATCAGTTGGTAGATGGAGACGCGTACGCCATTGCGAGCCTCTGCAAAGCTCTGGATGGTCTCCCGCTCGCGATTGAGATTGTCGCTGCGAAGCTTGATCGCTTCTCTCCTACGGACCTTCTCGCTTCCATTGGGGGACGTCTCAGCTCTTTTGGGAAAGATGACGAAGGGACTCACTTCCGCCATCGGACGCTGTGGGCGACTCTGGACTGGAGCTACAAACTGCTTTCCACGCAAGAAGCAACAATGTTTCGACTGCTATCAGTGTTTGCAGGTAGCTTCGAGTGGAGCGACGTCAGCGGGATGGCACGGTTGCTGGCTTACGACTCATACCAAATTACATCGGCTCTTAGTGGGCTTGTTTCAAAGTCACTGCTTTCCATTGAGATCGATGGTGAACAGCCACGTTATCGATTGCTGCAGAGTGCCAGATCCTATGCAGCAGAACATTTGCGACAAGATGATCTAGCTGCAGCAGCGCAGCTGCGTCATGCGCAACTTGTCCTCTCGATCTTCCAGAGAGCCGAATTAGAATGGGCGTGGGTCGACGAGCACCCTTGGCTCGCGCGTTACGAAGCAAGGGCCGGAGATTTACGAGCAGCGCTGGCGTGGTGTTTTGCTGAAGGCGGCGACCCATCTCTCGGCGTTGACATCGCCGCTTCCGCAATACGTTTGTGGAATGAGCAGTCGTCAGTTCAGGAGCAGAGATACGAAGTCGATAGAGCTCTGAGGCGCTGCGCGTTTCTTTCGGAACCGCCACAGCGGGTCGCGGTGCTGGCCACAGCTTCGGCGTGGAGCATGGTTCTTGCTGGGAAACTCGACGTCGAGACGGACGCCGCATGGAACTCCGCTCTGGATGTCAGCGAGCGTAGCGGGGATCCTGTTCAACATCTTTCGGTTTTGTTTGGCCTCGGAGCTTTCCTTGTCTACACGGGCCGGAGTCAGCAAGCGAAGCTTCTTGTCGGCAAAGCCGTTCGGATAGCTCGTCGTTCTGATAGAGCATCACTATCCGACATGGAGATGATCAGCGCCTGGGTAGATCTGCAGCTTGGTAGGCTGATTCCGGCATCCACCACGCTTGCGCGCCTGGTTGCAAGTCTTGAGCCTGGCACACCTCCCTCGAGGGTCTCTCGGTACAAACTGCAGCGTTACGTCGGGATATACAGCACATTGACCTTTTCGATCTGGCTGACCGGACGACCCGAGCAAGCCCTCACTTTGCTTGAAGAGATTGTGCTGAAGACGGGGCAGACGGGTCAACTGATGGGGCAGTCTCACATACTAGCTTTCGCCGCTTTGCCAATCGCGCTCTGGAGCGGCCAGATTGATGCCTTGGAACGATATACCACCCGCTTGCGCTCGAATTTAGATCGGGAAGTCATCGCCCTGTATGAACCCGTGCATCGGTTCTTTGATTCTGCCATCCAACAATCGCGGGGAGGTGCGGACGCGATCGACAATATGCGATCAAGTGTTGAGGAACTTATTCGCACCAGATTTCTCATGCGTACTCCGACATACCTCGGAATGCTTGCCGAAGTTCTTCTCAGGAACGGAAGGTCCGCCGAGGCCGACAAAGCGATCGAACTCGCGTTCACGATCGTATGTCAAACGCAAGAGAACTGGTGTATGCCGGAACTCCTACGAATAAAGGCGAAAATAGCCTTCGTCTTGGGCGAGCAAGGTCGCGCCCGCCGTCTGCTCGCTAGGGCACGTAAAAACGCTCGGAAGATCGGCGCGCGATACCTAGAGTTGAGGGTTGCAAACGATTTAGCTGACCTTGCGATGGCGGACGGGGACTATGGAGAAGTAGTTCGTCTCCTGAGACCTCTCTATAAAGATTGTGGGCCAGGTACCATTACTGGGGACCTGAAAAAGTGCGCTCAGATGCTTGGCGCAGCAAACGCCAGCATAGCTTAGTAGCTTTGTGGTTCATCTTTCATAGAATGCTTGCATGATCTCACGCGATAGCGGCGTTCTTCAGGCGCGACTGAGGAACGCCTTAGCATGTTGAAAGCTGTACCTCCCATTCCTTCGTACAGCCGGCAACACTGAAGAGGGCTCGGCGGCCTGTATGTCGCGCACTTCGAGCTGTTTCGTAAGCCACTTACAGGAACCTAGTTCTCCTCAAGCGACACGACCCTGAGCAAAACGAAACGCTGCCGATCAAGGCACGCGTTCTCGAGCTCAAACCTAGCCTCTCAGGTGCCTCGACAGAAGGTGCGGATCAGTACGTGATTAAGAACCGGCCAGTCAAATTTGGTTTGGCTAAGATCGTGTACTACCAATGTTTTTTGGCTCAAGGTGGTCTGCAAGGGATGATCCAGTGCCGAGCCCAAGGAGGCGTAGGTTGCATTAGCAATCTGCACTGAGCCCGCGAGCGAAGCATAGCCTGAACCAATGCCCTAAGCGGAGCTGGGTACCTTCCCGTTCTCTTTAAGGCTGCTGCTGGTCCTGGCGCTCTTTGGAAAGAGCCGTAGGGCTTATGCCAGCAGCAAAGCAGATTGGAGAGAAGTTCAGACCTTCGACAGTTTCGTCAACTAACGCTGCGCTTGGCTCTCTCCGAGGAATCTGCCCTAGATCAGCTTGTCTAAGGTGATCGGAAGATCTCTCACCCGTTTGCCAGTGGCGTTATAGACCGCGTTGCCGATGGCAGCGGCTACTCCGACAAGACCAATCTCACCAAGTCCCTTCGCACCGATTGAGTTCACAATGGCGTCCTCTTCCTTCACAAAGATGACTTGGATGTCGTGAACGTCGGCATTGACGGGTACATGGTATTCGGCGAAGTTGTGATTCATGATGCGGCCAAACTGATGATCCGTCTCGGCCTGCTCCTGAAGCGCCATCCCGATGCCCCACACGATGCCGCCGATAATCTGGTTGCGGGCTGCTTCGTGGTTGATGATGCGACCGCCGGCGATCGCACTCACGACCCGGCATACCGATATCGTGCCAAAGTCTTCATCCACTTCAACTTCCGCGAAGACGGCAGAGTGAGTGTAGCTCTTATAGCCGTGCTGCTTGAACAGATTTGGCCCGCTTTTCGCCTTTTCAGTGATGGGTTTGCCGTCTCCTGCCGCGAGCGCAGCGGAAAGCGTCACGAACTTCGAGGCGTCGTCCCGCAGGGAGATTCGTTCGTTGACAAACTCAACATCCTTGAAGGAGGCGTGCTTCAGCGGAGAGTTGTCAAGCTTCGCTCCGAGCTTGAAAACCTTTTCAGCGACTCCTTCGCACGCTTTTGTGATTGCGCTGCCCACAGAAGAGATTGTCCATGAGCCGCCTTCCAGAGGTGCCACTGGAAGTTCGGTGTCTGCGAGTTTCACGATCACGCGATTGAGCGGCAGCCCCATTGCTTCGCCGGCGAGAATAGCCATCGCGGTGTATGTGCCCGTGCCGATGTCTGAAGTCCCACTTGCAACAGTGAGTGTACCGTCTGGGCTCAGGCTAGCTTTCGCGGCGGCGGGCATCTGCGGTGATTCCCACACACCCCCGGCCATACCTCGGCCAACAAGCGCATGCCCGCGATGTTCCGTTCTCGGCGTGGGGCGGCGTTCGCTCCAGCGAAACCGCTCAGCACCTTGCCGATAACATTCTTTCAACTCTTTGCTGGAGTACTTCTTATCGTGGTTCTGATCTTTGTCTGCATAGTTCAGCAACCGGAGTTCGACCGGATCACGGCCCGTTGCAACTGCGAGCTCGTCCATGGCCGTTTCGATGGCCCATACACCCTGTGCCGCGCCGGGGGCCCGCATGTCGCCGGGCGTAGACACATCCATCGCAACTGTGCTCTCCTCCATGGTCACCGCGTCGCACTGGTAGCTCAGGCCGCTCCAGTTTGCGATCACTTCGAAATAGTTTTCGTAGCGGGAGGTAACCTGCAAGGTTTCGGCATGAATGGCTTCGAGCTGGCCGTCGGCATTGGCTCCCAGTCGGATCTCCTGAATGGTCTCCGGTCGATACGCAAGGGTGAACATCTGGTCACGCGTTAGCGTGAGGCGGACGGAGCGCTTAAGGACTTTTGCCGCGAGTGTGGCCAGGAACAGCTGGTACTGCGGACGAAGTGCGGATCCGAAAGCGCCTCCGACAAATGGAGACTCTACCCGGACGTTACTTTTGGAAAGACCAAGAGCATGAGTAACATAAAGCTGGCTGTTCGAGACGCTCTGTGTTTTGTCGAAGATGGTAAATGTGTCGTCAGGATTGTAGATAACCGTTGTTGCAAAGAGTTCCATGGGATTATGGATCTCATTCGGAGAGTGGAACGTTTTATCGATCTTGACGGTTGCCGCGGCGTACGCCTCGGCGGAGTTACCGCGTGCCTTAGGTGGAGGCTCGATGCCGGTACGATTAGTCTTCTTGATCTTTTGCGCATCGGGGATTGCCATGGTCATGTCCGTCTGGTGCGTCAGCGCCTTGTACTCCACCTCAACTAAACGTGCCATGTAACGCGCAGCCTCAAACGTTTCCGCAACGGCTAGCGCCACGGGTTGACCGCTAAATAAGATACTGGCGTCATAGAGAGGTCGGAACGGACTGCCGTTGAGCGGTGCATCCTCGTCGAGGTACGACCGGTCAAACCATGGAAGGTGCGGGCGATTCTTATGGGTGAAGACCTCCACAGCGCCGGGGACGCTCATCGCTTTGTCCGTGTCGATAGAGGCGATTTCACCATGTGCAATCGCCCCCGAGACTGCAACGGCATAGAGCATGTCCGGCGCAAAGAACTCGGCTGCATACTTCGCTGTGCCAGAAACCTTGGCAGGGCCGTCGATCCGGTTGACATCCGTTCCAATGAGATGCGTGTTCATGCGGGATCTCCATCGTGTGCTGCCTGTTCGAGAGCGCGCACCAGCGTAACGGGCGCCAGCTTAAGTTTGAAATCATTCTCGCCAAACCCCTGCGCGCCGGCAAGGAGGGCAAGTTGAAAGAGGTGCCAAGTATCGCGGTTTGGCGGTTTGCCCACGAGCAGTTCCTGCTCCAGTTCAACGTTGCGCCACGGCTTATGGGCTACTCCACCTACCGCGACAGCTGCGCTGGCAATGCGTCCATCTACGATCTCTAGTGCCGCAGCGACGGAGATAAGCGCAAACGCATAGGACTGCCGGTCACGCACTTTGACGTACGCGGAGTTTTCGGAGAATCCGTTGGCTGGTAGATCAACGGCGGTGATCACCTCACCTGTCCTCAAATTGGAGTCGACCTCAGGGTGATCGCCCGGGAGGCGATGGAAGTCCGAAAAGGGAATACTGCGCTCTCCTTCCGGACCTGTGACCTGAACCACGGCACTGAGCGCCGCCATCGCCACACACATGTCCGAAGGATGCGTTGCGATGCAGTGCACGCTGGTACCGAGAATTGCCAAGCTGCGGTTTACGCCCTCTTTCGCAGGACATCCCGTGCCAGGTTCCCGTTTGTTACAGGGGACGGCCGTGTCGTAGAAGTACACGCAGCGGGTTCGCTGCAAAAGATTACCGCCAGTAGTGGCCTTGTTGCGCAACTGTGGGCTAGCGCCGGCAAGGATGGCTCGCGAGAGCAAAGGGTACCGCGACGAGATGACGGGATGATACGCAACGTTGCTGTTCGTCGCCAG
>CAXTRM010000207.1:0-1519 GCA_964246625.1 uncultured Acidobacteriaceae bacterium
GGGGCTGGCTCAGCAATGTCACCGGCTCCCTTACCCAACGTGGCCCACGCGGTGGCGACTCCATCCTGGAAGCCGCCGCCAAAAGCGCCACCCGCGCCATGGCCTCCCAGGCCGGCCGACAGATCATGCGCGGCGTCCTCGGCTCCATCCTCGGCGGCCTCGGCAATCCGCGCAGCCGCGGCTAGGCGAGGCGACGTCAGAGTCTTAAACTCTCCGGAGACTCACGCGCGCCTCGCTTCGGGATGGCGCTAGTCCGAGATGTACAAGACGTGCCAGAATGGCGCCCTGGGAGCGTGAATGGTTACGTGCCATCGTTCCAATCTGCTCTCCCGCGGAGAACTCGCGGATGATCTGCCGATCCTCCTGTGAACTCCAACTCTCTCCTGCACGTGAAGACAACTTTTCTTGGTTTGCTGGGCCAGTACGTTGAGCCTTTGCCACGGCGGAACGCGTCTTCGGATCGGCGCGCTTCTTTTCCCGCCATCGCCGCACCCATTGCGTTGTTTGCAGCGCCTCGACGCCCAGCGCCAAGGCTGTTTTCACGTCAGGCTGCATCACCACGCACTCAACGCTTAATCGCCCATGTGACTCAGGGTCATGTCCTAAGAGCAACGATCGCAAAATGCGTCGTGCCTCCGTATAAGCCTGTTCATCGTAACTTTGCTGCATACGGCTCCGGGAAGTGACAGCTTTCAGATCATGGCAGACGCCACATCACAGGACCATCCCAGAAAAGGGGTGTTACCTCCGTCAATCGCAGCTACCTCCTCGACCGTAGTCCCAAGTGCATCAACCGTGCCAGGATCGACCCACGGGACCGTTGGTGATTGGTCGCCATCATTGTCAGGTTCTGCCCTTCGGCAAACTCGCGCGCGATCTGCCGGTCCTCCTGCAGACTCCACCCCACGCCGGAGCGCTCCACCGGGGGACACACCCGCGCTTCCATGCGTTGAAGCCCCTTGGCCTCCCAGGACAACTGCGAGCTCGCCCGCTTGGCGGCGCGCCAGCGGTGGACAGATGCGGAATCCCTGAGCGCCTCTATGCCGGATGCCAGTGCCTCCCTGGCCTCAAGGGTGCCAACATGCGCCGCCTCCGCGGTTGGCCTGTCCGTCTCAGGGTCAATGCCCAAAAGAAGAAACCGTAACACACGACGTAAATCGAAAAAGGCCCGATCGTTCCCAACCCGCTGCATACCGCTCCATCTAGGGAATTTCGCGCAAAAACTCGCGCTGTGAGTCTCTCCTGGCCCGACAGAGGGCAGCCATCCCCCCAAAGAACATCCCTCTACACACGCGATGGACCGGTTTGGCGTCGCTCTCCGGACCCCGGAGTCTAAGGCGCTCCACTGCTCCAACTTAGGACGGGGATGCCCCGGGCAACAGGTTCATCGTCCCAACCAAGGTCATCGTCATCACCCAGACAGCCTCGTCCCGAAGCCCGTCGCAGGACATCCCGGCCGTTCGGCGTCGTTCAAACCCGTCCTGGACCAGGAGCGGCCGTCCAGGCACGACCAGGTTCC
>CAXTRM010000207.1:1529-5272 GCA_964246625.1 uncultured Acidobacteriaceae bacterium
TCCCAACACGTCAGCATCGCCGCCGGCAAGCGCTCACGCAGCGCCACTCGCTGCCAGGACTGGCTGCAAAGACAAAGGGCGCCCATACAGGCGCCCTCGTCTCGTTCTTTCCCTGCAAATGCCCTAGAACTGACCCCACAGCAGCTGGTTGTACACGTCGTGATGAAACTGCACCTCCGCCGCCTTCACAATCGTGCCCAACAGGCGCGGGCAACGATCGGCGGAGGCTTGCTTCAAGTCCGCATAGCGCTGTTTCACATCCGCACCTAGCAACTCCGTCGTCCACGCGGCGTTGCGGAAGTCCTCCAGCGCCGTATAAATGTTGTCCGGCAGGTACCGCTCCGCCTGCCGCAGGTTCGCCATATCGCTCTTCTTGCCTGCCAGCCCGGTCTTGAAGATCGAATGCAGCACCATATAGGGGTTCGCGTCCGGGCCCACCGACCGCACCTCCACACGCGCCGACTTCTCGTTCCCGATCGGGATGCGCACCATCGACCCACGATCCGTCGCCGAAGCCTTGATCTGGTTCGGCGCCTCAAAATGCGGATCCAGCCGGCGGTAGGCATTGACGCTGGCATTCAACAGCAGGCAAATGTCGTTGCCCGCGGTCAGAATCTTGTCAACGAAGTCCCATCCAAACGGCGAAATCTTCTCTTCCCCGTTCGGATCCCACATCAGATTCTTGCCGTTCTTGGTTACCGACACGTTGGTGTGCATGCCCGAGCCGTTCACGCCCGTGACCGGCTTCGGCAGAAAGCTCGCGCTCATGCCCATCAGCGTGGCCACCTGCCGGCAGATCAGCTTGTAGAGCTGGATCTGGTCCGCCGCCGCGACCGCATCGCCATAGGTGTAGTTGATCTCGAACTGGCTCGGTGCCACCTCGGGATGGTCCTTCTCGTTCTCGAAGCCCATCGCCCGCTGCACCTCCGCGCTCGTGTCGATGAACTCCCGCAGCGGGTCACCGGGCAGTGCATGGTAATAGCCGCCCTGGTTGGTGTACTCGAACTTGCCCGTGTCGATGAAGCGGCGCTCGGCATCCAGGCCGTCGAACAGGAAGCCCTCAATCTCATTGGCCGCGTTCAGCGTGTACCCGTTCGCCTTGTACTGCTCCTGCGCAAAGGTCTTCAGCAGCCCGCGTACGTCGCCCGAGTACGGTGCGCCATTCTTGTCGATCACCTCACCAAAGACCAGGCACTTGCCCGCTCCAAAGATGTCCGCCGGCGTCCAATAAAACGCACTCCAGTCCAGCCCCAGCCGCAGATCGCTCTCCCGCTGCGCCGTAAACCCGCGAATCGACGACCCATCGAACGTGAGGTTGTCGTAGCTCTTCACCAGAAATTTCTTGTCATAGTCCAGCAGGTGCAGCCGGCCTTCCAGGTCCGAAAACACGACCGTCACGGCTTTCACGCTCTTCTCGTCGGTCAGGTACTTCAGCCGCTCTTCCTGGAGCTTGCCCGGGTCGACCCGGTTCTTGCGCTGCTCTTTGGCCTCGAGATTGCGCTCCTCCAGCTCCTCATACGACAACTCCAGAAAATCCCGGTATTCGCTCGACATGTCACTCCTTGCGTGATGGCAGTCCCCTGCCCAGGTGAAAGATGAAGGACGCTATGCGTATCGGAAATCGAGGGCCCGGCGCGGATGCCGCCCCATCTAAAAAGTAGCAGAAGATTCATGCAAGCCTGCGGAGTTCCGTTTCAGGCATTACACCTTCCCGCAGTATCTGTGGCCTCATCTGCAGATCGAGTTCGGACCGCGCCCTTTTTAACGTAAAGGAGATATGCCGAATGAGGACGGAATCGTACATGTGCTCACAAAACGAGTACATGCCTGGGTTGGTAAGATCGGTTGCACCTCCGGCGGGGTGGAAGACCGGATCTATGAACTGAGTACCGCAACGGGAGTTCCCGTACCTTTCGGATGTCACTTCGCAGCACGTTTGAGCCACTACAGGTCGAAGGAGCGAACCCTGCACCAACTCTTTGGCGAGCAGCGCATCAATGCAAAGCGCGAGTTCTTCCGCCTGCCACCCGAGAAGGTCGTTCTTGCGATTCGTATGGGTGAACACATGGACGTGACACCTGGAAAATGAAACTGGATGTCGAAGACCAGCGCGCCCTCGAACAGGCAGAAACGCACAAAGTCCGCAGATCCAATCTCCGTCTTGCCGCGATAGGGATCTCCGCTGGAGCGGTTCTCTCGTTTTCTCGAGACGAACTGAGTACGGCGACAGTGGTGGAGAACGATAAAGTGCGATTCGAAGGTGAAATCATGAGTCTTTCAGCGTCTGCTCTTAAAGTTCTGCCGCGGCTTGGATCGAACATGCAAGCCGCAAGCGGACCGGATTACTTGATGTATGAAGGCAAGGCTCCTGACGAAATCCGCGTCGCGAAGGAAGCGCAAAACGAAGCAGCAGCGCCAGAGTCTTGATATAGTCATCACGGGTGACCACATGCCTCTTCGCAAGCGGAATACAGAACCACTACCTACATCCCCCGCGACGCGTCTGAGCCGGCAGCCTGGCCCTATCGGGGCGGCAAAAGCCAAGGCTCATCTCCTGTCGATCATTGATGAGGTCCAGCAGAGCGGCACACCCGTCATCATCACGCGCAGGGGAAAGCCACAAGTGCAAATCGCCCCGCTCGACCCCGAGCTGCCTTTGCCAGATATCTTCGGCTGCATGAAAGGCACCGTGACGATCACCGGCGACATCATCGAACCGGAGCCGGACGAGTGGGAAGCAATGCAGTGATCTTGGTCGACACACACGTGCTGATCTGGATCGTTGAGGACGATCTTCGTATAGGACTCGATCTTCGCAAGACGCTCAACCGGGCTGCCCAAGCGCGCGAACTGTTCCTTTCCCCTATTTCCATTTGGGAAGTTGCTCTGAAGCATTCTCGTGGTCGCCTTCATCTGAGTCGCCCACTGCGCCTGTGGATCAAACAAGCGATTCAGCGTGCCAATTTACAACTCGCTCCGATCACCACTGACATTGCGTGCGAGTGTGCCGAACTACCTGCCCCCTTCCACGGTGACCCAGCCGATCGCCTCATTGCCGCTACAGCGCGCGTTGAGGGCTTCGAACTGGTCACAGCAGACGAACGTCTGCTGTCGCTTGCTGAACAAGGTTACTTCCGAGCTATCAGACTCTAGGACCTCATGCCTCCCAAATCCACCCGCGTCGCCCTCATCCAGATGTCCTGCGCCCCCGACCCCGAGGCCAACCTCGCCAAGGCCGTCGCCCGCGTCCGCGAAGCCGCCCAAGCTGGCGCCACCCTCATCTGCCTCCCCGAACTCTTCCGCGCCCAATACTTCTGCCAGCGCGAAGACCACGCCCTGTTTTCCATCGCCGAATCCATTCCCGGCCCGTCCACAGCCGCCCTCGCCGCGGTCGTCCGCGAGCACAAGCTCGTCGTCATCGCCTCGCTCTTCGAGCGCCGCGCCCCCGGCCTCTACCACAACACCGCCGCCATCCTCGATTGGCAGGCTGGGAGCCCTGACCACACCTCCCCCAACCCCGACAACATCGCCGCGGTCTACCGCAAAATGCACATCCCCGACGACCCTCTCTACTACGAGAAGTTCTACTTCACTCCCGGCGATCTCGGCTTCTCCGCACAACATACATCGGCAGGAATCGTAGGAACTTTAGTCTGTTGGGACCAGTGGTACCCCGAGGCCGCCCGCATCACCGCGCTCAAGGGCGCCGAAACCCTCTTTTATCCCACCGCCATTGGCTGGCA
>CAXTRM010000207.1:5282-6523 GCA_964246625.1 uncultured Acidobacteriaceae bacterium
AGTACGACGCCTGGCAAACCATCCAGCGCGCGCACGCCATCGCCAACGGCGTCTACGTCTGCGCCGTCAATCGCGTCGGTCATGAGCTCGGCGATGTCCTCATCGACGGCCAACTCAACCGCGTCCCCCCCACCGTCAACGAAGTCGTCGGCATGACGGGCGACTTCACCGTCGGCCCTAATCCCGGTCTCGAGTTTTGGGGTGGCAGCTTCATCGCCGACCCCTTCGGCCGCATCCTCGCCAAGGCCTCCCACGATCAGGAAGAGATCCTCTACGCCGACCTCGATCCCAGGGAAGTCGAGATCACCCGGCAGCACTGGCCCTTCCTCCGCGACCGCCGCATCGACGCCTATGGCGGCATCACCAGCCGCTTTCTCGACTAAACCCCAAATAAAAGCGGGCACGGCGCGCAACACAGCAGCCGAGCCCGCCATGCCCGTTACCGCATGCCACCCGCCGCCTGAATCAGCGATCCCGTGATCCACCGCGCCTCATCCGAGGCCAAAAACAACACCACATCCGCCACATCATCCGGCTCGCCAAGTCGTCCAAGCGGCGTCTTCTGCCGCATGGCCTCAAAGGCCTCCGGCGGAAAGTTCGCGGTGCCTTCCGTGTTCACCGGACCGGGATTCACGGCGTTCACACGAATCTTCCGCGGCCCAAGCTCTTGCGCCAGCGTACGGGTAATCGCGTCCACCGCGCCCTTTGTCCCGTTGTAAATCACAACCCCTGGCGGCGTAATATCGCTCACCACCGAACCAATATTGATGATCGAGCCGCCCTCCGCCCCAAACAGCGGCAATGCCGCCTTGGACGCCAGCAACAACCCCGTCACGTTCACGCCAAACTGCCGCTGGATCTCGTCCTCGGTCACCGTCTCTAACGAGCCGAAGCCGTATATCCCGGCATTGTTCACCAGGATGTCCAGCTTGCCGAACTGCTTCTGCGCCTCGGCGAACAGGGTCCCAACCTCCTCGCCCTTCGCCACACTCGCGCCCACAGCCACGGCCTTCCCGCCCGCCTTCTCAATCTCACTCACCACGCGCTCCGCCCCGGCCTTGTCCGAAGCGTAGTTCACGACCACACTCGCTCCTTCGGCTCCAAACGCCTTCGCGATCCCCGCGCCAATGCCCTTCGACGCACCCGTAACCACCGCAACCTTGCCCGTCAGCTTCCCCATGCTCGTTCCACCTTTCGACGCGTGTCGAACTCTTCGACAACTATCGAATGGATGGTGCCTC
>CAXTRM010000208.1:0-4822 GCA_964246625.1 uncultured Acidobacteriaceae bacterium
GTTGATGTAGGCGCCAAGGTTCGAGGGCTTGACCCGGTGCATGTAGTCACCAGGAAGCGTGCCCGGAGCGATGTCACCGAAGGTACCATCACCGTCCAGATCTGACCGGAAGATGTTGGCAACCGGGTCGGCGGGGCCGGCCGTAGAGTCGAGGGTCAACGTTTGCGGCAGGGCCGAGTAGAAATGCCCAATTACACCAATTTCAGGACCGTACTTGACGAAGAACGAACCACCGAAGTTGACCTGGTGTTTGCGATCGAGCTGCGAACGGCCGATGAACTGGTTAGGGTTGTCGTTGCTCCACGAGGGACTGCTGAAGAACTGATCGCTGGTGGAGTTGTTGGAAGAAGAGACGATGCGCGACAGGTTATAGGAGACCTGCACGTTGGAGCGTTCGATACCGGGTACCGGGTGCGAGGTCTGCTGACGGTACACCAACTGAAAGGCATCGTAACCGGATTTGCCAACCGGCAACAGGAAGGATCCGCTGCCAAGCAGCGGGTTCTGACCGGCGAAAGCGGCGCCCTTGGCTACCGTACGACCATTGGCTGCAGAGGACTCGCCACTGTTAAACTGATTTCCCGAGTCGAGGCCATTTATGGCGAAGTCATCAATGGTCGCGCCCGAGCCATCCGTGTGTATGCCCGGGCAGGCAGCGATGGCCTGCTGGACCGTACCCACGCCGCACTGCAGAAGCGTTGCCGCTATGGCATTCTGTGCAGCCGTTGTGTTCAGGAAGCGGGCTGCACCGACATGGTTGACGTCGAGCTCCTGAGAGATCTTCAACGTGCTGTTGTGAACGTAGTCAGCCGAGATGACTGCACCTTTGAACAGCTCCCGCTGAACACCGAAGTTGTACTGCTGAGAGTACGGAGTTCGGTAAGGGGCCCCGTAAACGCCAGTAGCGTCGAGGGTATTCCCGATAAACTGCGGATTCGGAGAGATGGGACTCTTGGCCGCACTCGCCTGATAGCTGGCTTCCAGCGACTTCGCGAACGGAGCCGCGACATTTACAGGGGCCGCGCAGATCTGCTTGATGCTCAGGGTCTGCCCGTTCACCGTGGCGCTGTTGGTGATAGAGCCATCAGAGTTCGTGAACTGCCCTGAAGGGCAGATGTTTCCGCCGTCTGCTTCGGAGAAGAAGGGGCCAGCGGCGAGGAGGCTGGTACGGGCATTGGTGGTGTTGTTGAAGACATCACCTTCGAAGAAGACACCCGCGCCCGCCCGAAAGACTGTCTTGTGGTCGCCGGGAGCGTAGGTGAAGCCGAGTTGCGGGCCAAAGTTACCGTAAGGCTGGTGTACCTGGGAGCCAAACTGCGGCCCAAACTGGCCCAGGAGGGAGGTGTTACCCGTGCAGGGTAGATCACCCAAGTTGCCGATCGTGTTGTTGTAGTTGCCGGAGCTCAGCAAGGCCGAGCAGGGGATGGGCGCGACGTCCTGGTTGGCGCGATCCGTGTCCACACTCCACCGGATGCCCGCAGCCAATGTGAAGCTCGGCTTCACCTTCCATGAATCGGCGACGTAGGCACCCTCGCGCCAGTCGTGAACGCCACTGCCAATGAGACCGAAGCCAGGGTTTTCCGTGAAGTAGCCCAGCCCATTGCCGAGGTACAGGCCGCTTGCATGGTAGCCATTCAGTGGATCCGTGAGGCACTGGCCAGGGGTACCGTTTCCGCAGTTCGCCAGGGCGGTTGCCGCGTTTTCCCGCAGACGGGGTCCAAGCCCGAAGAAGTTCGCGAAGCCACCGCCAAGGATGTGGTTGATGCTGTAGCCGAAGCGAACGGTGTGGGTGCCATGCGTCCAGGAACCGTCATAGCGGGCCTGCTTATCACTCTGGAAGGTACCCTGTGGCGCGTCGACGTTGGGACCCGTGGCCAGCAGCGAGGTGGTCCCGGTGACGTACTGAAAGGTAACGCCCGGCAGGAGGTTGGTGGGACCCTGAGGGATGTTCGCCGTGGTGTCCCCGATGAGGTTGTGGAACTTCTCGTAGCTGCCCCGGAACGAATGCGTGAAATGACCGAACTGATAGTCCACACCGCCCGAGATACCGGGGGTGTTGTCGCGGTTGGCATATGTTTCAAACTGCTGGCCGAAGTTGCTCTGCAGCGAGTTCACGTTGTAGTTGATACGGGCAAAGTAGCGACCGGACAACGGGCCGTTGTAGTCGAGACGAATAGTGGAGTAGGTTTCCCGGTAAGGCGATCCGGTAGTTGCACCCGCATATTGCGAAACGAAGGGGCCGCCGACAGCAGCGGCGACCGAGGCGTCCTGCTTGATGCGCTCCGCGTTGCCGAAAAAGAACAGCTTGTCCTTGATGATGTATCCACCGAGCGAACCACCGAACTGGTTGCGCTGAAAGGGCGGATTGAGGGCGAGGGTCGTGGCGGCGCCGGCGCGGTAGTCCTGGAAGTTATAGAAGAGTTCGCCATGGAACCCGTTTGTGCCGGTGCGCGTGGTGACGAGCACCTGACCGGTCGAGGTGACGTCGCCGGAGACGTCCTGGGTGGAACGGTTGAGCTGGAACTCGCCGATGGCCCCTTCAGAGACGTTGAAGATGGTGGTACCGACGGTTTCGTCGGTGATGTCCTGACCGTCGAGGAGGATACGGGTGGTACGGCCCGAGACGCCGCCGATGGAGAGGGCGGAGTAGCCGGCCTTGGTGGGATCGAAGGAGCCGCCGGCCTGGAGGACAACGCCGGGCTCAATCTGAGCCACGTCGAGAAAGTTACGGCCGTTGATGGGCAGAGACTGAATCTGCTGCTGGGTGAGCACGTCGCTGACACCGGGCTGGTCGGCGTTGACCTGAACGCTGCCGGCATCCACTTCAACGGTCTCATTGGACTGACCGACGGCGAGCTTGAAGGTGCCGGGGGTGGCGGTACCGACGCGGACGACCGTGGTCACCTTGAGAGTTTGGAACCCGGGTGAGGTGACAGTGATGCGATAGCTGCCCGGATCCAGGGGACCGACGGAGTAGTAGCCGGAGGCATCGGTCTTCAGGTTACGGTTCTGCCCGGTTTCGGGGGAGCTGATCTGGACGGCGGCATTTGGGACAGCAGCGCCGCTGGCATCGCTGATCGTGCCCTGGATCGAGCCGCCGTTGGTGGAGACGACCTGCGCCAAGAGGGTGCGGGACGCGAAACCGGGGGTGAAGAGGAGGGCTAGACCCATGGGGGCCGCAGCAAAGACTCGGGACTTCAAACTCACGTAACAGATCTCCAGGAAGGCGATACCTGACGCCTCTCGTGAGCACGTGGGATGCCAAACTGAAGTTGTAGAGAATTCGGCGGGATTTGTGATTGATTTCCGCACAATTTCCGTGATTGCAGAAATCCAGCTACCCGATCTATGAATTTCTGTAGATGAAAATGGTGATCGCGTACCCTGAGGTACGCGATCGAGAGGAGGCCGGGTGGCAGATGGGGTTTAGGAGACCGCGTGGATGTGTTCGACGTGCTCTGCGGGCTTGATCCGGTAACCCCGCAGACCGTAGTAGATGATGAACAGGTAGCAGAGGAAGGGGAGAAAGAGGGAGTGGTGGATGCCGATCCGGTCGGCGAAGAAGCCCATAAGCACAGGGATGGCAGCACCGCCGACGATGCCCTGGATCAGGAGGCCCGAGCCGCGGCCGGTGAGGGTGCCGAGATCGGCGACACCCAGGGTGAAGATAGTGGGGAACATGATGGAGTTGAAAAGGCCGACGGCCAGGATGCTGTATGCGGCGAAATGGCCTGTGCCGAGCAGCGAGCAAAGGACCAGGAGGGCAGCCCCGACGCCACACATGGCCAGCAGGCTGGGGGCGGACATGCGCTGCATGAGGGCTGAGCCGACGAAGCGGCCGACCATCATGCCGGCCCAGTAAAAGGTGACGAGCTTTGCGGCACCAGCGAGAGTAAGCCCGGTGATGGTGGGATCGGCGAGATACTTGGCCAAGAAGCTGCCGATCGAGACCTCGGCACCGACATAGATGAAGATGGCGATGGCGCCAAGGTACAGATGCGGGTGATTCCAAAGGCTGTCGCGTTTGGCGCCAAGGTCGCCTGGCCGGAAGTCGCGGGTGACTTCAAGGCGGGGGAACTTGTAGAAGGCGATGGCGAGCGCAAGAACGATCAGGATGCCGGCCAGAAGCAGATAGGGCAGCTTCACGCTGGCGGCCTGCTCCACACGGCTGAGCGTGTTGGTATGCGCAGCGCCTTCGGCGGCCGCGCCCCCGAGGATAAGGATGCTGCCGATGTAGGGGGCCACCGTGTCCCCCAAGGTATTGAAGGCCTGAGTAAGATTGAGGCGGCTTGACGCGGTTTCCGGCGGGCCAAGGATGGTGACGTAGGGGTTGGCAGCGACCTGAAGGACCGTGATACCGGCCGCGAGGACAACCTGGGCGCCGAGAAAGAAGGGATAGGAGGCGAGCGAGGCGGCCGGGAAGAAGAGCAGCGCGCCCACAGCCATGGTGACAAGACCGACGACCATGCTGCGCTGGTAGCCGATGCGCTCGATCAGCTTGCCGGAGGGTTGGGCGAAGACGAAATAGGAGCCAAAGAAGAAGAGCTGGATCAGCGAGGCGCGCGTGTAGTTGAGGTTGAAGACGGATTGCAGATGCGGGATAAGGGCATCATTCAGAACAGTGCAGAAACCCCAGATGAAGAACAGCGTCGTCATCATGGCCATGGCGCTGTAGTTGGTGGCCCCGGGGGAGTCGCTGAGGGATTGCGTATTGGTGGTGCTAACTACGGCCATGGTGGTGAACAGATCACTTTCTGTCGCAATGTCGCGCCGGGCTCCCTGATGTTGGACGTAGCGGGCGGGAGCTTAGCCAAGGGCATGG
>CAXTRM010000208.1:4832-6506 GCA_964246625.1 uncultured Acidobacteriaceae bacterium
CCCTTTTCTGCATCGGCCCTACGAGGACAACGGGAGCGAACAGGACCCACACGGGCGTTGGATGGAGCCCGGCTCAGGGGAGTTCTAGAGGGGCATGAAGGGTGCAGGCAGGGAGCGCTACCATGCTGAGGGAGATGCCTCTGATTTCCGCGAACGACACCATTGTTGCGATTGCCACGCCACCGGGACGCGGCGGCATCGGGATCGTGCGACTGGCCGGCCCGGAGGCGCTCGCCCTGGCCGGCAAGCTTGTGCGGCTGGGGCGTCCGCTGGACCATGCGCGGGCGCGGTTTGTGCGGGTACTGGACCCATTTGCAGATGCGGGGGAGGCGCCCGCGATCGATGAAGCCGTAGCGACAGCCTTTCGGGCGCCGCATTCATATACCGGCGACGATGTGGTGGAGATTGCGGCCCATGGCTCTCCGGTGGTGCTGGAGGCGATGTTAACCGCTGCGCTGCGGCATGGGGCGCGGTTGGCCGAGCCAGGCGAGTTTACGCAACGCGCGTTTCTTTCGGGTCGGCTGGACCTGACGCAGGCAGAGGCCGTGCATGACCTGATCGCGGCACATACGTTGGAGCAGGCACGCGCGGCAGCCCAGCAGATGGGCGGCGCCCTGAGCCGGCGAGTGCAACCAGCGAAGGAACGGCTGCTGCAGTTGGTGGCTGTGCTGGAGGCCGGTATGGACTTTGCCTCGGGAGAGCTGGACGACGTCGACGTGGTGGCGCCGGAGACAATCGACGCAGAGATCAAGCTCGTGCGGACGCCCTTGGAGGAACTGGCACGGAGTTTCCAGGCGGGCTCGCTGTTACGGTCTGGGATATCGCTGGCCCTGGTGGGGCGGCCCAACGCAGGCAAGAGCTCCTTGTTCAACTGCCTGCTGCAACGGCCACGGGCGATTGTGACGGCGCTGCCCGGAACGACACGCGATACGGTGGAGGAGACCTGGTCCTTGCAGGGAATTCCTGTGCGCCTGGTCGATACGGCCGGGCTGCGCGTGGCGGGCGAGATGCCGGCCGATGAAGCTGAAAGGCTCGGCATGGAGCGCTCGCGCGAGGCGCTTGCCGATGCCGACATGGTGCTGCTGGTCCATGATGCGTCGACCCCACTGACCAGGGAAGAGGTGGCGTTGGCTGCCGATCTCGGGACACGGGCGCACCTGATCGTCGCCAACAAGGTAGACCTGCTTACGCCCGACGAGCGCTTTGCGCTTGCCGCTAGCGGGACCGAGGTCTCGCTGAGGGGTGAGGGTGCGCGCTTCGCCGGTGGGCAGGGTCGCCTCGTTTCGGTATCTGCGCTAACGGGTGAGGGCCTAGAGGAGCTGAAAGCGGCGATGCTTGCCGCGTTTAACACGAACGGCGATCTGGGGCAGTCTGGCGCACTAAATACCAAGCGTCAACAACAGAGCGTGATGCATGCTCTCGACGCCCTTACGCGCGCAACTGCAGCCAACGCCGCCCCCCTACCCCACGAGATGCTGTTGTTAGACCTCCACCATGCCGTGGACGCACTCGATGCCCTGACGGGCGCGACCACGGCAGAAGACATCCTTGCCAGGATCTTTTCTACCTTCTGCATCGGCAAATGATGCTAGTTCCAGAGCGGTCCACAGGCGTCCCGTAAACCGAACAAAACAGTACATTTGGCGCGCGTTTTCGTCCTATACTGTCCGAAGA
>CAXTRM010000209.1:0-6499 GCA_964246625.1 uncultured Acidobacteriaceae bacterium
TCCATTGCAGGGTGTCGCCGGGCTGTAGCGTACTGATGCCAGAGCCTTCCGCGGTCTCCCACTGCGAGCCGAGCGCGTCATCAAAGTTCGTATAGGGACCTATGGCCACCCAGGGCTTGTCGGCAGGAGCGATGACGCGAAAGGCCTTGATATTCGCAGAGAGCGGCAGGATGCGTATGCCGTAGCCCCAGGTAGTGTCGCGAACCTCGGCGATGGGACCGGTAGCGAGCGGCGCTGCGGAAAGATGAACAAAGGTGTCGTCAATGGTAGTGTGGCCGAGTTCCGTGCCGCGCGCCCGGACGAAGTCCAAGGACGTTCCGGAAACGGACTCCATGCGACCCGTCGGCACCCCCGTGGAGCGGTTGGTCTCAAGCCGGGTGCTGGATGGCACAACCAGGGTCGCGTGCGTACGATCCTGGCTGCCCAGGCTGAAATAGGGCAGCCACCCTACCCCGGCGGGCATGGGCGTGGTGCCCGTGTTCTGCACGGACACGGTGAAGTCCAGCGTTCGGCCGGAAAGCTCGGCGGTGACGTGAACGGCGCCCGTAGAAGGCCAGTTGCCTGAAAACGTACCTGGATGGAACTCCGCCTCGACTGACTGCCCATCCGTGACCACGTCCTTGTGGGTCGAGTCAGCCCCGCGATCCAGAAGCAGACCAAGGGTGGACAGCGAACTTCCTGCTGCGTTGGCGGGAAAGGTGATGTGCTGGCCCAGCCAAAGCGTTTGGAGTGTGCCGGGCGAGCTGGAAGGCCGCCCCACCAGGTGACCGGCCCATGGAACCAGAAACGCACCGCCCATGGTGGCGCTGAGCGCGCCGTTGGCGTCCGAGCCGGAGCCCGTAAGCATCTTGCTTGCCTCCTCGAGCGGCGGGGCCATAAGGAGCGGCACCTCGCCATGACCCGGGATCCTCGCCACAATTTGCAGGACGTTCATGCCGCGGCCGGGCAGCAGAAGGGCACTGGCAAACTCAGGTTCGCCTTCCACGGCATTGGAGGTGCCCAGAAGACGGATCACATCTTCCCCGCCCGGACCTGTGGCGTGCTCCGGGGCCGGCTGGGAGGACAGTACCGCCGTGGTGAGCCGGTGAAAGTTGCCACGTCCACGCTCCCAGGAGATGGCCAGCAAGCCCGCGCAAAGCACGCCGATCAGGGTGGGGGTAAAACGACCGGAGTTGACGAAGCGGGGGCGCCCTCGGCGAAGATCCGGTGGGCGTGGGACAGACGGCATGATCGGACGAACTCTCCAGGTCCCTGTTCCGTCAACAACATACCATCTACCCGAGGCGAAAGGCAGCGCTCGGGAATGATGCCGCGAGTCAACCTCACGTCGCGCGCCGGAATCACAGCAAAAGGTGAAACGGAGGAGACACATGACGAAGTTCTGGATCGGTCTGGCGATTGGCACCCTGGTGGGCGGCGTGGCGGCCTTGCTGTACGCGCCGCAATCAGGAGCCTCCACACGACGCAAAATGAAGCGCTCCCTGGAAGACATGGGCGATTCGCTCAGCGACGCGGCGGACTACGTCAAGGAGCAGGCGGAACGGTTGAGCAAAGAGGCACAGAAGCTGGTCGACGGCTCAAAGGATCAGGTAAACGAGGCGCTGGGTGCTGCGCAGGCCTACGCAAAGAGTGCGGGCTCCAGGGTGAGCGATCAGGCGTCGCGGCTTATGTAGATTTCGGTGAGCGCGGTGAAGGGAAGCAGCAAAGAGAAAGGCCCCCGAAATCGGGGCCTTTCTCTTTGCTTAGACTGCGATGCTATTAGACCGTCGTGAGAGCAAGGCCCTGTGCGGTGTCTTCACTGGTCCCGTCCGGAGACACGGGACGGTAGAAGAGTTGATTGTTGTCGAGGTAGATCTCCAAGAAGGCGGGCCGCTCCGGCAGCTGTCCCGCGATGAGCGCCTCTGAAAGAGGATCCTCGATGAAGCGTTGCAGGGCACGGCGCAGGGGGCGGGCTCCGTAGGACCGATCCGTGAGGGTCTTGTCCAGAATCCACTTTTTGGCCTCGTCCTGTACGGAGATCGTGATCGCCTTATGCACCAGGTTGGTGTTGAGCGATTGCACGAGCAGCTCCAGGATTTGCATCAGCTCGGAATCAGACAGCGCGGAGAAGACAATGACCTCATCAAGACGGTTGATGAACTCCGGGTTGAAGGTCCGTTTGACCTCACCCATGACCATCTCCTGCATCTTTTCGAAGACGACCTCGTCCTTGCTCGATTGAAAGCCCAGACTTTCCCGCTTCATCAGGTGCTTGGCCCCGATATTCGAGGTCATGATGATGATCGTGTTCTTGAAGTCCACGGTATTGCCCAGACCGTCGGTGAGCTGGCCGTCCTCAAAGACCTGCAACAAAAGGTTGAAGACGTCCGGATGGGCCTTTTCGACCTCATCAAGCAGCACCACCGAGTACGGACTACGCTTGACGCGCTCGGTCAGCTGTCCGCCCTCCTCATACCCGACATAGCCCGGAGGCGAACCGATCAGCTTGGAAACCGAGTGCTTTTCCATGAACTCCGACATATCGAAGCGGATCAGCGACTTTTCCGAGCCGAACAGGAATTGCGCCAGCGTACGTGCCACCTCGGTTTTGCCGACACCGGTCGGCCCGAGGAACAGGAATGATCCGATGGGACGTGCCGGATTCTTGAGGCCCGCGCGGGAGCGCCGGATAGCACGAGCCAGGGCCGAGATCGCCTTGTCCTGGGCGATGACCCGCTTGTGCAGCTCGCCTTCCACGCGGAGCAGCTTTTGCGTCTCTTCTTCCTTGATAGAGGTGATCGGTACGCCCGTCCACCGAGACACCACGTCCTCGATGTCCTCACGGGTGACGATGCCTGAGCTGGACTCGTCCAGGTGGTACTTGTCCCGCAGCGAGCGAAGGTTTTCGCGCTCCTTGCGCTCCTCATCGGAGTAGAAGCGAGCCTTCTCGAACTCGTGGTTCGCGATGGCGTTTTCCATGCGGTGCACGATGAACTTAATCCGCTTCTGGACCTCCGTGAGCTCCTCGGGCAGGGTGGTCTGGCGCAGCTTGACGCGGGCGCCGGCCTCATCGATCAGATCGATGGCCTTGTCTGGCAGGAAACGGTCCGGGATGTAGCGGTTGGAGTGCGAAACGGAAAAGCTGATCGCGTCGTCGGTGTAGCTGACGGCGTGGAACTTTTCGTACTTCTCCTTGATCCCCATGATGATCTTGGTGGCGTCTTCCTCGTTGGGAGGCGGCACCTTGACGGCCTGGAAACGGCGCTCGAGAGAACGGTCCTTCTCGATGGACTTGCGGAACTCGGCCGGGGTGGTAGCGCCGATGCACTGAATCTCGCCACGACTGAGCGCCGGCTTCAGGATGTTGGCCGCATCGAGGGAGCCCTCGGCGGAGCCTGCGCCTACCAGGGTATGCAGCTCGTCGATGAAGACGATGGAGTTCTGATTCTCCATCAGCTCCTTCATGATGGTTTTGAGCCGCTCCTCGAACTGCCCGCGGTATTTGGTGCCGGCAACGATGAGGCTCAGATCGAGGGAGAGCACTTTTTTGTCGGCGAGGAAGCTGGGGACCTCGCCATCGGCGATCTTTTGTGCAAGCCCCTCAACGATCGCGGTCTTTCCCACGCCGGGTTCCCCAATCAGGACCGGGTTGTTCTTTGTCCGGCGGCAAAGGATCTGAATGACGCGATCGACCTCGGTATCGCGGCCGACCAGAGGGTCCAGGGTGCCGTCGGTGGCCGCCTGGGTGAGGTCGCGCGAAAACTCGGCGAGCATGGACTGTTCCTGCTGCTGTCCGCGCTGCTTGGAGGACGACCCTGAAGAGGAACCGGAGCCCTGTGGCTTTTCCTGTGTGGAGCGCTGCAGCTCTTCGCGGATCGCGGGGAGGCGCAAGCCGCGCTCTGTGAGGATTTCGGCCGCAAAGCACTTTTCTTCCCGCAGGAGACCAAGCAGCAGGTGCTCGGTGCCGATGTGCTTGTGGCTTAGCCGTTCGGCTTCTTCGGCAGCGTAGGCGAGGACGCGCTTGCACTCGTTGGACAAGGGCAGATCCACCGAGGTGGACACCTTTTCGCGAACGGTGGTGTGCTGTTCGATCTGTTTGCGAATGGATTCTACGGAGGCGTGCGACCGCAGGAAGCGATTGGTAAGCGCTTTGTCCTCGCGCAGGAGCCCTAGCAGGAGGTGTTCGGTTTCAATATAGGGCGAGCCGAACTGACTCGCCTCGTAGCGCGCGAAAAAGATGACGCGCCGCGCCTTCTCTGTGTAGCGTTCGAACATGCTCCCCCTTCGACCCATCGCCCTCGCCCGTGCTCGGAGAGGGCGTGGTCTGCGATGGAAAACCGAGACCGCCGCGGTTGTCTGCGGCGAAGGGACCTGCATGCCTGGAGGGGCAAGCAGTGAGTTGGCTCCCAGTGTACCCGCGCCGCTGAAGGTTTCGGAAGCGCGAACCTGCCGGAAGTTACCAGAGATTGGACGTCCTTGTGGGAAATTGGTCGCATTTGCGGCGTTTTAGCAAACAGCTACAACTATTGAGGGGTGTGGGTTCCGGATGGACCGATCTGCGAGCAGTTCAGGCGCCGCCTCCAAGGAGTTGGGTCGCGTCAGATGCAGGAATCTGCTGTGCCTGCCCAAGCTGAGGTGCCAGCAAAGAGAAGCCAGGCAGGACGGGCATTGCCTGGCCAGATGGCGTCTGCAGCTAGGATGAGTACGTGCAGTTTGAGCTTTTTGTGGCGATCCGCTACCTCAGGGCGCGACGGCGGCAGGCCGTGGTGGGGCTGATCACGGCGATCTCGGTGCTGGGGGTGGCTGCGGGTGTGGCTGCGCTGATTATCGCGCTGGCGGTGACCAACGGGATGCGACGGGACCTGCAGGACCGGCTTGTGGGGGCCACGGCGCATGTGGAGGTGCTGCGGGTGGCGGGGGACGGCATGCGTAGCTGGCAATCACTGATGGCTCGCCTGGCACAGACGCCGCACGTGGAGGCCGTGGCGCCGGGGCTCTATGGGCAGGTGCTGATCTCGCGGGGACCGCGTTCGGGAGGAGCCCTGATCAAGGGGATCTTGCCGGCGGAGGAAGGGCGCATCGGGAATCTGCTGCAGTCTGTGAACGACGGCGGCTACCGGCAGCTTGCACCGGGAGACCCGGAGGGAAGCGCGCTTTTTGCGGCAGGCACCCCGCCCATCGTGATTGGGCATGAGCTGGCGTTGAGCCTGGGAGCGGGAGTGGGAGACACGCTGCTGGTGACCAGTCCCCAGGGAGAACTGACTCCCCTGGGGCTGGTGCCCCGTTACCAGCGCTTCCGTGTGGTGGGCATCTTTGCTTCCGGCTTTTACCAGTACGACTCGGCGTATGCGTTTCTGCGGCTCAGCGACGCGCAACAACTCTTCTCGGAACCCGACCTGGTCAGTGTCCTGAGCTTTCGGCTGGATGACCTGAACCGCGCCCCGGAGGTGGCCCGCGCACTCGATCGCGCAGCCGGGGCCGGGTACCAGGCCACCACGTGGCAGGAGCAGAACCGGGAGCTGTTTCGCGCGTTGAAGCTGGAGCAGGCGGTGACCTTTGTTGTGCTTGCGCTGATTGTTGTCGTGGCGGCGTTAAACATCCTGAGCGCCCTAACCATGATGGTGATGGAAAAGACACGGGATATTGCCGTGATGATGAGCTTCGGGGTCACCGCCGGGCAGGTGCGACGTATTTTCCTGCTACAAGGCGTGTTGATTTCAGCGCTGGGCACCGCGTTGGGTCTGCTGTGTGGGTATGCCGGCAGTTTGCTCGGGGCGCGATATCGTTTCATTCAGCTCGATCCCGGGGTGTATTCCATCGATCACCTGCCGTTTGCGCCGCGCATTTCGGATGCGTTGGTGGTGAGTGTCGTTTCGATGGGGGTCGCCCTGCTGGCGACGCTGTATCCGTCCCGGTCGGCGGCCGCGATCCTGCCCGCGGAGGCGTTGCGTTACGAGTAGGCGTTGCACGTGGAGCGGAACAGAGTGAGGAGGCTAAGACGATGGCACGGTTGAAGTATCCCCAGGTAGCCCCGGAGGGCTATCGCGCGCTCACTGCCTTTGGGCACTACATCAACACAGGCACTGCGCTGGAGCCGGTGCTGCTGGGGCTGGTGTCTCTGCGGGCCTCGGTTCTGAACGGCTGCGAGTTTTGCATTCAGCTGCACAAAGAGGAACTACGGCGACATCACGAACCCGAGAGCCGGATTGACGCAGTGATCGCAGCGCCAGGGTCAGACGCCTTTACGCCGCGGGAACGGGCGGCCCTGCGCTGGACCGAGGTGCTGACACGTTTGCAGGGCAAGGAGGTCGGCGATTCGGAGTACGCAGCGATCGGGCGCTTCTTCGCCGACAGGAACTTGGTCGATCTTTCTTTTGCCATCGCGAACATCAATGCCTGGAATCGCATGGGGGTGGCCTTTCAGCCACGATGGCACCCGGCAGCGGGAGGACGCGGAGAGCAGGCACAGAGCGCACCGCCCAACGGCAAACAGGAGGCGCAAGGGGACATTCTGGCCGGG
>CAXTRM010000210.1:0-4434 GCA_964246625.1 uncultured Acidobacteriaceae bacterium
TGGGCAGTGCCGACGTGGACCCTGCCGTATGCTTTTTCACCAATGCGCTGATGGGCCTGAAGCCAGGCAGTGCCGCCGGAACGATGCCCAAGGTGCCGGGGTACCTTGAAGAGTGTGCGGTGTTCTGAGCAGACAGCGGGAGATTGTGCAGGCGCGCTGCGTGGTGCGCCAGGCGCAAACGCCGCGGGCTTTGTGGTGGGGCTTGGGCCTTCCCTGGGTGGCTATGAAACACCCGAGCTCCTGGATTTACTGCCGTGGCGGCCTACGTGCGCAAGGCATAGCGGAGGAGGGCAGCAAGATTGCCGCGCTCCTCCGTTCTGTGCCGTGAGGGGGCCTAGTATTTGGGCATAGACGGGTCGATCTTGTCTGCCCATGCCGTGATGCCCCCGGCGAGGTTTTCTACGCGGGTGTAGCCGGCGGCCTTGAGTTCCAGCGCTGCTTTCTGGCTGCGGGCGCCGGACTTGCAATGGACGACGATCTCGGTGTCCTTGTCTGGCAGTTCGCTGAGCCGCTGACCGACCTGACCAACCGGAATCAGGGGGGCGCCCAGGTTGACGATGGCGTACTCGTGCGCTTCGCGGACATCGAGGATGAAGGGTTTGTCCCCTGTGTCCATGCGCTGTTTGAGCTGCTCGACGGAGATCTGCGGGATGCCGTCGACAACGTTTGCGGTGGCGTCCACCTTGCCGTGTGCGCTGACCTCGAGCGGGCCCGTGGCGTCACTGGGCTTTGCGATGCCACAGAACTGATCGTAGTCGATCAGCGCCTTGATCTCATGGGTGCCGCAGGCGGGGCAGTCCGGATTTTTGCGCAGCTTAAGGGTGCGAAAGCTCATGCCCAGGGCATCCACGAGCAGAAGGCGACCGATGAGCGGCTCGCCGATGCCAAGGATGAGCTTGATGACTTCGGTCGCCTGAATGACACCTACCAGGCCAGGGAGAATGCCTAGCACGCCGCCTTCGGCGCACGACGGAACGAGGCCCGGAGGGGGCGGTTCCGGGTAAAGGCAACGGTAGCAGGGACCCTGTTCGGTGGCGAAGACCGACGCCTGCCCTTCGAAGCGAAAGATGGAGCCGTAGGCGTTGGGCTTGCCTGTGAGCACGCAGGCATCGTTGACGAGATAGCGGGTTTGGAAGTTGTCGGTGCCGTCCGCGATTACGTCGTAGTCCTTGAAGATTTCCAGGGCGTTTGCGCTGGTGAGCATTTCGTTGTGCTTGACGACGTTGACGTTCTTGTTCAGCCCCTTGAGCATCTGCTCGGCCGAGTCCACCTTGAGCATGCCGACGGTGGCCTGGGAGTGAATGATCTGACGTTGCAGGTTGCTTTCATCCACGACGTCGAAGTCCACAAGGCCGATGGTTCCCACGCCTGCGGCCGTGAGATAGAGGGCAAGGGGCGCCCCCAGCCCGCCGGTGCCCACACAGAGCACCTTGGCGGCCTTGAGCTTTTGCTGGCCCTCCATGCCGACCTCGGGAAGGATGAGGTGGCGCGAGTAGCGGGCGATCTCTTCGTTGGAAAGCTTGGGCAGCTCGGTTGCGTTTGCGGCGGGCATTTCAAGAGTTGGCATAGGCGGTCCTGTAAAGGAAGATGCGGTTCACGAGGCAAAGTTTCTTCCTGGAGGGCAGCAAGGGAGCAAGTGGAGTCCGCGGAGTTGCCGGAAGTGACGCAGGTTCGGTCGCGCAGGAGGCCTGCGGAGTGCTAGAGTGCTCCCTACCAACCCAGGAGCCTGCATCTTGTTCCACTATCGTTCGGTCGTTCTCGCATGCTGTGTTCTTTTCGCCTTGCCCGTGCTGGCCCAGCAAACGGCCGCGCCGACACCGCCCATGGGCTGGAACAGCTGGAACCATTTCGCGGCCAGGGTCACGGACGCGGATGTGCGTTCGGCCGCGGACCAGCTCGTGAGTACGGGGATGCGCGACGCGGGGTACATCTACGTCAATCTTGACGATACCTGGCAGGGCAAGCGGGACGCGCAGGGCGTCCTGCACCCGAACGAACGGTTCCCGGACATGAAGGCGCTGGCTGATTACGTCCATGCCAAGGGATTGAAGTTCGGTATCTATTCGTCGCCGGGAGCGAAGACCTGCGGCGGGTTTGAAGGCAGCCTGGGCCATGAGCAGCAAGATGCCCGCATGTATGCGTCATGGGGGGTCGACTTCCTGAAGTATGACCTGTGTTCCTTTCAGGACGACATGCGCAAGGCGAAGGCGGAGCACCCGGACGACCCTCGCGTCGAGTTCAGGATGATGCAGGCTGCTTACAAAAAGATGGGCGATGCGCTTGCCGCGACCGGGCGACCCATCCTGTACAGCCTTTGTCAGTATGGGCTGGATGAGCCATGGAAGTTTGGGCCTGAGGTGCATGCCCAGATGTGGCGAACCACCGACGACATCAACGACACGTACCCCCGCATGATGGAGATCGCGTATGGGCAGGTCGGCCTGGAACGGTACGCGGGCCCGGGGCACTGGAACGATCCGGACATGCTGGAGATCGGCAATGGGGGCATGAAGCCGCAGGAGTACAAGACCCATATGAGCCTGTGGGTTCTGCTGGCTGCCCCATTGCTCGCGGGCAACGACCTGAGCAAGATGAGTGATCAGGACAAGGCCATTCTGATGAACAAGGAAGCGATTGCGATCGACCAAGACGCCCTGGGCAAACAGGCGGAGCGCGTTTGGCAGCGGGGAGACATCAGCCTGTGGCGTAAGCCGCTTACGGGCAATCGCTATGCAATCGGCCTGGTAAACGACTCGTGGAGCACGCGGGACGTTCCGTTCGATGTGAAGGAGATCGACTTTCCCTCGGGCGCCACGGTGCGTGACGTGTGGGAGGGCAAGGACCTGGGCCGCTGGAGCGGCGTCCAGGCGCTAACCCTGCCGGGACACAGCACCAAGCTATGGATCTTTACGCGCTGACCGAACCACCCGCGATGGAGGGGATGATGGTCACCTCGTCTGAGTCGGCCACGGCCGTGTCTTCCTTTTCCGGCAGGTAGCGCACGTCCTCGTCCCGCACGTAGACGTTGACGAACGAGCGCAGCTTGCCGTCGGGGGTGTAGAGGTGCTGCTTCAGGGCGGGGTACTGTGCCACGAGGCCCTGCAGTCCGGCAGCGACGGTGGTGCCCATGATCTGCACGGTTTCCTGCTTTTCAGTGTAGGAGCGCAGCGGTGTGGGGATGTGAATCTTCATGACGGGCTCTCGTTTCTTTCCGGTATTTCAGCGTTCGATGCTAACCTGCCGGGTTCCGACCGGTACGGTCCCGACAAACGGAGGCTAGCCGACCAGAACCGGCTGGGGCAGAAACGCCTTGTCGTCCTCGCTGGTGCCGGTAAGCAGGAAGCTGTTGGTGATTTGGGCGTGGCCGGTCTGCTTGTTCCCTTCCACGGAGGTAATGACGTAGCTGCAGCCGAACCAGTGCGCCTCGGCAAAATCGGTGGCTGACCACTGCGCGGGGTGATCGGGATGCGAGTGGTAAAAGCCTAGGATGTCCAGACCCAACCGGCGTCCTTCCCGCTGAGCCGCCAGAAGCTCTTTGGGATCGATATGGTAGCGGTTGTGAGCGGCATCGGTTCGCGTGTTCCCAGCGCGCACCAGCGAGACGACCTCCATGGACTGGTCGGTGACCTTGCCCAGCAGGATGCCGCAACACTCGTAGGGGTAGGTTTGCTCGCCATGCGCACGAAGCTGCTCATACAGGGTGCGAGACAGCTGGAGGGGAGAAGAACTCATGCGTTCTGCCCTGCAAACACCTCGGAGTCGACTGCATCCGCCGCGGCAGCTTCGGGGGTGGGCTCCGTCCAGAAGCGCTCGCTGAGGTACTTGTCGGCCGAGTCGCACAGGATGGTGACGATCACGGCCCCTCGGCCAGCACGGGCTTCTTCTTCGGCGACGTCAAGGCTGGCCGCCACGGCCGCAGCGGCGGAGATGCCGACAAGGAGGCCCTGCGTTCGCGCCAGGCGCTTGCACATGGCATAGGCACGCTCGGTAGGCATCTCGATGTTGCGGTCTGCCAGATGCTCGTCGTAGATCGGCGGCACGATGGCCGTGGGCATGTGCTTGAGGCCTTCGAGGCCGTTGAAGGGCGAGTCCGGCTGCATGGAGTAGCACCTGATGGCCGGGTTGAGCTCGCGCAGGCGGCGTGTGGCGCCCATAAAGGTACCGCTCGTCCCCAGCCCGGCGACGAAGTGCGTGATCCGGCCTGCTGTTTGCTCCCAGATCTCGTTTGCTGTGCCGTAATAATGAGCCCGCCAGTTATTTTCATTGCCGTACTGATTGGCATAGAAGTAGCGGTCGGGGTGCTCGGCGGCGAGCCTGCGGGCCATCCGGATGGCGCCGTCCGATCCGTCTGCCGGGTTGGTATAGACGATCTCCGCGCCATAGGCGTTCAGGATGTGCTTCCGCTCCGGACTGACGTTGGACGGCATGCAGAGG
>CAXTRM010000210.1:4444-6448 GCA_964246625.1 uncultured Acidobacteriaceae bacterium
GGTGACGGGGAAGCCCTGGGCCGCACCCAGCATGGCGTAGGCGATGCCGGTGTTGCCACTTGTAGCGTCCAGCAGGATCTTGCCGGGAGCAAGATCGCCCTTTCTTTGGGCATCCGCAACGATGGCCGAGGCCGCGCGGTCCTTGACGCTACCGCCCGGGTTGGCCCATTCGGCTTTGCCGAGCAGCAACACGCCGGAAAGGTCGGCAGTGAGGCGATCCAGGCGCAGGAGCGGTGTGTGACCGACCCGATCAAGGAGGGAGGAGCCGAGCTTACCGATAGCGGGCCCGGAGGCCCCGGAACCTTTGGCCAGTGCTGGATGCGCTGCGTCCGTCATGAGAAGACCCAATCCTTCCGCCAAGTGCAACGCCTGGTGCATTGAAGCGTACACGGCTCTGTGCGACAGTTTAGATGCGAGTGTAGCCAGCCGTCTCCGTAAAGGTCACGCGGCTTTCAGATCAGGAACCGGAGCCCCAGCCGCGATGCGCAACAAGCCTGCCAAACAAGCCCCAGAGCTAACCTTTGACGGTGTAGTGTCCACCCTCGGTAATGAAAGATTCGATGTTTCGCCCGCGTCCAGCGGTGCAAAGCCTGTCGCTGGGGCACGCCGCGTGTCCAAGTACGGGTGCGCGGCCGAAATCGCACCCGGACCCGGCAAGGAGCAACCGGTCCGCATGCTAGCCAAAGCCGGGTGGTTGTTGAATGGGCAGATCTCCCGTTTGGTAGATCACGGGTATCAGAAGTTTTTGGAGACTTCCGCTCTCCGGATCCCTGCGACGGCGGAGCATTTGCGCTGCATCCAGCGTTTCGACCAGGAGCTGCGGCAGGCGACCGGGGCAATGAGCCTGTACAACGAGTCGCTGGGTACGACCAGCAATGTGTATGTGTATGACCGTGTGAAGGGCCGCGAAACGGTCTAGCGCGGACGGGCGCGCTGCCACTCGCGGTAGGCCTCGCTTTTCCCAAGACTGCGGGCCTTGGCGACACGTTTCAGGGCGTCCTTTTCGCTGAGCCCCTCGCGCATGGCGGAGCTAACGTCCTCAGCCAGCGTGCTTTGTGCTGCGCCAGGGCGCGCAGGCCCGGGCAGGGCCGCGGTGCTGCCGTCGAGCAGAAGAACCATCTCCCCGCGGAGCACGGGGCGCGCCGCGAGTTCGGCGTGGAGGTCCTGGGCGGGGCCGCGCAGAAACTCTTCGTGTAGTTTGGTCAGTTCACGGGCGAGCACGATGTGCTGGTCGGGGCCGAAGACCGCTTGAAGATCCGCGAGGGCGTCAAGCATGCGGTGAGGTGTTTCGTAGAAGATGTGCGTGGTGGCTGCCTCTGCAGCACCGGGAGCAAGGATCTGCTCTCGCACGCGCTCCAGAAAGCTTCTGCGTTGCCCCTCCCTGGCAGGCAGGAAGCCATGGAAGGTAAAGCGCTCTGTGGACAGGCCACTAGCAATCAGCGCACTGAGCGCCGCGTTGGCGCCCGGTACCGGGTACACGGGCACCCCGGCGGCGATGGCGGCGCGGACCAAGGCTCCACCAGGGTCGGCGATCCCAGGCGTGCCTGCATCGCTGACAACAGCGAGTCGTTCGCCTGCCAAAAGCGCAGCGATCAGCTTTTCTGTGCGTTCCTGCTCGTTATGCAGGTGATAGCTGACGGTTGGCCTGCGGATGCCGAAGTGGTTGAGCAGCTTGCCGGTTTGGCGCGTGTCTTCACAGGCGACACGATGGACGGAGCGGAGCACCCGCAGAGCGCGGAGGGTGATGTCTTCCAGGTTGCCGATGGGCGTGCTGACCAGATACAGGCCAGGGGCGAGGATTGGGTCGATGCCGTCCTGAGCCGGCGGAACAGGCTTGAGGAGCTCGTCTTCGCTCACAGGGCATCGCGCTCCGGTTGCGTCTGTGTCAGGCGCAGCTGGCTGGCTGCCCGCTCCACGCTGACGGGGGTCAACATGCCGACCATGGCCCCGCCTTCGACGACGGGAACAAACTCACCGGCACCCAGGGCCGTTGCGCGGCGCAGA
>CAXTRM010000211.1:0-6445 GCA_964246625.1 uncultured Acidobacteriaceae bacterium
CCCCTGTCGACGAGATGCTGACGAATCTCGTGTTGCCCGTGTCGGCGACCGTCAGGGTGCCTGACGGGCTCACAGCCACCCCCATGGGGTTGGCCAGCGAAAGCCCGGACGGGGTGATCACGCTGGCGTCGCCGCTGATCAGCGACAGCTTCACGATCCGGTTGTTCCCCGAGTCCGCCAGAAACAGGTTGTGATTCAGGTCGATGGCAAGCCCGCTGGGCCCCTGCAGCGGCGTGGCGAGACCATCCAGGGGCAGCGTCGTCGCCGAGGTCTGGTCCGGCGCGACCCGCACAATGCTGCCCGCCCCGGCATCGGCGATATACAGGTAACCCGTGCCATCCACGGCCAGGCCGGTGGGTGTTTGCAGCGTCACTCCAGGGGTGCTCAGCACCTGCAGCGTGCCCCCGGGCAGCAGAAAATACACCGCGTGCTCCCCGGGCGAGGACACAAACACGGTGCCCAGGCCGTTGATCGCCAGGAACGACTGGCTGGTGCCTGTTACGGTGCCCAGAACGGAGGCCGCTCCCCCCGGCGTGATCTGCAGGAGGCGGCTGTTCTGGATGTCGTTGACGTACAGGTTGCCGGCGCCGTCCAGCACCGACGCGGTGGGCGCAAAGGTGGACGGGTTCAGGCCGGACACGTTCAGGGAAGCGCTGGCGGCCAGGGGCGAGTTGAGCAGCATCAGCGGGCCCTGCCCGATGCCCCGCAGCGGCACGTTGTTCACGATGGTGCCGGAGCTGTCGGTCAGCGAAAGCCAGCCCTTGCGCAGGCCCACCTGCGTGGGCGTGAACTGGAGCGTGATCAGGCAGGTGGAGGGTGGCGCTTGCACCCCCACACAGTCCTGCGTGACCAGGGTGAAGTCGAGATTGCTGGCGCCCTCGGTCCGCACGTTCACGGCCGCGATCTGGGTGCGCACCGTGGCGTTGAAGTTCTGGCTGATCCTGCCGGTGGGCGAGCCGACCGGCGCGGAGCCGAAGTCCACAGGCCCTCCCTGCTGCAGCCCTTGCTGCGCCAAAAGCGGGGACGAGGCGAGGGCACCGCCCAGAAGCAGAACCAGCAGCCCGAGCAGGTACGTGAGCGGACGAAGCCTCGCCGTGCTCTTGCGGCGGCGGTCTTCAGCGCACATCAACGTCATAGCTCTCCTTGCATGGGCGTGCCGTCGGCGCGGCGGCTTCGGGTCACATGCGGTGCGGATCTGGGTTTGGCTTGCAACAGGCATTTGGCTCAGCGGGATGTCCGGTGGGGACCGGTGCCTGCATGAACTATGCGGCGGCCCGGGCAGGGACGGCATACAACTTCCAGCACGTTGACCAGAACGTCAGCGTTACTTTCGTACCGGGACTTCAGGAACACCCGGAGGACACCGATGCCGGGACGCAGACGGAACCATGTGGGGGTGCTACTATCCCCCAATGCCTGCATAAAGTCGCGTTTTGGACATCAAAACGCGACAAAAACGGCGCTGCAAGGAGAGGAGCCCAGATGTCGCAAGAAGACTGGTTGCGCCCGGAGGTCCCCACAGAGGCCGCCGGCTCAGCCTGGAACGGACGTCGCGAGGCTAACCGGTTTGAGCTTCGGCCGCTCTCCCTGGGCGAGGTGCTGGACCGCACCTTTGCTCTGTATCGCTCGCACTTTTGGCTGTTTGCCGGCATTTCCATGATCGCGGCCACCGTCAACGTTATCGGGCAAGGCATCTCGCTGATCGCGGTGCACCAGATGGCCGGTCACCTTGCCGCAGCACGCACCCCCACGCCCGCGGCTTCACCGGCAGCGGCCCTGGCCGGCATGCGCGGGCTGGGCGCGGCAACCCTTGGCGCCTATAGCGTGGGTCTGGTGTTTGTCCTGGTATCGGCCGTAACTCACGCAGCGACAGCACTTGCCATGACCAAGGTCTACCTCCAGCAGCCCACCAGCGTCGGGGACGCGCTGGGCCGCATCGGCCCTCGCTGGTACCGCTGGATCGCGATGGCGATCTGGCAGGCGTTCAGTTTTGCCTGGTTGCCCGCAACGTGCGGGGTGGCCGGCGGTGTCCTGCTGGGCTTCGGCACGCGCTCGCGCAGCACCGCGCTGGCCGGCATCGGAGGCGGCGTGCTGTTTCTTACCGTTTTTGCCGCGATGCCGGCGGGCGTCATCTTCTACCTGCGCAACGCGCTGGCAGTACCTGCCGCGGTGACCGAGGGCCTGACCCTCAGGCCCGCAATGCGGCGCAGCAAGGCCCTGGCCGCCGGCAGCAAGGGACGCATCTTTGTCGTGTTGCTGATCGCCCTGTGCCTGCTGGAGGTGGTCGGCATCCTGCAAACGCCAGCAACCATGCTGATGCTGCTTGCCCCGAACAAGGAACACTACCTGGCGCAGGCCATCTCGCTTTTGCTTACGTTTGCCGGCCACACCGTGGTGGCGCCGGTCGCCCTGATCGGGCTCACGCTGGTGTATTTCGACCAACGGGTACGTAAAGAGGCGCTGGACCTGGAGCTGCTGCTGGAAGGCACCCGGACCACCACCGTCCTGCAGCCCGTCACCCGGGAGCAGCCTGAGCCGGAGCGCTATGCGCCTTGAAATGCAGCGGAGCGGCTGTGTCGCGACGCGATCTTCCCTGGGCATGCTGCTAGGAACGGCCCTGATCGCGGCCTCCGCGCGGGCCGACAGCCCGAAGCCACTTTCCCCCGGGGAGTTTGCCGCGGAAGTGGGGGGCCTGCGGCAGCTTGTGCAGGCGTGTGCCAGGGAGACGGGCGCATGCGAGGCCGCCAGGGTGCCGCCGCGCCAGGAGGTGACCGGTGCGGCCGCGGGCAGCTTCCAGGTGGACTGGAGCTGGCTGGCAACGTCCGTATCGTCCGCAAAGACGGCCTCCGCCCAGGACCGCGCCGCGGAGATGCGCAGCGCGCTGGCACACCTGGATGCCATACAAGGCGAGGCTGCCGATCGTACCCCGGCCACAACGCCCGCAGTCTTCGCCAAGGCCCGCTCGGCGGCAAATGCAGCCCTGGCGCGGGATGAGTTCCGCACCTCCACGGAAGGGCCAAGCTGGTGGGACAAGCAATTGGCCAGGTTGCAGGACGGCTTTTTGCGCCTGTTCACCGGAATGGGCCGGGTGGGCGAACGTGCCCCGTGGCTGGCACCCCTGATCGAGTGGGTATGCTTCGGCGTGGCAGCGTCCGGACTGTTGTGGTTTGTCCGGCAAAGCCTGCAGCGGCAGGCCCTGCGCCTCGCGTTCACCGATGCAATGCCGCTGGCCGGGCACGGCGAGCGCGCCTCCGCAGACTGGGCACGGCTGGCGCAGGAGCATGCGAGCCGGGAAGACTGGCGGGAAGCGGTGCACTGCCTGTACTGGGCCGCGATCGCGCTGATGGAGAGCCGGCGGGCGTGGAAGCCCAACGTGACCCGCACCCCAAGGGAGTACCTTGCCCTGCTTCGGGCGGGCTCAGACGCGGAACAGGCCCTCCGCCGCCTGACCCGCGAGTTCGAACGCGTCTGGTACGGCGCCGCGACAGGCCATGAGGGCCAGTACCGGGCAGCCCTGGCAAGCTACCAGGCTTTGGAAGCGTCCAGGCCCGAGCGCGCCCCGGGCGGCGGGGAGCCGGCGACTCCGCTGCCCCACACGGCAGCTGCCGCGGGAGGGGTGTGATGGCCTCCGCCGCCGCGCTTGGGATCGGCGCAGGGGCCCATGCGGGAAACAGGGACAAACGCCTGATGCTGTGGCTGGGCGGCGGGGTGCTGTTACTGATCCTGGCTGTGAGCCTGCTGGCTCCGGCGACGGCAAAGACCGACCCGCGGCCCTCGAGCTACAACACCGCACCGGGCGGGGCCAAGGCGGCGTTTCTCATGCTGGAAGGCATGGGAAGAGCTGTCACGCGATGGGATCAGCCCCTAGGTGAGCTGGCGGAGGTCGATGCACCGCACACGGCGTTGCTGCTGGCCGAGCCAATGTATACGGCTCTGGACAAAGACCGGCTGACCGCCGCGTTGCAGGAGTTTTTGCAGCGGGGAGGCCGGGTGCTGGTGACCGGGGAGCAAGGGGCGTTGCTGCTGCCCGGCGGCACGGTGCAGGGCAGCCGGCGCTTGCACGCGCTGTGCTACTCCGAGCCGGAAGGGCCGGGTCGCCTGGCCCGGGCGGGCGTTGTGGAGATGCAGGACGTGGTGCGCTGGGGTGACGAGGGTGCCCGCGTCTATGTGGAACAGCGCTGTGGGCCAGATGCCGTGGTGGTGCGGATGCCGATGGGCCAGGGAGAGGCCGTGTGGTGGAGCTCCGCGGGCCCGCTGACGAACGCCGAGCTGCACAACGACGCAGACCTCCGGCTGCTGCTGGCGAGCGTGGGGGAGGGCCGGCGCGTGCTGTTCGACGAGTCCCTGCAACAGGTTCCCGGGTCCAAGTGGAGTGCGGCCCGCGGCCTGCCGTTGTGGTGGATGCTGGGGCAAGCGGGTGTGGTATTTGCCTTGCTGGTGTTCTCGTTCAGCCGGCGGCGCGGGCCGATCCGGCTGCCTGTGGGGGTGCCGCGGTCGTCGCCGGTGGAGTTCGCGGTGAGCATGGGCGACCTGTATGAGAAGGCGGGTGCGACCGGGGCCGCCACGGAGGCGGCAAGACGGCGGCTCCAGCGGGTGCTGGTGCGGGAGGCCGGCTTGGCGCAGCAAACGGTGGAGGCCGAGCCGGACGCGGTGGCGGCGGCGCTGGAAAGCCGCTTTGGCGGCTCCTGGCAGGCACTGGGTAAGCACCTGGCGGACGCGCGGGAGGCAGCTGAAGTGAACCTGCGGACCAGCAGTGCCCTGGCACTGGTGCGAGCCCTGGGCGAGGACGCGGCGCGGGTGCGCGAGGCGGCCAAACCGGCCGGGGTGGAAGCAGCCCGGCAGCAGAAGGACAGGAGCGGCCAAGGTGAGCTCGACGCAGAGACGGCAGCGGCATTGAGCACGTAAGGAGCGGGTGCGGTCGCGTGCCGGCGATGGAGTTGACGTGCAAACGACAGGAGCGGAGTGGTATGGAAGACGGGTTGGTGGCAGGGGTAGGCGTAGGCACGGCGGAGGAGCTGTTTCGGCGTGGGACCGCGGAGATCGGGCGCGTGATCGCCGGGCAGGACGAGGCGGTGGCCCAGGCCCTGGCGACGATGCTGTGTGGCGGCCATGCGCTGATCGAGGGTGTGCCGGGGGTGGCAAAGACGCTGACGGTGAAGACGCTGGCGCGGTTCCTGGGGCTGGACTTCCGGCGCGTGCAGGGGACGCCGGACATGATGCCCGCCGACATCCTGGGCACCACCGTGTTTACCCCGGGGTACGCGGACCGGGCGGCTGAGTTTCGGTTTCACCCGGGACCGGTGTTTACGCAATTTTTGCTGACCGACGAGGTGAACCGCATGCCGCCGCGAACGCAAGCCGCCCTGCTGGAAAGCATGGAAGAGCGGCAGGTGACAGCGGAAGGCGAGCGGCACGTGCTCCATGCCTTTTTTACCGTGTTCGCGACGCAGAACCCGGTGGAGTTCGAGGGGACCTACCCGTTGCCGGAGGCACAGCTAGACCGCTTTCTGCTCAAGATCGCGATCGGCTATCCCAGTGCAGCGGACGAGCGCACGATGCTGCAGCGCCACCATGAGGCAGGGGATGCGGCGGGTTTGGCTGAGCTCTCCCTGGAGCCGGTACCGCCCGGAGTCCTGGCGCAGGCACGCCGGGAGGTCCGCGGGGTTCGGGTGGAGCCGGCGCTGTTTGAGTACATCCTGGGCGTGGTGCGGCGCACCCGCGAGTGGCCGGCGATCTCGCTGGGGGCGAGCCCGCGGGCGAGCACGTCCCTGCTGCTGGTGGCCAAGGCGTTTGCGGCGCGGGAAGGCCGGGGCTTCGTGGTGCCCGATGACGTCAAGCAGGCCGCGGTGCCGGTGCTGCGGCACAGGCTCGTGCTGCGGCCCGAAGCGGAGCTGGAAGGACTGGATCCGGACCGGGTGGTACGTGAGGTGCTGCAGGCCACGCCGGTGCCGAAGTGAGCGGGACGAGGTGTGCTCTACGGAACAGGCATAGAGGCGAGGACAGCCTGGCGGAAGCCCTGCTTGAGCAGGAGCCAGCCCACGGCCATCAGCACCGCGCCGGAGGCAAGAAAGACCATGTCCCACAGGAGGTGGTTGCCGTTCTGGTAGACGTGGTGAAGCTGCAGGATCTCGTGATCGATTGTGCCTTCAACAAGGTTGAACAGGCCGAAGCCGAAGAGGATAGCGCCCAGAAAGGCGCGATCGGAGAGCAGCGCGTCGGGGCGCTTGATAGCGCGCCAAAGCAGAAAGATGCCCACGGCGACGCAGGTCCAGGTGAAGGCATGGAACACGCCGTCCCACACCATGTTGATCTGCTCGTTGATGAGCGAGGTGCGCAGGACGCGGTTGGAAAGCATGTTGTGCAGCTGCAGGATCTGGTGAAACAGGATGCCATCGACAAAGCCACCCATGCCGACCCCGATCACGGTGCCGGCGACGGCAAGCGG
>CAXTRM010000212.1:0-6430 GCA_964246625.1 uncultured Acidobacteriaceae bacterium
TCGTCCAGCTTCCCGGCGTCGACGACCCGGCCCGCGTCGAAAGCATCATCCAGTCCACCGCCAAGCTCGAAATCCACGAGGTCGTCAACAGCTACCCCGACGAGCAGCAGGCCCTGAGCGCCCTCGGCGGCGCTGTTCCCCCCGATCAGGAGATGGTCAAAGGCTCCGGCCAGGCTGGTGGCACCGACCAGCTCTTGGTTCTCAAGCGCGCGACGATCGTCGAGGGGACAGACTTCCGCGATGCCCAACCCTCGCAGGATGAGAACGGCCGTCCCGACATCGGCTTCACCCTCACCACCGAGGCCGGCGATCGCTTCTACAAGTACACCGACGCCAACAAGGGCACCGGCCAGATGGCCATCGTGCTCGAAAACCGCGTCCGCGAGGTCGCCACCATCCAGAGCGCCATCCGCGACCAGGGCCGCATCACCGGCGGCTTCTCGCAGGAGCAGGCCCAGGACCTCAGCATGATGCTCCGGACCGGCTCGCTCCCGGCCTCCATCAAGTACCTCGAAACCCGCACGGTCGGCCCCTCCCTCGGCGCCGCCAGCGTCCACCAGGGTGTCGTCGCCGCCGTCGCCGGCATGCTCGCCGTCATGGCCTTCATGCTCCTGTACTATCGCGGCGCCGGCATCAACGCCGACCTCGCCCTTTTGCTCAACCTGGTCATCCTGCTCGGCTTCATGGGCTTCTCGCACGCCACGCTTACCCTGCCCGGCATCGCCGGCGTCATCCTCACCATCGGCATGGGCGTGGACTCCAACGTGCTCATCTTTGAGCGCATCCGGGAAGAGCTTCGCCTCGGCAAAAGCCCCGGTGCCTCGGTCAAGGACGGCTTTGACCATGCCTGGATCACCATCATCGACACCCACATCACCACTATCGTCTCCGCCGGCATCCTCTTCATCTTCGGCACCGGCCCGGTCAAAGGCTTTGCCGTCACCCTTGTCTTCGGCCTCCTCGCCAACCTCTTCACCGCCGTCTTCGTGTCCCGCGTCATCTTCGACTGGCTGCTGCAAAAGCGCGAGCGCGGCGCCGCCCTCTCCATCTAGCCGGCCTCCACCACGCCCCGTCCATCACCTTCCGCCTCACACGAAAAAGCCGCCCCCACCAGGGCGGCTTTCCCGTCCGCATCGCCCCTCTCAGGCGATGCCGGCCCTCTCTTTTACCGCCCCTGAAACAACGAAACCTCCGTTTTGCCCAGGAACTCAGTCAACACCTGCCGCATCGTCGTCGGCTTACGCCCGATCAGCCGTTCCAGAGTCGGGTCCACGACCGCGAACTCCCCGGCCCGCGCCGCCGTGTACAGGCTTAGCAACAGGCCGGTATACACCTCAGGCATGCCCTGCGCCACCAGCGTTTCCTGGTAGGCCTCGTCGCTCACCACCTCACGTGCGATGGGCTTTCCGAGGATCTCCGCTGCCATGTGCGCGATCTCGGCGAAATCGAGCATCGCAGATGCGGTCAACGCCGGCGACGGCCCATCCGGCAGCAAACCGGGCTCCAGCAGCACCGCAACCGCCGCCGCCGCCAGGTCGGCTCGTGCCGTCCAGCAGACAGGCCCATCGGCGGGCAGCGCCAGCCTGTTTGTCTCCTTCAGGCCCTGCAGCTGAAACAGCGCCGACTCCGCATAAAACCCGTTCTGGAGCGACACATAGGGCACGCCGCATTGGGCCAGCAGGGCATCGGTCGGTACGTGGTTGTCCTTGGTCGGCACAAACAGCGAGGCCGCCCCCTTGCCCTGGTGACTCGTGTACAAAAGCCGCCGAACACCTGCATCCTTGGCTGCCTGGATCGCGTTGCCGTGCTGCCGGACGCCCTCCGGGCCCAGCGCCGTTCCTGACACGATCACCACCTGCTCCGCACCGGCAAAGGCCTCCCGCAGACTGGTAGGTTCCGAAAAATCACCCTGGCGCACCCGCACACCACGTTGCTTCAGATCGTCAACCTTGCCCGGGTCCCGCGTACTCACAGCGATCTGCTCTGCCGGCATCCTCTCCAAAAGACCTTCCACGACCTGGCGCCCAAAGTTGCCCGCCGCTCCCGTCACGATGATCATGCTCTGCCACCCTCCCCGTTGCTTCTACGTTCACTTCTGCTTCCATTGGTATCACCATAATGTTTCCAATGGAAGCAAAGGCTAGAATGGGCAGGTGAAACGCACCGACATCGCCGCAGGGGCGCCGGGTGGTGAGGCGGAGCTCGGCGAGCCATCCGCTTCGCCCCATCGGGACCGCATCCTGCAGGCTGCCCTGGCGCTGCTCACCGCGGGCGGCCGCGACGCCATCACCACCCGCGCGGTAGCCGAAGCTGCCGGGGTGCAGCCGCCGGTCCTGTACCGGCTCTTTCGGGACAAGCGTGGCCTGCTGGACGCGGTGACCGACTTCGGCTTTGCCCTGTACCTGTCGGAGAAACGACCCCCGCAGCCCAAGGAAGATCTTGTCCAGTTCCTTCGCGAGGGCTGGGCACGGCACGTCGACTTCGGCCTTTCACACCCGGAGCTCTACCTGCTCATGTACGCCGACCCCCACCCGGCCTCGGGGAGCCGCTCGGCCCGGCTCGCGCACCCCGGCCTTCAGGCGCATATGCAGAGCCTTGCGGCCGCAGGGAGGCTATGCGTACCCGTGCGCCGTGCGGTAGACCTGTTTCACGCAGCCGCTTGCGGCGTCGTCATGACCCTGCTCGCCAGATCGGTGCCGGAGCGAGACCTGGCCCTCTCTCACGCGGCGTGCGAGGCAGCCCTGGCGTCCTTTCTCACGGTTCGCCCCCTTACTCCGGATCCCACCCTGGCTGTTGCGGCCAATATGCTGCGTGCCCGCATCCTCGACTCGGCGGCTGGGCCTCAGCCCTCGTCTCACCGCTTCACCGGGGCGGAAACGACCCTGTTGCTCGAGTGGCTGGACCGCTTCACCATGGACGGCCTCTAATTCGTCTGAGCCCTCTGGGATGTGGTAGCCCAGGGCGCCTCAGGCGTGCCCGTTCTCCCCGGCCTGACTCGCGGCCCCGTTGATCCACATTTGGAGCCCAAACTCCAGGTTCGCGGAAGTCTGCTCGGCGGTAAACACACCCGCCTCCCGTAGCACCGCTAGCCCATGAAGAAACGCCCAAAGGGCGTGGGACGCCTCCGGTGCGTATGCCTCGCGATACACACGCCTGACCTGCTCCAGGAAGAACTCTGTATTGCGCGTGCACTGGGGGCTCGGCGTCCCCGCGCCTGAGGTCTTCAGGTAAAACGCAAACAGCCGGGGCTGCTCATCCGCAAAACCAAGATAGGTTTGCGAGATCGCCCGGATTGTCTCCGCCGGTCCCTTCTGGGCGGCCGCCCTTTGCATGATCTCGAGCATTCGCAGCCTTGCCTCTTCCGCCAGGGCTGCTTCCAGGGCTGCGAGGCTGTCAAAGTAGCGGTACAGCGCATTGGGTGCCAGGCCCAGCTTCGCCGCCACAGGCCGGATCGCAAGACCCTCCGCGCCCTCTTCTTCCACCAGCCGGAGAGCCGCCGCTAGAATGCTGGCCCGATCGGTCTTGGTTGGATACGCCATCCAGACACACTCTACATCTTGACGCCCGGCTCTCCCATTGTGTACGTTGTACAGCATGGCAGTGGACGGCGTACATCTTCAAAGCCGCCGTTGGCTACTTCTTGCTGCCCGAAAGGAATCTTATGGCGAAGATTGTTCTCATTACAGGCGCGAACAAGGGCATCGGCTTTGAGGTGGCGCGTCAGCTCGGGCGCGCCGGCTTCACCGTGCTCCTGGGTGCGCGCGACACGTCGCGAGGCGACCAGGCAGCGGCCCAGCTGCGGCAGGAGGGCCTGGATGTTCGCTCTGTTGCGGTCGACCTCAACCAGGCTGCCGCCAGCGGGGCTGCCCTTGCCAAACAGATCGGGGAAGAGTTCGGGCATCTCGATGTGTTGATCAATAATGCCGCGATCTTTGATGCAAGCGACGGGCCGGCCAGTGCCGTCGGTGTTGACATCCTGCGGCGTACCTTTGAAACCAACTTCTTCGGCACCGTCGCGTTCACGCAGCCCTTGCTGCCCTTGCTGCGCGCGGCGGGCAAGGCACGCATCGTGAATGTATCGAGCGGACTCGGCTCGCTTGCCGTCAACAGCGACACTACCTCGCCCTTTTACCACGCAAAGGCCCTTGCCTATAACGCCTCCAAAGCGGCGCTCAACATGTTCACCGTGGACTTGGCCTACGATCTCCGGGACACGGACATCAAGGTCAACTCCGCCTGCCCCGGTTACACCGCCACTGACATGAACAACCACAGTGGGCCCCAAACGCTTGGGGAAGGCGCGGTCGCCATCGTGCGCCTCGCCCAACTTCCCGACGATGGTCCAACCGCGGGCTTCATCCACAAGGACGGTACCTACTCCTGGTAGTGGCGGGCAGTGCAACTATCTGAGCGCGCCAAAGCGGCCCTTTGTGCCCCGGGCACATAGGGCCGTTACTCATCCCAGGGGCATCCCGTGCAGCCTGCATCTGCCCTCCCCGAATCGCTCTCACCTCTTCCCCGAAACCCGCTTCAGGACACCGTCTGCTACGACCAGGGACGTATGCTGCGCACCATCTCGCACTCCCACAGAAGGTGGCGACCCGCGGCTGGCAGCGCTTTTCCGGTCCTCTAAGCCCTAAGAACGTCTACGCCTCAGGCGGGGACCGCTGAGCTTCGGGCGAACCGCCCGGGGGCTCGTGCCGTTAGGTCTTGCTTAGCCCCATCCACCTCGTACTTCTGCACGCACGCACTGCCTTGGAGCGAAAAACCTCCCGCATAGACGGCTGTTCAACGCCGCCCTGTTTCTGCTTTCGCTTTTGCGTCGACTGACAAAGGTTGGCCGGTAACTTTGCTCGGCGGCTCCCTCCCGGAACCGCGCCCGCTGGCTAGCAGGGCAGGGAAGCAGCGCTTGCTGCCGAACCTGGATGCATCCCCCGCACGCCTCGGGGGCTTGGTATCCGGTAAGCTAAGGAGGTTCCGTTACAGCCCAAGGGATTCCTTGCCAGCAAGAAACCATGGGCAACGCGCTAAAAAGGGGTACCGTTCCTTCTGGCGCCGGAAAAGACAACACACTGGACTTGGGACATATCGGCTCCCGCCTCCAAAGGAATCGCACGTGGAACTGTTTCGCGAAACAAAGATCGACTGGCTGGGACGCAAGTGGTACTTCCTCGCATTTTCCCTCCTCTTCTCTGTCGCCGGCCTGCTGAGCATGGCCTTCTGGCACCACATTCCGCTCGGTGTCGACTTCCGCGGTGGCACACAGGTGACCGTGCACTTCGACGCGCCACCCAATGAGGACCACATCCGCGCTGCCATGGTCGCCTCCGGCGTTCGCGACGCGCGGATCCAGCGCATCTCCGGCTCAAATGGTCAGGCAGCCAACAACGTCATCGTGAGCCTGCCCCAATCGACCGCTCAGGACACCGCGCACGACCAGGGCCGCGCCGAGGTCGAAAACGCTCTTCGCTCCAGCTACCATGACTCCGCCTTTTCCGTGCAGCAGGTCGATATCGTGGGCCCCACGGCCGGCAAGCAGCTTCAGCACCAGGCCTGGCTCGCGACGGTCTACTCGCTTATCGGCATGCTCATCTACCTCTGGTTCCGCTTCGAGCTGATTTATGGCGTGGCCGCCGTCGTCGCGGTCTTCCATGACACCCTGATCACCGTCGGCGCCTTTTCGCTTACCAACCAGGAGATCACCCTCACCGTGATCGCGGCCATCCTGACGCTGATCGGCTACTCCATGAACGACACCATTGTCGTCTTCGATCGCATTCGGGAAAATCTTGCGCTCAGCCGGCGGGAAACGCTCTCGCAGGTGGTGAACCGTTCCATCAACCAGACCCTGAGCCGGACCGTGCTCACCTCGGGTCTCACCTTCCTTACTGTTCTCAGCCTGTACCTGTTCGGGGGCGAGGTTCTTCACGGCTTCAGCTTTGCCCTGGTCGTCGGCATCCTGATCGGCACCTACTCGTCGGTTGCCGTCGCCGCCCCGATGCTTGTGGCCTACCAGGACTGGCGCGCAAGCAAGGGCAAACGGGCAGCCCTGCCCGCGGCGCGCACGGTCAGACGGTAAGGTGCGTGCGGCAAGGCGCCAAGTTGACGCAAAACCGTGTTCAAAGTGGCTTTTTAGCCCTCTTTTTCGTACCGAAATCTCTCCCCCGAACGGGGGATTGCCGTCCCGGAACGGGTCTTAAACTTTCTCGGGAACAAAAGAAAACACCCCGGTGTCTAAGCCTTCAAGCTGCGCTCGCAAGCCCGAGGTTGCTCTTATGTTTGAAGATTCAATGCTTGAATCCAGCGGCCGGATCAAGACCAAATCCAAGTACTGGATGATTGCGACATTTGCCATTAATGGCGCAATTCTTGGCCTTTTGATCCTGATTCCGCTGCTCTACCCGGAGGCCCTGCCCAAGAACTCCTTGAC
>CAXTRM010000213.1:0-4782 GCA_964246625.1 uncultured Acidobacteriaceae bacterium
CCAGGGGCCTTGAGCGCCACGGTACCCCACGACCGGGCGGACGCGCTGGTGGCCGCCGCAGCGGCGGTTTGGGCGGTGCCAACTTCCAGCATCTCCCTGGCGCAGGGCGGCTCGCTCGGCGAGGATGTGAGCCCGGCCAACGTCTCGTTTGATGGGCAGCAGTTCACGTTTCCTGCCGATGTGGAGGCGAGTAATGAAGACAGCATGCCGGTGGCCATCGTTTACGACCAGGACGGCAGCCTGATCGATCTGCTGCTGGGGGAGGGTGCCAGTGAGCCGGACGGCTGCCTGCAGAATGGTGTAGTCGGTGATATCGATGACATCCACCAGGAAGATGTCACGCTTCGGCATGCGGTCCTGATCTTGAACGGCCGTTGTGTGGACTCGTCGCAGGAGCAGTTGCTCCAGATGCAATACCAGGTGGCCCGAGCCTTTGGGCGCATCCTGGGACTCACCTGGTCCCAGACCAACGACAACGTCTTCACAGCCGAAGCCGAGATCACGGCCAATCAGCTGGCTTACTGGCCGGTGATGCACCCCATGGATGTCCTGTGCGGCAACTTCACCTACCAGTGCATGCCGGATCCGTTTACGCTGCGCGCGGACGACCTGAACACCCTGGCACAGCTTTACCCCGTGTATCAATCTTCGGTGCCGCCGGGCAAGGAAGGCACCAGCAACGACTCCTTGTTTCTGGAAGGCTACCTGCAGTTTCCAACGATCCAGGGTATGGCTTGGGTCAATCTGACATCTCGGCGGGCTCACAATGGGTTCGCCGAGGATTGGGAAGCCACATCTGCGGTGACGGGCAACCTGTACCTGCAGGCCATGCCTACCCCGATTGATCGCACCAGGGCCCCGACGTCTGGATCCCCCGATGCGGGATTTGAAGGCTACTTCGTCTTTCGACGGGTCCCGCTCGACGGCGTTTCCGACGTCACATTCACTGCAGAAGCGATCAATCCTCTGTATACCGGCGACTTCGCGATCGGTACCTATGTGCGCCCGCCCGCGGCCCCGTCGGGTTCGCCGGTCAGCTTTGTGGATTACTCCGCATTCTCGTACGGAGATCGATCTGTGTGGGCCTTTGAAGCCGCACAGGATGCGGCAGGTACCTGCGACCCCGGGGCGGATGGAACCGAAGCGTCGCCTGCCCCGCTGGATACCAGCGGATGGCAGGCAGGGCTGCTGTGCGCTTGGGGCCACAGCTCCTGGTGGAACGTACCTGTAGCTGCCGGACATACTTGGACGCTGGAGGTCACGGCCCTGGATGAGACCGGCGCTGCCACCCTGAACAAGGTCCAGCCTGTTATGGGCGTATGGAACGCCACAGACCCAACCGGGGGTACGCCTACGGTAGCCGCACAGGCAGCGTCCTTCAACTCGCTGGCACTCGGGATGACCAACGTGGCGATGGAGGCCCCCGCGGCGGACCAGAGCTACCGCCTTTCCATCACGGATCAATACGGCGCGGGCCGGCCGGACTTCCGGTACATGGCGCGGGTCTTGTACGCAGCCGCGGTGACCCCGGCGTCGGTGGGTGCCTCCGGTGGCCGGATCTCGGTGGCTGGCACGGGGTTCAAACAGGGAAATCAGGTCTTAATTAACGGGGTGCCTGCCCAGGTGGTGAGCTGGAGCGCCACCGAGATCGTGGCGGTGGCACCGGGGCTAAGCGATGCCGGAGCTACTCTGGGCGTGCCGGTCACCGTCACGGTCTCCGACACGGAAACAGGAGGGACGGCGACGGTTCCCAACGGCGTCAGTTATCTCCAGCTGCCGGACGTACTCCAGCCAGTTTCTGCCCCGGACCACCTGGAAACCGGTGTGACCCTGGGCACGCCTCTCGCGGTCCGCGTCCTGACGAGCGACGGCCTTGCCCCTGCCGCGGGCGCCTCGGTGCGCCTGGCGGTGCAAGGGGGCACGGTGCAGATCGAAGCGTGCCAGGGCGCCAGCAGCTGCGTCGTGCCGTCCAATGCCAATGGCCTGGTATCGACGACGCTGACCGGTAGCGCTGCGGGACCAGTGACCCTGGTTGCAACGGAACTCAGCGGCGGAGCGACCCTGCAGTGGGTCCTCCTGGATGTCGATCCTGTACGGACCGTGATCCTGTCCTCGACCGATCACTATGTGGCCGCAGGCATGAGCGGCAGCTGGGACCTGGACCTCGCTGCTCTGCAGGACGGTCTTGGGGCGGCGGGTGTGCCGGTGACCTGGCAGGTGAGTGGTGGGCTGCAGCTGGTGCTGGCCGACACGGCGGCGTCAAGCGGCGGGATGGCCCATGCGGTCGTCAGCACCTCAGCGATCCCTGCAGGCACCGTGCAGACGATCACAGGATGTAGCTGGACACAGATTTGTGCGACCTGGACGTTGCATGCCGTCGAGGCAGATGAGTGGGTCGTGCAGGTTCCCGCGTCCGCCGCACAAAGTGTGGGAGTCGCTGACGCGCTGCATCCCGTGACCGCGCAGATCACCGACCTGGCCGGTCACGCGCTGGAGGGGGCGCCGGTGAACGTCTACCAGCGGGTGCTTGGATGGGAAGGGCCATGCCCTGACGTGGGCCGCTGCCCTTCGGCGCCGGTACTGCAAAGCGCGGAGGCCGATTTGCCGTCCGACGCCGCGGGCGCTGTCACGGTGACCCCGCTCACCGTCCAGGGCATCCCGCAAACTGTGGAGATCGCGTTCGCTACCGGCGCCCTCGGCTTTGCAACGGTGACCCTTGTGCGATCCCCGTAGATCACACCTCTGCCGGGAGAAGCTCGTTGGAGGCTGCCGGGCGGCGGATGGCGGCGACGCCAAAGGCCGCGATGTAGACGTAACACAGGGCAGGCAGGATAAAGGCCGCTTGCACGCCGACATGGTCGGCGAGCCTGCCCATCAACTCCGGAATCACCGCGCCGCCAAGGATCGCCGCAATCATGAGGCTGGACCCCTTGCTGGTCAGCGGCCCCAGATCCTGGATGCCGAGAGTAAAGATGGACGGAAACATGATGGAGTTGAACAGCCCTACAGCCAGCAAAGACCACATCGCTGTGGACTGCGGCAGATCGATCCTTCGACCGAACAACTCGACAGGGTGAACGAGGCCCGTGCCATGGGTATGCATCGTGATCATGACCAGCACAAACGCGCTGATGGCGGCAATGCCCAGAACCGTGCCGGTCCTGACCTTTTGCAGGATGGCCGAGCCCACAAAGCGCCCGATCATGGCGCCGCCCCAGTACACGGGCAGGTAGTTTGCGGCTACCGCCTCCCGCAAGCCGGCAATCTGCGGCAGGCCCATGTAGTTCACCAGGAACGAGCCGATCGACACCTCGGCCCCGACATAGGTGAAGATGCCCAGCGCCCCAAAGAGAAGCCATGGGTGGCGCCAGATGGAGTCTGGCCGGGTAAGCGCTTCAGCAAAGGCGCCGGGACGAAAGTCCTGGGTGTGCTGGGAAACACCGGTGGTTGTTTTCAGCTTGATGAGCCCCAACGCAAGCGCAATCAGGAGCAGCATGAGCGCCAGGCCGATGTACGGCATGCGCACCGAGGACGCCTGGGCGGTACGGTAGCTTTGCTGCACCGCAGCGGGCAACGAGTGCAGCCGGGCAGGCTCGATCTGTGTCGCAACGTGCCGCAGGATAAAGTAGGAGCCGAGAAACGGAGCGATAAAGGTGCCGACGGAGTTAAAGGCCTGCGCCAGGTTCAGGCGGCTGGACGCCGTGGCCGCCGGACCGATCACGGTCACATAGGGGTTGATGGAGACTTGAACGATGGTCATGCCTGCGGCAAGGACGATCAGCGCGCTAAGAAACACGGGGAAGCTGGCGACGATGGAGGCGGGAACGAAGGCACCTGCCCCGGCGGCCATCGTGATCAGGCCGGCGACCATGGTCTTCTTGTAGCCAAACTTCTCGACAAGGAGGCCGCCAGGGTAGCTGAACAGGAAGTAGGAGCTGAAAAAGGCGAACTGAACGAGCATGGCCTCGGCGTAGTTCAGCTCAAAGATCGCCTTCAAGTGCGGAATGATGATGTCATTCAGACAGGTAAGGAAGCCCACCATGAAGAACAGGGCAGTGGCGACAGTCATCGCTCGCGTGTCGGTCTTCACCTCCAGGCCACTGTCATAGCCGGGTGCGCTGGGATTCTTGACAAAGACAGCCAATGGCGGCTCCTTGCGGGGTGTTGGAGCGTTTCGGGTGGAAGAACAAGCGGAAGCGCCCTACAAGAGTAGCTGTTTCCTCGCCGGTTTGGCGTGGCGACGCTCCATGTTCTCTACCCGAGGGTGACAGGGCGCTGGGTACCTTGGTACTGCTCCGCCACGAACTAGGCCAAACGAAGCGGCTTGAGCCAAGGGGCAGCCCATGGCGGTCTACGGACCTCCATGGAGGTCTATGCTGATAAGGGAAGATATCGGCCGGACGGAAAGGTAGCAGATGCGAAGCGATTGGAGTGGCGGCAGAGGCGACCGGGGCGGCTATGGCTATGGTGGGCGCGATGGGTCATCGTCGCCGTCGCAGGCGGGCGGAAGCGGTGACGAGCGGGACTTCTTTGAAGAGCGTACAGAGGTAAAAACACACAGCCTGACCTGCCCTTACTGCGGCCAGGCCGCGGACTATGCCTTGACGTGGCTGGTACGGCGCAAGCGCGCGCGTTTGACCGGCTACAGCGACGCCGCCCGTGAAGCCCGCTTTGCCAAGGCACGGAGCTACATGGTGCGCCGGGACGATCAGGTGGGGTGCCAGAACATTCGGTGCCGGAAGCGCTTCGAGATCGCCGGGCTGCAGTCGGTCGCCTTCTTTG
>CAXTRM010000213.1:4792-6416 GCA_964246625.1 uncultured Acidobacteriaceae bacterium
GACGCGAGTAGCAGCCGCCTCACGCGGCGACGTGCCAAGGTCGTCAACAGCCGTTGATGTGTTACTTGAGGTCTCCATCCCTGAGCGGTCGAGCGCGCCGGGATGTGCGGTGATCGCCTCGTAAGGGCCCGCACCCAAGCTTTCCGGAGCGAGAATATGATTTAATTTCGTAGTACCTCGACGAAGGAGTGCCCGACGATGCCGAATACCATGTTGCCCGCCGAAGAGCGGGTGCTCACCCCGGTTGAGGTGGAAGCTCTGGATCGTCGCCGCCGTCGCGGGCACCTTTTGCTTGTGCTGGGTTTCCAGTTCGGCTTGGTTGCAACCCTGCTGACGATCTTTTCCGGTCAGGATCTGCAATATTCGCCGGGCTGGGCACACCCGATGTTCTATTGGAACTGCATCACCGGTCTGGCTTCGCTCATCTGCCTCGGGGCCGGCTTGCAGCTGCGTCGCGGCATGAACGAGTTCTTCAGCTACTAGCAAAAAAGGCCAAGACCCCGGCCACGGGCTCCCCAAAAACCTGACGTAGTGGAACCTTGTTAGCGAGTAGGAACCACGCTGGCGGGAACCAGCGGCGTGGCTGCGCTTCCGTCAAACGTGACCGGAAACTCGCGCATGGTCGCAAGTCCTGCCGTGGTATTGGACAGAAATTGCCAGCACGCGATGTCCGGCTGATCCAGCACACACACGACAAGGGATTGCATTAGCTGCCCGGTGGGCAGGGTAAAGCTCCCCTGCATCAGCGAAGCGGGCCGCTTGGCGAGCTCAAAGGGAACGGGCTGCCCGAACTGGCTTTTTGCACCGGAGGCGGCAATGCCCTGCGCTTCACCCTGTGCCAGGTCGGTTACAGACTGGGCGGTGAACTTCTTTTTCAGGCAGGTCGCGTCCGCGCGCACCAGCAGGACGAAGCTGATCTGGGCTTTTTCCGAGGCCATGCGGGAGAACGGAAGCGTGACGCAGTTGGACGCCGTACCCACCGAAGCGTTCTGGCCGACGCTCGCTTGAAAGGCAGGGCCCACCAGCGCCGAAGCGTCCGTGTAGTTGGACGGCACGCTGTAGGAAAGGTGCAGAACCTCGTTTCGGTACGGGACCATGCCTCCGCCCCCAGGTGCGGCGGTCTGCGCAGAAGCAGAAACAAGAGCGGTGGCGAGCAACGAGGCCGTGAAAGGGCGCATGCGGCGATGCTAGCACCCCGGTCCGGCGCGCTGCCGTCCTTGGCGGCTATGCTGGAACGATGCCTGAAGGAAGATCGACCCGCGCCCCGGTAATCGCCGCGTTTGCTGCGGTGTACCTGTGCTGGGGCTCGACCTACGCGGCGATCCGGGTGGCCGCCGAACACCTGTCACCCCCTGTGGTGTCGGCCACACGCTCCCTCCTCACGACCCTGTTGATTGTGGCCATCGCGTTGGCGCGGGGCAAAAGCCTGCGTGTGCCACGCGGGGAAGGATGGCGGCTCGCGCTGGTGGGGCTGTTGTTTATGAGCGCCAACAACATGCTGCTGACCTGGGGCGAGACGATGGTGCCTTCCGGGTTTGCTTCGCTGATCGTGTCCACCTTGCCGATCATGGTGGCGCTGATGGAGTGGCGCCTGCCGGGTGGGGAGCCGCTGAACAGGCAGGGC
>CAXTRM010000214.1:0-4259 GCA_964246625.1 uncultured Acidobacteriaceae bacterium
TCCGTTCGCTTGTTGGTATCGGGTGGCTCGATCAAGTTGCCGCGCTGGCCGCTGTACCTATCCTCATCGTGGAAGCAATGAGAGCGCGGGCGGGGATTGTCTGCGGTTGCTGCTAGCGTGAGTTCAGTCTGCTAAGTCGGCTTAGCGTCAGTAACGGCCGGATCGCCGTCCATAGTCGAGGCATGGCCGCATAAACGTATGTTCACAACTCATACAGCTTGCAAGGCGCTCTTCGGAGCGCCTTTTCTCTTCGGGAGGAAGACATGGATGCCGAACAACTCCAAACACAGGAAAGCCGCGACAAGCTGTTCGCCGCTCTTGCCGAGCCCTTCGATCCTTCGGAGATCAAATGGCGCGTGACGCACACCACCCAGGACGGTCAACGCGGAGCCGTCGTTGCGTTTGCGGATCCTCGCGCATACACGGACCGTCTCAACCATCTGCTCACGCCCACAGGCTGGACAAGAAGCTATGACGTCACGACGCTCGCAGCATTGAGCCGTCAGAAGCGTAGCAAAGTCATTCAGAGCGGCAAAGTGCTGGTGACCTGCACCGTCACGATTCATGGACTCGGGTGCCACACCGGTAGCGGTGAGGAGTGGGCTGATGAACCGCATGCGATGACGTCGGCGGAAGCGCAGGCCTTCAAACGCGCTTGCGTCTGCTTCTGCCTTGGCCGGTACCTGTACAGGTTTGCCGAAATGTGGGTGCCACTGAATGGATATCGCCAGCCTCTCGAGTACCCGAGCCTGCCGAAATGGGCGCTACCGGCTTCTGCTGGCGGCGACGGGCCTCCTGACACACGGCCCCGGCCACAACCTGCGGCCCGCGGTCCCGTTGATCCCGAACTAACAACTCGCATCGAGAGTCTTCCCCGCGTTTTGGGAGCACTGATCTACCGGGAGCTTCTCTGGCGGATCGCACGGGCAAAGGAAGCCTCCGACGTCCCCAACGCACAACTGCAAGCGGAAGTTCTTTCTGCGGGCGAGCGGGCCATTCGTGGGGTGAGGAGAGCGAACGCGCTCGCTGACTCGCTCGGCGAATCGCAGTTCATCGCAGTCCTGGACAGCCTGCAGATCGGTTCGATGGCCACCATTCCCAACCTCGAGATGCTCAAGCGGCTGGTTCACCATCTGGAGAGCCGTGCGGAAGCCCTCGCTGCTTGAGGAGGCATCGCAGAGCGGAGCGCAAGCAAGCTCCGCTCCGCAGACAAGGAGCTCCACATGTGCAAAGTGCTGCTCATCAGCCAGCAGCCCGAACTCGTCGTCATCCCGTTTCAAGACGCGGCGTTCTGCTGCCGTTGTAAGCAGGTCAGCAACTCCATCCACTCGATCTGTCGGCTCTGCGGGTCGCACTCCGTCCTCATGCTCGCGAGCATGATTGGCGACCCACCCGATCCAAACACCACTCCGCCAGCCTGCGCTGCTGGCGGCCGCGTGTCTTGTCGCCGTTCGGGTACCACTCTGGTTCAGTTGAAGAGGTGATCATATGCGTTCTGTGGCTCGCCTGAAGATGGGTTACTATCCTTTGCCAAAGAGCGAAGGTGAGAATATCCGCGCCGCCCTTGCGTTCTCGGGACCGGCGTCGGTTGTTGACCCTTGCGCCGGGCAAGGTCTTGCGCTCTGGCAAATTACCAGCCAAGCGTCGGTACGCCTTTATGGCGTGGAGCTCGATGCTGAGCGGGCGCGGGCAGCAACCGCAAATGGAATCGAAGTCGTTCAGGGCAACACTTTCGATGCGGTTGCCAAGCCCGAATCCTTCTCGCTCCTGTACCTGAATCCACCTTACGACTCAGAGATTGGCTCGATAGCCAACAATCGGATGGAGCGCCTCTTTCTTGAGCACACGTATCGCTGGCTCTTGGAATGCGGTGTCCTGGTCTTCGTCATTCCGTACGAACGGCTTTCCGACTGCGCCGGTCTGCTCAGCTCGCACTTCACGAACCTGTCTATATACCGGCTGACAGACCCGGAGTCTGTTCTCTACCGCCAGATCGTTGTGTTCGGGGTGAGGCAAAACGTGAGAGGGACGGCAGTCGACGCGAACAGGCGGCTGTTCCAGCGGGTAAGCCCCTATGGCAGCTTCCGCGACCTGCAAGCTCTGGAAGGTGGTGTTGTCCACCCCTACGAAATCCCACAGTCCCCGGCGACAGTCATAACCTACCGCGGTCTTCCATACGACCGTCTCGAAGACATGCTGCCGAACTCGGCGGCTTGGAAGCAGGTGGCACCTCTGCTTACACCCCGAGAAGACGCCGCTACCGGGCGGCCCATCACGCCTCTACATGGCGGTCACGTAGGCCTGCTTTGCACGGCAGGGCTTCTCAACGGCGTGTTCGGGAGAGAGGAAGAGCGGCACATCGCCCGTTGGCGTTCGGTCAAACACGTCTCAACCTTTACGGAGGACGACGGAGACACCCAAGTGGTACACCACCGCGAGCGATGGACCAATGAGCTTCGGCTCGTCTACGCAGATGGCAGAACGGCGAAACTAACCGAAACTCCGGTCAAACCGGAAGGAGAGGGCGATGGAGAACGCGCACCTGAGGCTCGGGCTGCTTGAATACCAGCGCGTCACTGAAAAGATCTCGACTCGCATTCGCGTGCGGGTCGACCGTTATATGGGAGAGGGCCGTAAGGCGCATCTTCTCAGTGTGTTCGGCAACGACTCCGACATAGGAGCGATCACAGCTGCTGTTCAAGACAAAGCCACCTTCACGCTGACCTTTCCCGAAGGCAGGGCGCAAGAAGTCTCGCTCGGTGAGCATGCCTCCTGTTACAAGGGCTCGTTGACCCTCCCGGACCGGAAGCATCCGGTGCGTCATCTGCTCGCAGTCTCTGAGGAACTGCACACCAACGGCGGCGTCGGCAGGACGTTACTGCTGCGATATGAACCGCAGGAAGCCTGGACTGCTCTTGTGAGCTTCTTGGGTATCCCCGGCGACCCGCGGTGGGCAGAATACATGGCCCTAGTCCTTGATCGGGAGAAGCGGATCACCGAAGTCGACGGGATCGGCTGTCGCCCAGTACTGATTGCAGCTTCAGCGGACGAGCTTCTCGAGTGGATCGGGCATGGTTTTCGTTCCCGGCATCTCGCCTTGCCCGAAGGCAATGGACCGATCAAGTGGCCAGCTTCCTCGCTGAAGGTGATCCTGATGGCCGACGCAGCGTAACACTGCACAAGCGGAACCAGGCTTCGACAGACCTACCGATTTACAAAAGGGGCGCTCCGCTTATGGGGCGCCTTTTGATATCGGCACTTAGCCGCATCGTCACAACGGACTTCAGAGGTGTTTGCATGGAAACGACTTTCGACTACCTGCGTGCCCATGCCGTCGAGCTGGGCTCGCGCATCCTTTAATTCTATCCACCCCTCCAGAGCAAATTGGACACGGCCGCACCGCAACTGGCGGGTCTGTTGCGCAAGCCACTTCCAGCACAGGCCCTTGCCATTACTGGGACGGCCAAATACTTGCAAAAGGCGAAAGCTGCCCGCATCGTTGCGGAGTGCGGCGCCGGCAAGACCTTCATGGCCTTAGGAACCATTCATGTGGTCATGGATGGACGCCCGAGTGCAACGCTGGTCATGTGCCCTTCTCACATCACGCATAAGTGGGCCCGCGAGGTGCTGCAGACGATCCCGCGTGCTCGCACCTTCCTAGTCGAGGACATGCGGAACGGTGGCGACCCCAAGAAGCAGCATGGCGTCTGTGAAGTGAAGCTCAGCAAGGGAAAGACCGTTTATGAAGGTAAGCGTCTGACGTTGGCAGAGATGCGGCGGCTGGGCAGACGGGGCTGGCAGGAGCGTTTTCCTGGTCCGACTTACTTCATCATCGGCAAAGATCGCGGCAAGCTCGGCTACTTCTGGTCGCACGCCTTCCTAAAGGCAGCGTCCGGACCCAACTGTGGTGGAGTCATCAATCCCGATACCGGCCGAGCCGTCATCAACTCTGAGGACCGTAAGCTCTCGTCCCTCGACTTTGTGGACAAGCTGAAGATAGCCGAGGCTCTCCCGCCTGTAGCGGGCGGGACCGCGCGCTTTTCACCGCTATGGCAAGCGGATCGTAGCCGCATCCAGCGCATGGCACCAATCGAGTACATCGGTCGTTACATGAAAGGCTGGTTCGACTTCGCTATTGCCGACGAACTGCACCAGCTTGCTGGCGACACGGCACAGGGCAACGGTCTAGGCGTGCTTGGCCGCGCAGCGCACCGGCTCATTGCCCTCACCGGAACACTCATGGGAGCACCGGCTGGATC
>CAXTRM010000214.1:4269-6412 GCA_964246625.1 uncultured Acidobacteriaceae bacterium
GAACCCGGAGTTATGGTGCAGGAAGGCTTCGCCTATGGAGGGCAAGGACGTCGGGACTTTCAAGAGCAGTACGGTGTCCTCGAAACGATCGAGAAGCTGAAGGAATCAGACAACGCCTGCTCGCGAGCCACGAAGAAGACGGTCCAAGTGCTCCGCAAGCCGGGAGCCTCGCCCTTGCTCTTTGGCAAATTCCTGATGAGCACGACAGCTTTTCTTTCCCTTGAAGACATCTCGGACAGTCTGCCGCGCTATGACGAGAGTGTCCTCTCGGTAGAGATGGACGACCTACTCCGGGAGGCCTACGAGCAGCTCGAAGAGGACATCCGTTCGGCGATCCGGGAACACTGCGGGAACAAAAGCCTGATGAGCATTCTGCTCAACACGCTTCTGCTCTACCCCGACCATCCTTACTCGTTCAAGGAGATCTGGGCGAGAGCGCTCGATCCTGCCACACGGGAGTTTGTCAGGTTCCTCGTCACGGAGCCTCGCAACCTCCCGCAAGACACGCTGTACGCCAAAGAACGGGCGCTTGTCACCGATATACGTGCAGAGCTGAAGGAAGGCAGGCGCTGCCAAGTGTATGCCACGTATACCGGGGAGAAGGACGTCACACAGCGCTTGGAAGCGGTCCTTCGACGGGAGGGTTTCCAGGTTGCCGTTCTTCGTTCGTCTGTTCCGACCGACAAGCGGGAAGACTGGTACGAACGTCAACTGAAGAGCGGAGTCGAGGTTGTGATCTGCCATCCCAAACTGGTGGAGACCGGACTCGACTTGCTGGCTTTTCCGACGCTGTACTTCTACGAAACCGGCTACTCGCTCCACACACTCCGGCAGGCAAGCAGGCGATCCTGGCGCATTGGCCAGAGACTCCCGGTACGGGTGAAGTTTGTCACGTACAGCGGCACGATGCAGGAGACCTGCCTTCGGCTGATGGGCAAGAAGATGCTTGTCGCGCTCATGATGGAGGGCAAGTTCTCCGGTGAGGGGCTCCAGGCGCTTGACACCGACGAAGACCTGATGAGCGCGATGGCGCGGGAACTGGTCGAGAAGGCTGGCGTCGGAGAGTCAGCCGATGCCATCTGGCGCGAGCTCGATCAAGAGAGGGAAAAGCTGCAGCCTCAAGGCTTGGCTTCTGTCGTTGAATCGGAACCGAAAGGCGAAAGCGTGGTCCGCGTTTCACTCCAGAACGAAACAACGACGCTCTTAACCGGTATCCACCTCGTCGAATCTCCCGCCCAGGTTAAGCGGCGAGTGAAGCCTACGCTCTGGCCTACTGCGTCTGAGGGTGCCACCCAGCTAACCCTGTTCGGGTAAGGAGTGTGAGCCGGCCGACAGCGCCGGCCGGCTCATCCAGCGCGCCGTTCCAGCGAAAGGCCGCATACCCCATCCCATCTGTGGAGTGACACGATGAAGGGTCCTTTTCTCCCGAGTGACTTTGAGGCCACACCTTTTTGCAGCGGAGCCGAGAAGGCGACTTTCGGCAATGAGCTTCTCCGCTTCGTTGGGACCGGCTGCAAGCTAAATGTCTTCACTGAGAAGCTGTACCAGCGTCTGTCGAACTGCTTCGGTCATATCGCGCATACGACCGGCATGGTTTCTTTGATACTTGGTTCGCCTCGGACGCGAAAGCCTTGTCTTTTCTCCAACACCTTCTCAACGCTCCCTGTTGGGGCGATGCCAAGCACACGTTCTCGGACGTCGAGCGCGCCCTGCAGCGAGAGATCCTTCGACGTAACTACATGGCTGCCTTCAAGCTCAGGGCCTCAACCGAAGAGCGAGCTGCGGAAGTTGCTGTCCTCGAACGCCTCGAAGCAAAGTATCGGATCGCCACGCATCCCGAACCGCAGGCCGAGGTACAGACATTGGTTCCCTTGTTAGAAAGTGTCCTCACACCCGAAGCGCTCCCCTTCCAGGGAAGCTTGTTCGGCTGACAATGTCGCGAGTCCATGAACTTGCAATTGCGCTGCGAGAATCTAAGCTTTCAGTGCCGATACCTGAGACCCACCCTTCTCCTGCTCCGCTAAGCGGCCTGATTCACCAGCTTCACCCGGTGGTAGATCCAAGTGACCATCATGATGTGGATCAACACGGCACCGCTTAACCCCCAAACATGATCTGCAGTGCTTGCTTGCTGTGTTTTCGA
>CAXTRM010000215.1:0-6405 GCA_964246625.1 uncultured Acidobacteriaceae bacterium
CGCGAGACAAGCTGCTGGATCAGCAACGGGCCGAAGCCTTTAATGTCTTCGCGGGTACCTTGCTGGAGAAGTATCAAAGTGCAGGTGCGATCATCTACAGCCGGAAACCGACCGGGCTGCCCTTGGGCAGCTAGGCCTGAACGCATAGAAGAGATGGGCCACCACGTTTTTGTGTGGTGGCCTCTGTACGTTTCGAAGCAGACCAGGCGAGGCACGTGAGGCTTGCGCCGAGGCAAAATGGACGCTGAACGGCTTTCTGGGATCTTGTTGCATGTGACCTCGCTCCCTTCCTATGGTGGGATCGGAGACTTTGGGCCGGCAGCTTACGGCTTTGTTGACTTTCTTGCGGCAGCCAAACAGAGGCTTTGGCAGGTATTGCCCCTGAATCCAACGGGATACGGAAGTTCACCCTACTCGGCCCTTTCCGCATTTGCAGGCAATGCGACGCTGATCAGTTTGGAAAGGCTGGTTGAGGGAGGTTGGCTCACATCGGACCGGATTGCGGGCCTACCCGGACACGAGGGGCCCTGCGACTTTGGTGCGGCTGTGGAACGAAAGCTGCCGTTGATCGAAGAAGCAGCGGCTAACTTCCTCGAGCAGGCCGGCCCGGGCGACCGTGGGCGCTTTCAGCAGTTTGCCCAGGAGAACAGCGCGTGGCTGACGGATTGGGCCATGTTCAGCCTGCTTCGCCGACGGTTTGAGTTCAAGAGCTGGATCGAGTGGCCGGAGGAGTATGCCCTACGCCACCCAGACACCCTCACGGCCCTGATGAACGAGTGTGGGCGAGATCTGGCCGTAGAACAAGTAGTGCAGTTTTTCTTCCAGGAGCAGTGGTCTGCCCTGCGACAGCACTGTGCGGAGCGTCAGATTCGCATTCTGGGCGATGTGGCCATCTTTGTCTCCTACGACAGTGCGGATGTGTGGACTAACCCGGACATCTTTGAGCTGGACGAGAGCCGCAAGCCGACGAGGGTGTCCGGGGTCCCGCCGGATTACTTTTCGGCAACAGGGCAGCGATGGGGAAACCCGCTGTACAAGTGGTCACTGCTGCAAGAACGGGGTTTTGATTGGTGGATCGCACGATTCCGTCGGGCCCTGGCGCTCTATGACAGTGTGCGACTCGACCACTTCCGCGGCTTCGAGGCCTATTGGTCAATCGCCGCTGACGAGGACACCGCGATGAATGGGCATTGGGTCAAGGCCCCCGGGCACGCGCTGTTTTTGCGGCTCAGGGAAGTTTTAGGCGACCTGCCGTTTCTTGCGGAGGACCTTGGCCTGATCACCCCTGAGGTCGATGAATTGCGTGAGTTCTTCAGGATGCCCGGTATGAGGATTCTGCAGTTTGGATTTGCCGAGCGGGGCGGTCACCTGTACCTGCCGCACCGGTATGTTTGCAACACGGTGGTGTACACGGGCACGCACGACAACAACACCACGCTTGGCTGGTGGAAGGAAGATGCAACAGCCATCGAGCGGGAACATGTGCAGATCTATACAAGACCGATCGAGCACGAGGGAGAGATTCCCTGGATGATGATCAAGCTGGCCGCGACCTCGGTAGCCAACGTGTGTATCTTTCCGCTGCAGGATGTTTTGCACTTGGGCAGCGAAGCGCGCATGAACAAGCCTGCGGCGGCAGAGGGGAACTGGGCGTGGCGTTACGGCCTGAACGCCCTTCATCCGGATTTTGCAAGCAAGCTGGCGGCTATTACGGAGATGACGGATCGCGATGGACGGCAGAAGAAAGTGGAAGGTGTCGGGGCCGGCGGACCCACCGATCAGGCGCACCTGCGTGTCGAGGAAGGCGCGAGCCGCTAGATGTGTGCCAGCGGGTACACTGGAGATCTAACAAGGAGATGTGCTGTGCCCCTGTCTGGAGAAGCGATTCGCACCATGAACTACGTTGACGATATTTCGGTGACCCTGCGCCGGATTCTTTCTGTGCTGCCCACGTTGACAGAAGAGGAGCGCGAGCGGGTCGCGGCGCATATCAAGCAGACGGATCCAAGCTTCGATTCCGTCGTGAAGGCTCTCGAAGCGAAGTAGACGGTCGAATGGACTCTACTGTGCATGCGCCCGGTCTCGACCCTATCCGCTCCGTGGCCGTCATCGGGGCGGGTGAGCGAGGCCGGGCGTTTGCTCTGCGATGTGTTCAAGCAGGCTTCACTGTTGTTCTGGAAGACGTGCTTTCTTCCAACCTGCGCAAGGCTGCAGCGACCATTGCCGAGACATCACCGGCGTCGCAACAACGAATCCGGTATGCCACCAGCGTGGAAGATGCGGTGCGTGAGGCGGATGTAGCCGTGGATTTCGTTCCGGATGAGCTGGAGTCGAAACTGGAGATCTTCAGCATGCTGGACCGCATGGCTCCGCCACGTACCATCTTCTGCACCCCGACTTCGCTGAGTGTGGCGGATCTCGCGTCCTGCACGTACCGGCCAGCGTTGTGCTGCGGCCTTGGATCCTTTGGAGACAGAGGTGAGAGAACCGTCGCCCTGATTCAGGGCTCCGCGACCAGCACAGAGACCGTGATTCGCGTCACATCCCTGTTTGAACGGCTTGGTTTCCGCGTAGAGGTCAGGCGTGATGAGGCTGAAGTGCTTCTTCACCCCACAACAAAGTGAGTTTGGGCTCCGTGCACGCTTTTAGCAGCGAACCTGCGAGAGATCGCGTCTAATCCGGCGAGTTCAGCAGAGAAAGGCCCCACTCTGGTCATCATTCACACAATCTTCGCGGTGATCAAGGCGTGCCTGTCGGCAGCGGTGGCGGCCTTGATGGCGGGAGTGTCGCTTTTCGTTACGGTTGTGGTCCTTTTGGCTATTTTAGGTTTTGGCGTGGCCGGAATGTTTGGCCTGGGCGGGTCCCGCTTTGCGGCACGGCGACGGGCCAAGCGGGACGGCGACGACAGGTAAACGAAGCAGGTTGCTTATTCGCCACTCTGGGGAGCATTAGCCTGGTAGGGCTTTTGCAGCAGGGAACGAGCCTCGTTCACGGCTCCCTGGGTGTTGTCGTTGGTTTGGATGGCTTGGCGGTACTCATTGACAGCGCGTTCTCGTTGGCCCGTGATGTCGAAGATTCTCCCCAGGTTGATGTGGCTCCAAACCTCAGTCCACTTCGGGTCCCCATCGCCGCGCAACGCATCACGGAAGCTGTTTGCCGCGGACTGGTAGTTTTTCTGAGTCATGAAGATTTCGGCCAGTCGATAGTTGGCGAGTGACGAGCCGCGGTTTGCGTCGAGCGCCTTCTGGTACTCGGCGATGGCAGCGATGAGATCCCCTTGCGAAACGTCCTGTTGTCCGCGCAGGACTGCAACGCGAACGGCAAGGTCGGGTGTGGATTTCAGGAGCCAGTTGTCAGGATCGATGGTGATTTTGCGAGGACGGCCGAAAGTTTGGACGGTATAGGCCGATTCGGTTCCTGAAAGATCTATCCTGCGTTCTTCCGTTTTCCCCTCGGTCTCGATGCGAAGTTCAACCGGCATTTTGAAGAGGTCCAGATCCTGCGTGACCGCACCCACCGTGCGGAAGCCTTTGTTGCTGCTGAGCCGGAAGACGGAGAAGGTGTCACCAAACTCGGGAGCCCCGGTTCCATCCAGCCATTGCGAGAAAAAGGGAGTGAGTTGAAGCTGCGACTGAGCTTCAGCGACGGTTTGGACGTCGGTGGTGCGAACGCTCTTGTCGATGTTCTGGGAGAGTACGGCCTTCAGGAAGGCATTGAACTTCTCGTCGCCCATCTCCCAGCGAAGCATATGAAAGACCATGGCACCCTTGTCGAGCGTCATGTTCTGGAACTGAGGAGAAAAGGGGTCGATGCGACCCAGAGTGGTCAGCGGTTCGGTATCGTACGCCAGGGCAGCGGCTTCCGTATCGACGATGGCCGTTTGCAACGCCTGTTTGCCATTTGCGTCCTCAAGGTACATGAGCTCGGCATAGCGGCTCATCCCGTTGGTGATCCAGGCGTCATTCAGGGTCGCCGGAGACACCTCGGAGCCCCACCACTGATGAGCCAGGGTATTGGCGAGCAGGCGGGTGCTGGCACGATCGGGCTTTACGGCTGCAAGCTCAGGAGCCCACGCCGCAGAGACCGAGGCGGGTGGCAGCTCCACGATGTTGATGGTAGGTGATTCGGCGGCACCAAAGCGGTCGGTGAGGAACTCAAATTCCTTGCCCGCGGTTGCAGCGATCTCCTGCGCCCGGCTCTTATTCGCCTCCGTCACAAAGACGTGGATGTTGGGGGCGTCAGGAGCGCTGACCGGCTGCAGGAATTTGGCCGTGACAATTGATCCGGGGAAGCCAGGGCGCGTCCAGTTGAAGACGTACTCTGTGCGGCCGCCACCGAGCTTATGTTCGCCGGTGAAGCCGCTGCCCAGCGCCCGATCTCCCGTTGGCACACTTATGTGGATCTCCGCCGTGAAGCGGTCTGTAAACAAGCCGTTCATGGGAAACCAGCGACCTGGGTAGAGGAGGAAGCTGACGGGATCTTTGATCTGCGCGAAGTTGACGCCGTCCACGGGGCTGGTTTCCACCGTAGGTGTACCGGAGTAGACAAAGGTCCAGGTAGCCGAACTCCCTTTGGGGAGGAGGTTTGCCGGGCTGATGCGCAGTGTCGAGTCGGCGGTGTTGCGCTCGAAAGGGACACTGGCATTCGAACCGTCCGTCAACTTGGTCACGAGCAGGCCATTGTTCAACCCCAGGGTGACCAGATTCACGTCCTGCAAGGCGCTAAAGGTTACCGCGGCAGTAGCTGTGAGCTTGCCGGTTGCCGGATCGAGGTCGGCGTGAATGACATAGCCTGTGACATCGATTTGGGGACGGACGGCCGCTGGTGCCGCGTGGGCGGACGCGGAAAGAAGGCTGGCAAGAAGAAGCGAACTGAGGCGCTTGAACATGTGTGTGCGAGGACCCTGCGGTTCCATTGTCGGCGAAGCGGTGCGAGAAGGCACGCCACAACGCGCGGAACGCCGCTCTGTAGATTAGACGATCAAGGAGGGACTTAGGTTGAGGACCTCCAATACCGCCGCTGCCACGCGTTCGATAGCCGTCCGTGCCGCGACTTCGGGACCTTTCAGACGGTGGCGCACCTCAGCGAGCGCCTCCAGCTGCCGTGCACGCTCGGGGGTGTCCTGGAGCAGGGGAGCGAGTTCCGCAGCGACGTTTTCCGCAGTGAACCGACCTTGCAGCAGCTCCGGGACGATCCGTCTGCCAGCAACAAGGTTCACCATGGCGACGGGAAGATTGCCGCTTGGGTCTCGTTTAGCGCGAAACTCCTCAGGGTAGTTCACCAACTTGCGAGCGATCGCAAAGGTGATGGGCGAGACACGGTAGACCACCAGAAAAGGGTTACCAACGAGGGCTGCCTGCACGGTCGCGGTTCCGCTGGCAACGACGGAAGCTCGCGCGTGATGGAGAGCCTCCGAGGCGTCGTCGACGAGGGTAAGGCGGAGAGAGCGCGCTTCCGGCCCCCAATAGCGGAGGTGATCATGATTCAGCTCATCGATAAAGCTCAACAGGTCAGGGACGCGTAGGGTGGAGGCGACCGGCAGCAGAAACTCGTAGCGGGTATGCGCTGCAGGATCAACGGGGGTCTGAAGATCCATTCCGTTGAAGGTTGTTTGTGCCGAGGCAGTGGCGATCAGGTCGCTCATCGCCAGCTCGTGCAGGGGCGGCAGATTGGCACGAATCTCTTTCCATCGACTGCCCGGCAGAAGAGCGATCCAAATCTTCGCCGCATCCAGACCGTGCCTCGCAGCGTACTGCTCCCGTGTGCTGGACGGCGGCGGAAGTTCGGCAAGGGGATGTCCCACGAACTCGGCCTTGACCTGCCGTTGCTCATAGAAGGGCTGCTCGAAAGGGAAGATCACGAGCATGCGATCCACACGCTCCTGCACCCAGCGAAGGCGCCCCTTCTTCCAAGCCCAGAGCTGCGGGCTGACAAACCAGATCACTGGAACCCCGGCTCGGCGAAGGTGTTTGGCCACGCGAAAGTTTACGTCGGGGAAGTCAATCAGGATGGCTGCATCCGGGCGTTGTTGGCGAAGGGAGGCTACAAGGCGACGGTAGCTGGTGTAGATCGCCGGTACATGGCGGAGGATCTCCGTTACACCCATCACGGCAACGTCTTCCGCCCGCACGACCTGGCCGGCCCGCTCCATCGCTCGTCCACCGAGTCCGGAGAAGGTGGCCTCTGGCAGAGCGCGACGAAGTGTGGCGATCAACTCGGCCCCGTAGTGGTCTCCAGAGGCTTCCCCTGCGGAAAGGAAGATGTGCGGATTGACGTTGCTGGACTGAATAAGTTCAGTGTACCGGGCTGGGCCGCCTTCGGAGAGGGGCGGCGATGACGCGAGGTCATCAGCAGTCCCGGGCTGGCGCCATGAGAGATTGTGGTGGGCAGTGAGGGACTCGAACC
>CAXTRM010000216.1:0-1543 GCA_964246625.1 uncultured Acidobacteriaceae bacterium
CTTACATCCTTCGTCTCACCGGCAACAGGCTTGCGCGCGAAGTAAAACAGGCTAAAGGCCAGCATCCCAAACATCACCACCGAAACCCAATCCTTGTAAAACGGATTGCTGGACGAGAAGTGCGGCACCGCGTGCTGCGACACATCCTCATAGATCTTGGTCGCCACGCCGAGCAGCCCCATGATGCCGCCCGCGGCGATCAACCCTGACGCATACAGGCTACCTGACGAGATCTCCCCCTCGACCTCGGCCAGCGCTCCGGCCTTCAGCGCCGCCCGGTCCACCATCCACCGCACCACGCCCCCGCAGAAGATCGCCAGCGTCGTCCCGATCGAAAGGTACGCCCCCACCGCAAACGTCAGGGATCGCACCCCCAGGAGCTCGATCCCGATCACCACCGCAACCCCCAACAGCACCAGGCTCCACGGCAGCTTGCGGCTCAGGATGCCGTTGATCACCGTCGCCATCAGCCGCCCTTGCGGTGCTGCCGCACTCTCGCTGCCAATGCCCTGCACCCACTGAATCTCGATCCGGCCCGTCGCCGGATTGTAAAGGTACTTGCCGTCCTCCAGCGTCGTCGAGCCGATCGCATTGAGCAGCACGAACCGTCGCGCATCCCCCACCGTCTCCCGCTGCGCCCCGCTCTGGGCCTTCACGAGCGAGTGCGGCGTGATCACGAGGTTGTCCCGCGTGAACGGCCCCTGGTTCTGCACGCCATCCGGCAACGCCGCCAGCGAGACCACACGCGGCACCTGCAGCCGCTGGAAGCTCTCAAAGCCCTTGTTCATCGCGCTCAGCGTCGGCCCGATGGCGAACACACTCACGATTACGCCCACCATCACCGCCACCTGCTGCTTCCACGGCGTCGCCCCGATCAGAAACCCCGTCTTCAGGTCCTGAGACGTGTCGCCCGCGTTGGACGCCGCAATGCACACCATGCCGCCGATGGTAATCGCCAACGCCCCAAACGCCGGCGCGGTCCACCCCTTCACCAGGAAGATCGCCGCCGTCGCCATCAGGGTGGCGATGGTCATCCCGCTCACCGGACTCGCGCTCGAGCCGACGATGCCCACAATGCGCGCGCTCACCGTCACGAATAGGAACCCGAACACCACGACCAGCAACGCCGCCGCGATGTTCACCAGTGCGCCCACCTGCGCGCCCGGAACCGGCTTGAACTGGAGAAACAGCACCATGAGCACCACCAGCAGCAGGCTCCCCCCTGCCACCACGCTCATCGGCAGGTCGTGCTCCGTCCGGAGCCTGCGGGCTTGGTAGGGCACATTTGCCTTTTGCAGCTCCAACTCTTGCGCCACCTTGGCCGCATATCCCGGATCGCGCTCGTTCAGGAGTGCCTGCGTTCCCAGCTTTTCCGTGGCGTTGGTGCGAGACCGTCGCATCTCGCCAAATCCAGCCGTCAGCGCGCCTACGATCGTCGGCGCGGTGCGTAGTAGCGTGATCAGGCCGCTTGCCGCGACAGCACCCGCGCCCATCGGCCGCACATAGGTCTTCCAAAGATCGCTGGGACTCATGTTCTGGATCG
>CAXTRM010000216.1:1553-4305 GCA_964246625.1 uncultured Acidobacteriaceae bacterium
TGCGCGCGGCCTCGATCGCCTCACCGACCTTGCTCTTCCCTACCTTGCCGAAACCGGCCGTGAGCGCGCCCAGAATCGTCGGCGCGGTACGCAACAGCGTGATCAGCCCGCTGGCCGCGACCGCACCCGCACCCATCGGCCGCACATACGTCTTCCACAGGTCGCTCGGGGTCATGTCGTTGATCGGCACGGTACCTGGATACAACGGCCCTGGCAGATGCTTGCCGAAGAACACGATCGCCGGCATCAGCACCAGCCAGCTGAACACGCCGCCCGCGAGCATGATCGCCGACACACGAATCCCGATAATGTAGCCCACGCCAAGATACTCCGGCGTCACGTCCGCACGGATGGCCGCGCCGCGCAGGATCTGCTGGCCGTTCGGGTCGAAGTTGGGCTGGTAGTTCGGCGTGGGAGGAAACAGCCCAAGCAGGTTCTCGTTCTGGAGCAGCGTATACAAGCCGCCAAGCCCAAGGCCCAGAAACACGCGACTCGCAAAGGAACCGCCCCGCTCGCCAGCCTGCAGCACATCAGCGCAAGCCGTGCCTTCAGGGTAGGTCAGCGTTCCATGCTCCTCCACGATCAACTGCCGTCGCAGCGGGATCATGAACAGCACGCCCAGCCAACCGCCAAACAGCGCCAGGATGAAGATGCGAAAGCTTTGGAGGTCGAAACCGAGGAAGATCAAGGCAGGAAGCGTGAAGATCACACCCGAAGCAATCGACTGCCCTGCATTGCCGGTGGTCTGGACGATGTTGTTCTCCAGGATCGACGCGCGTCCAAACGCACGCAGAATGGAGATCGACAGCACCGAGATGGGAATGCTGGCCGCGACCGTCAGCCCAGCTCGCAGACCGACATACACGGTGACCGCGCCGAAGACGATGCCGAAAAGACTGCCCAGCAGCAGCGCTCGGAAAGACAGCTCCTTTCGGCTCTCGTGTGCGGGCACAAAGGGACGAAAGACGACAGGTGCAGCCATCAGGGAACATCTCCTCAGCTTGGGACAGTGATGCTCAGGAGTGTACCGCGTCCGGTGATGGCAGCCGCAAGCTAGCCGGCGATGCGCATCGTGCGGCCATGCCGTGACACGATGGTCAATCGTTCCGCAGACAGGATGCGCCGTGCCTGCATGCGCGCATGGCTGTGCCATGGGCCGCTCGCGTCCAAGCGCATATAAGCCGTCCAATGCCGCAGGGCCTTCCGCGTCTCTCCAAGCCGCTCATAGGCGAGGGCCAGGTTGTAGTGTGCGTCGGCGTACTCCGGCACAAGCAGAAGGGCGCGCTCGTAGGCACGGACGGCCTCGGGCAAACGCATCTGCTCGTCCAGAACATTGCCGAGGTCAAAGAACGCGAGGGCATATTCAGGGTCGGCCTCGGTGGCTCGACGGTACAGCGCCTCTGCTGCAGCGAAGTCTTTTTCGTTGTAGCAGATCGTTCCCAGGTTGATCGCGCTCGCGGCATGCATGGGCTCAAGCACGAGCAGTTCCTTATACAAAGCCTTTGCCTCGGCCAGCGTTTCCGGGCGCTCTTCCAGTCGCACTGCCCGTTGAAACATGTCCAGCAGGCAAAGTGTACGTGTTGTCTGATCTGTTGCCTTCCGGTCCACCACGGCAAGGGAGACAGGCTTTGAAGGGCTTTCGAAGTCAAACGCAAGTTGCGCACTGAGGGGATCGAGCAAAGCCCCACTTTGCCTGAAGACGACCCGCGAGGTGTGCGGGGCAAGCATGGCGCCCGCAAGTGGATTCACGGTGCCTGCAACCTGGCGCATCGCTTCCACGGAGCGCCGAATGCTCTGCGCGGACATGCGGGTGGAAGCCAGCTCCCTCAGCTTACGCAGCTGTGATAGACCATCAAACGCGTAGGCCTCGGCCGGCGCGATCAGGCCGGCGCGCTCCCAGATCTCCAGCTGCCGCGCCGGGAGACGGAGGATGCGTAGCACATCTTGGCGTCGGTATTGGCTCACGGCGCAACACTCCTGGGCGGACGGCGGGTTGGATCCACGACCGCCTGCCCCGAGTATGCGCGGCATCTCGTTGTGCAGCAAGCGTATAGAGCGACTCAGGCGAAGTTTTCCGTGGATAACCCGGAACCAAACTCGACACGGACGGAAGTACCAGGGGCAAGACGGAAGGTTGCATTTACCGTGAAGTCGACAGGAACTGCGCCCAACGTTTCCCAGTCCCCGCGTTGGCTATTAGAATGAGCAGCTTAGGGTAGTAAACCAACTTCTTCCTGTGCAGAGCAGATTGTTAGAAACAGAGACACATGACATCCCGTCGGTTACCCCTGTCCGCCTGTTAATGCGAAAGTGGGACAGTAACTCTCGTGGGTGCTTCGTATCCTCCAGGATGTGATGGAGATCGCGGTGAACGCCGACGGGCCCCGGTTTGAAGCTATCGACCAATATGGCTTGGCCGATCTGCCTCATGACCCGGCCCTGGATGACATCGCGCGTCTCGCCGCCCAGGTTTGTGAGACACCTGTCGCCGCCATCGGCATTGTTGAGCGGGAGGGCACGTCCCTTCTTGGGAGCTACGGCCTGCCCCGGACGGCGGGAGAGCGTTATGCCCTTCCGACTGAGGTCACCATACAAGCCGAGGGCCTTTACCAGATCCCGGACGCCGCTTTCGATGCCGCCTACGCGGACGGCGGTATCGCGTTGGGCGAAGGCCGCTACCGCTTCTATGCGGGAGCACCAATCTCCACACCGGCCGGCGTCGCCATTGGCGCACTTTTCGTCCTTGCTGAAG
>CAXTRM010000216.1:4315-6378 GCA_964246625.1 uncultured Acidobacteriaceae bacterium
CCCTTGAAGCGCTGAGTCACATGGTCACGACACGGTTGGAGCTCATCATGCGTGCTCGTGAGACGCACCGCGCATCACGGGCCCGCCAGCGAGTGGAAGCCGCGCTGACTGTCGAGAAGAACTTTGTTGCCGCTGTTCTGGACACGGTTGGGGCGCTGGTCATTGTGTTCGACACAGCGGGACACATTGTCCGTTTCAACCGAGCCTGCGAGATCATCTCCGGATACCGGTCTACCGACCTTGTCGGTACGTTTGCCTGGGAGCACCTCATTCCCAAAGAGGATGTTCCGGGGTACATCGAGAACTTTGAAACTATTCGGCAAGGCAAGTTCCCCACCGCATTTGAGAACTTCTGGCTGGCCAAGGATGGCACCCGGCGGCGCATCTCCTGGTCCGCCACCGCGCTCCTGGATTCCCAGGGAAAGGTGGCATACCTTATCGCTACCGGCATCGACGTCACGGTACAGCGCGTGGCGGAAAACACGATTCGAGAGAGCGAAGCCCGCTACCGCCAGATCGTCGAGGGGTCACTCGGTCTGGTGTGTACCCATGACCTCGAGGGCCGAATCCTTTCGATCAATCAGCATGGCGCCCAAAGCTTCGGTCATCGCGTAGAGGACGTGGTGGGACATCTGTTGACACAGTTCATCCTCCCGACGAGACAACACCTGCTGCGCCCCTACTTCGAAGCACTGCTGGCGACTGGCGAGGCCCAGGGGCTGATGCACCTTGCGCACACCAGTGGCGAAGAACGTGTTTTGGCGTATCGCAATCGCCTGGTAGAGCCAATCCAGGGCACGCGCTATGTGCTGGCCTTTGCTGTCGATATCACGGACCAGATTCGGGCCGAAGAGCAGCTGCGCGCTGTGGTCCGCCAATCCAATTCTGTGCTCGAGTCTGTCGGGGATGGCATTTACGGCATCGATCTCGAGGGCAATGTAACCGTAGTGAACCCTGCAGCGGCGCAGATGCTGGGCTACAGGCCGGAAGAGCTGCTAGGCCGCAATATGCACGCGCTGATTCACCACTCGCGTCCAGACGGTACACCCTACCCTGAAGACGAGTGTCCGATTCGCGGAAGCCTGCGTGACCAGACGACGATCCGCGTCGCACGAGAGGTTTTTTGGCGCAAGGACGGATCGGCCATCCCAGTGGAGTACGTGGCTCGCCCTCAGCTCGAAACAGCGGGTTCAGCCGATGAACAGACCGAAGAGGACCAGCGTAGCCGAGCTGTTGGCGTCGTTGTTGCGTTCACAGACATCAGTGAGCGCAACGCGCTGGACCGCATGAAGGATGAGTTCATTTCGACGGTCTCGCATGAGCTGCGAACGCCGCTAACCAGTCTGCGTGCGGCTCTGGGTCTGCTGTCGGGGGACAAGCTGAAAGACCGTCCAGAGAAGGCTCAGCAGATGATGGAGATCGCCACAGGAAATACCGATCGGCTGGTGAGCCTGGTCAACGACATCCTTGATTTGGAGCGCATCGGCTCCGGCAAGGCAGAGATGCACTTCGTCAGTTGCTCCATCGAAGAGATCTTTCGACGTGGTATCTCGTTGCTCCAGGCACAAGCGGCCAAGGCCCATGTGCGTTTCACCATCGAAGCTAACGGTGTCACTGTGTGGGCCGATCCGGATCGTATCCTGCAGACCGTCACCCATCTGCTCTCCAACGCAATCAAGTTCTCCCCGATCCCTCCGCTGGGGGCGTCCGAGGTCAAGCTTTCAGCCTTCAATGGATCTCAGGGCGAGGCTCGGATCGAGATCGAGGACCATGGCCGAGGCATTCCCGAAGACAAGCTCCACGTGATCTTTGAACGGTTCAAACAGATCGATGCTTCGGACTCGCGCACCATGGGGGGCACAGGCCTGGGTCTCGCCATCTGCCGCAGCATCGTTGCGCAACATGGTGGCGAGATCTGGGCGACCAGCGTGCCAGGCGAAGGATCGACGTTTCACTTCACGCTGCCGACCCTTCCCCGGCAACGTCTCCGTTGAGGCTGCAAAAAAATACATAGCTAAAAAGCGATCAACGTCCAGAGCCAGCTCCTCGCATTCTTACCCCTT
>CAXTRM010000217.1:0-5489 GCA_964246625.1 uncultured Acidobacteriaceae bacterium
GCCCGAATGGCTCCAACAACACATCACGGCAGAGGATCTTGGCAGTGAAGAAACACTTTATTTAAAGCTTCAGCTGGCCCTAGATGGTGGTTTCGCTTCTGGGAGCGAGACCGCCTTCGATGTCTCGTTCCTTGGCAAACCAGGCATCGCCGAGGCCGAGTCCACGGCGAAAGCCCTGAACGGCGCTCTTCAAAGCCTGAAGGCTAAGAAACTGTTAGGCGGAGTCATAGCGGAGGTCTTCGAAGCCGTAGCCGAACCCCACCTCATCCAGCCCACCATCATCTACGACTTCCCCCTCGCCGTCTCGCCCCTCAGCAAGGTCAAACCCGACGAACCCGACTGGGTCGAGCGCTTCGAGTTCTACATCGGCGGCTTCGAGGTCGGCAATGCCTTCTCCGAGCTCAACGATCCACTCGACCAGGAGCAACGCTTTCAGGCTCAGGTCGACGACAAGGACCCCGAGTCCATGGCCGAGGTCGACCAAGACTACGTCCGCGCCCTCAGCTACGGTCTCCCACCCACCGCCGGCGAAGGCATCGGCATCGACCGCCTCACCATGCTGCTTACCGGTTCGCGCAGCATCCGCGACGTCATCCTCTTCCCGCTCATGCGCCCCCGCCCCAACACCGCAGAGGCCGAGGCCGTCTCCCGCGAGGCCAGCACCGCAACCCATACTCACAGGGAGTCGGCGGAGTAGCCGTCCCGCAAGAGATCGCCAGGCAGCAGCCTTATCTGCGCGCCGGCAACCGCACCGCTTTACCGTCCTTGAAGGGCACATCACTCGGCAAGGCGCTGTTTCGGTTTTTGAGCCACGAAAGGTTCACAGCCTGAACCGCCTCCTTGGACTTGGTGTCATCCAGGTTGGGCATGTAAATCTCCATCCCATCCTGGGCCGTGGTGCGCGTGTACCCATTAACCAGCTGGGCTTGGTAGTTCACCAGGTCCAGGTCAAACCAGGGGGAGTTGGTGGCATCGATCATGGTGAGGTCTACGTCGTGCATCGTCAGCTTGCCGAAGTCCAGCGTGCCCCCGGCAAAGCGAAAGAAGTTGTGCCACTGCATCAGCTGATCTTCCTGGTCGCTCGCATTGCCGTAGATGATCTTCAGCTCATTCGGACTCATCACCACATTGGTGATGAGTCCATGGATGTGGGGCGGCGGGAGCATGGCCTCTGGATCGAACCGGACATCGTTTCTGACGATCTCTACCCCGGGGGTCTGCGGCGCGGCCACAAGGTCGCTCAGTTTGACATCGAACATGCCCAGCAAGCGCTTGATCGGCACCTTGAGGACGCTGATGCCAAGAACCCGGAACTGCAGTCTGCCGTCCGGCAAAGGCGAAAGCATGCCGTTCACCTTTACCGGCAGCGGGACTACCTTGTGCGCTGTCCCGAACAGCGTCAGCTGATCCCCCGTGGCTTGCAGGGAAATGTTGGTGAACCGCGACTTCGGCCCTGAGTTCAGGAAGTCCGTTAGATCACTCAGATGAACACTGATGATGCCCTTGTCTACCTGCAGCACAAAAGACTGGGGCGCATCGAAGGACGGATTGACCTCGTTCCGGGTGCGGAGCATGCGTCCGCGAATCCAGCGAACGTAGATTCTGAAGTGCTTGCCTTTGCGCAGCAGCAGGTTATGGGCAGACACGGCGGTCGGTTTCAGATCCGCGCCAAAGGCGCTCGGGAATGGCTGCATGGCCACCTGGTCAGGAGATTGCCTCCCTTCACGAACCGAAAGCCGTCCCAACCCAAACCCGACTGCAAGCAGCAGAAGGATCGTGAAAACTGCCGTCCCAACAACGCTTTTCCGCATGGACCCACCCCGGACGGCGCATGTCCGTGAAGTACGCTACGGGGTCCATGCAGTGAGATGCATCCTTACAGCGTCTGCAGCGCCTCGGCCACCATTTCCACCCCGCGCTGCGTCAACGCCGCATCCACCTCGCCGCCCAAAGCCATCCGAAAGCCGTGGGGTGCATCGTCGCAGGTGGCAAACCAGTTGCCGCCACTCAGGCACACGCCGCGATCCCGCATGGTGGCCTCAAACGCTTCTGCGCGTACGTGTTTCGGCAGGGCTACCCAAAGATGCCAGGCCGCCGGCGCTCCGGGCCAACATCGAGCCCCTAGCACGGCCCTGGCAGCCGCATTTCGCCGGGAACCCTCCCGGTTCTTGGCGGCAATGACCCGGTCCACACTGCCATCGGCGAGCAGCGAGCACGCCGCCACATGGTGCACCAGCGAGCTCCCTGTCGCCGTGTTCTTGACCGCCGCCGCGATGCCCGCATCGAAGCGCTCTGGCGCGACCAGGAACCCCATCCGCGACGCCGGCACGTAGCTCTTGCTCAGGGAACCCACGTAGAAGGTCCGTTCCGGGGCGAGATCGTACAAGCGGTCAGGCGCCTCGGGCTCCATGAAGCCATACGTATCGTCTTCGAGGATCAGCAGATCGAACTCGCGCGCCGCCTCGATCAGCTCCCGCCGTCGTGCCAGCGACGCTGTGCAGCCCAGCGGATTATGCACAGTCACGGTCGCAAAGATCGCTGCAACGGGCTCACCGCGGTCGCGTCCGCGTGTGCACGCCAGGCGCAGGCTCGCCGCGGTCATACCCTCGGCATCGACTGCGCAGCCCACAATCGGGCACGCCAGCGCCCGCGCCTGCTCCAATGCGCCCGTATAGGCTGCCGCATCCATCGCGACCGGCTTGCCCGCCAGGCCAGCCGCCATCATGGCGATCAGGCAGCCGTGGTGCGCGCCGTCGGTCAACCACAACCGCTCTTCCGGCACACGAAGCCACGTGGCCGCAACCTGCTTCAACGCAGGCTGGGGACTGCGAAAGGTCGGCCGCAATGCCGGGTAGTCCTCGTCACCCAACGCGTCCACTGCCCGGCGAAGCCGTTCCCGCCACGCCGCGGGCAGCCCGGGCAGCAACGGAAAGTTGTATTGCATCTCGATCATGACTTCAGGGTACAAGGCCCTGTACCCTGTACGACGATGAACATCCTCTTCGTTGGCGACGTCTTTGGCTCCGCCGGCCGCCACATCGTCCACGAGCATCTGCCCCATCTGCTGGAAACCCATGCCGTCGACCTCCTTGTCATCAACGGCGAAAACGCTGCGGGCGGCTTCGGCATCACGCCAGCGATCGCCGAAGAACTCTTCGACCTCGGGGCCCATGTCATCACCACCGGCAACCACATCTGGGACAAGCGCGAAATCTTCGACTACATGACCGTTCCAGCAGATGCCGACGAGCGTGGCCGCCGGGTGTTGCGGCCGGCCAACTACGCCGTGGGCACCCCGGGCTTCGGCGTCTATGAGGGCGAGCTCGCCACAGGGCAGCGCTATGCCATCCTGAACCTGCAGGGCCGCGTCTTCATGAGCTCCTGCGACGACCCGTTCCGTAAGGCGGACGATCTGCTCGATGCCATCGCGAAGCATTCGGGCGCCAGGGTCATCCTCCTTGACTTCCATGCCGAGGCCACCAGTGAGAAGGTCGCCCTTGGCTGGTACCTCGATGGCCGCGTCACCGCAGTCCTTGGCACCCACACCCATATCCCGACCGCGGACGAGCGCATCCTGCCGGCCGGAACGGCCTATCAGACCGACGTTGGCATGAGCGGCCCTTATGACTCCGTCATTGGCGTCGAAACCGAGCTCATTCTGAAGCGCTTCCTTACCGGCATGCCTGGCAAGTTCGAAGCCGCCAAGGGCAACCCCAAGCTTTGCGGCACCCTGATCACCTGCGACGGCGCCACCGGTCGCGCCACCCACATCCGCCGTCTCATGCTTGGCGAGTAGACGCGCCTGCATCCAAGCTACGGAAGAGCAAAAGGACAAACGCGATGACCGGCTCACGCCCAGACACCCTCACCCAGATCACCGACATCCTCCTTGACGCCCGCCGCGACACGCGCCCGATCCCTTCCCTGCCGCCTGAGCTCGTACCCGCCAACCTGGAAGAGGTCTACGTGGTGCAGGACCAGATTGCCGCCGCCTTCGGGGAGATCGGGGGATGGAAGGTGGGCGCCTCCAGCCCCGAGGCGACCCCGATGTTCTGTCCCATGCCTGCTGCCTGGATGGCGCCGTCCGGTGGCGTCCTTAGCGGTCCCCGGTGGCAGTACCGCGGCATCGAAGCCGAGATCGCATTTTTGGTGGGCCAGGATCTCCCGCCTCGGCCCGACCGCCCCTACACGCGGGAAGAAGTACTGAACGCAATGGCTTCCTGTCACCCGGCCATCGAGGTCCTGGAGACCGCCTTTTCCGATCCGGCCACCGTGGTCCGTGAAGCTATGCTTGCCGACCTTCAGATGCATGGCGGCTTCATTCATGGCCCTGCCTTGGCCGACTGGCGGCAGGTCGACTTCACCCAGGAAACCGTGACCCTGATTGTGGACTCCGTGATCCGTGTCGAGCGTACCGGCGCCAACACCTCCGGCGACCTCCTGAAGTTGCTGCCCTGGCTGGCCAACGAGGGCGCTTCCCGCACCGGCGGCCTGCGCAAAGGGCAATGGATCACGACAGGCTCCTGGACCGGCAACACCGTGGTCTTTCAGCACTCCGGGGTCAGCGCCATCTTCCGCCATGTGGGCGAGGTGGATGTCCGCTTCGGCTGAGGCGGCCCACCTCAACGCGGCACGTGGTACCCCGGTACCCTAAGAGCTAATAACCAAGGGAGCAAAAAGGCGGGTTAGATGCGGCTGGGCGTCGCCTCGTGGCCGCTTTTCGCCTCCGCGTACCTTTCTGGGTACATCCTTGCGTGCCTTTCCGCTACTCTCAATCGACAGACGAACAGATTGACGAGGTGTACGTATGGCACGACCTTACTGGAGCGGGCAGATCACCATCTCCCTGGTCTCCTTTGGTGTCAAACTCTTTGTGGCCACGGAAGCGAAAAGTCAGATCTCTTTCCACCAGATCGACCGCGCCACCGGCGAGCGTATCCGCTACCAGAAGTTCACGGCCAGTGCCGCCGAGGCCGCCGCCAATGAGCCCGACGAGGCACCCGCCGCCGCCCCGGTCCAGCAAAGCCAAATCGTCAAAGGGTACGAGTACGCCAAGGGGCAGTATGTGACCATCGAGCCCGAAGAGCTCGCGCACCTTCGCGTTCCGTCCAAGCACACCATGGAGGTCGCGCAATTTGTCGACGAAGACCAGATCGACCCCATGTACTTTGAGAAGCCTTACTTCGTGCTGCCCGAAAATGACGCACAAACCGAGGCCTTCGCCACCGTACGCCAGGCCCTCATCGACACCAAAAAGGTAGCACTGTCCAAAATCGCCTTTGGAGGCCGCGAACACGTAGTCGCCATCGCCCCGTACGGTCGCGACGCCAATGGCGGACTCATGGCGTACACCATGCGCTATGCCGCCGAGCTTCGCCCCGCCACAGACTACTTCCGCGATATCAAGAAGGTGGAGGTGTCGGCCGACTCGTTGGAACTGGCCAAGATGCTCATCCAACGCCGCGCCAGCAAGTTCACCCCTGATGAAT
>CAXTRM010000217.1:5499-6366 GCA_964246625.1 uncultured Acidobacteriaceae bacterium
GAATTCGTGGACGGCTACGAGGTCGCGGTCAAGGAACTGGTCGAGGCCAAGCTCCAAAACGCTCCCGTTCCGCAGGAGGTCGAGCCCACACCCTCACGCGGCAAGGTCATCAACCTCATGGACGCCCTCCGCAAAAGCATCGGCGGTGGCCAGCCCGCCGCCGCGGCCCCGGAGCCCGAGCCGGCCAAGCCACCCAAAAAAGAGCCCAAGCGGGCCGCCGCGGGCGGGCTCTCCCTGGTCAAAGGCGCCGCGCCCAAGGCACCCGCAAAATCTTCCGCGAAACGCGAAACAAAGACTGCCGCCAAGACAGCATCGAAGCGCAAGAGTGCATAGCGATATGCATAGGGAACATCGATGCCAAGCAAAAAAACAGCACGGGAGGCCGCCAACGCAGCTCCCGCCCGAGGTGTAAGCAACGCCGGCAAGAAGGCGCCGGTTCCATCCCACAAGTCCGGGGCCGCAAAGTCCCGGTCGTCTGTGAAGGCCACCGCAGACCCGCGGCCGGCTAAAACAACAGGCATCCGGAGCGCCTCGAAAGCCGCCGCCAAGAGCGCTGGGAAGCTCGCCGCGAGGAGCAGTTCAAAGCCCGCTGCGAAGCCAGCTGCAAGAAGCAACTCGCAGCCCGCTGCGAAGCTCCCTGCAAAAAGCAGTTCAAAGCCCGCCGCCAAGTTCGCCGCCAAGCCCGCCTCAAAGCCTGCTGCCAAACTTGCCGCCAGCGCGCCCGAGCCAGCCAAAGCAGCAAAGGCCCCCAAGGCACCGATCAAAGCCGCTGCCACCAAGGCGCCCGGCGCAGCCGCCAGCAAGGCCCCAGCAAGCTCTCCCAGGGAGGCCGCGGTGAAATCCCCCGCCCACATCCCCGCTCAGAAC
>CAXTRM010000218.1:0-3629 GCA_964246625.1 uncultured Acidobacteriaceae bacterium
TCTCGTATCGGCTTCGTCCACGAGTTTCGCCCGCTTGCCGCAGCCGAGGTGCAGAAGCTCCTAGAGGCGGGTGAACACCGTCCGGCGTCACTTTCCCCGTAAACCCCTGAAACCGAGTTACTAGCAGCAATCATACGCATGACCGGCGGGAACTCCCGGCTACTTGACCGACTCTTGGCTCAAATCGAACATGTCCTGAAGGTGAACGAAGCACCGGAGGTGACCCTCAACATCGTCGAGGCTGCCCGCGAAAGTCTGGTGATTGGCCAGGCATAACGGCCTAGGGACGACAGAACATGCTGACGACTACGACAAATATTCCTGAAAACAACAATAAGAGCTCCAGCGTATTGCAATCCCCAGGCGTACCTCATCGAACGAGGAACGATGAGTCGCATTCTCGTCAGTGATCCGGCCCCGAGCGAGCCGGACGGGACTGCTGCCGAGCCGAACTTCCCACAACGGCGTTTAGCAGGACTAATCCGGTCTTCAACTAAGAACGTGCCCAGTTCTAAGCGTGTCGAGCAGCACCTTGAGTGAAGGCGTCATGAAACGCTGTTTACGGTAGTAGGCGAAGAAGCCCGGGAAAGTTTGAGACCAGTCTTCCAGCAACGCTACGAGCTTTCCCGAAGCTACAAGCGGGCGCAAACGGTGCTCCGCCCAGAATGCAATGCCAAGCCCCTTCAGGGCGGCAGTTACGGCAAGCTCACGGTCGTTCAGGATCAGCGTCCCTTTCACCGCTACGCTCAGTGCCTGGCCATCTTTCTCAAACTCCCAGCGGTAGAGCGCGGTCGAACCGTCCTGCCGCCAGTTGATGCATGTGTGTCGATGCAGATCTTCCGGCGTCAGGGGAACGCCGTGCTTGGCCAGGTAGTCGGGCGAGGCGACCGCAAGCTGGCGAAGTTGGCCGCCGAGCCGCACGGCCACTACTTCTTCTTCCAGCAGTTCTCCCAGCCGAATGCCGAGATCGTAGCCGTGCGCGACGATCTCGGTAATGGAGTCGCTGATCGTTATGTCGAGCACGACTTCCGGGTATACCTGTTGAAAGTTCGCGAGAATGGGCTGCAGGTGATCGACATAGGCGATGCGCGGAGTGACGATGCGGAGCGTTCCTGACGGCTGCTGCTTGAGGATCTCGATTTCCCTCGTTGCGGCGTCGAACTCCTGAAAGGCCGGTTGCAATCGCGCCAGCAGTCGGGTTCCAGCATCAGTGAGCGAAACGCTGCGTGTGGTTCGATGAAGCAATCGTATGCCGAGGCGCCGCTCCAGGGTGCGAATGGTCTGGCTGAGGGCGGAAGCTGTAAGCCCTAGTTGCTCTGAAGCTCGAACAAAGCTGCCGTGTTCCGCGATGGCAGCGAAGGCTTTGAACTCGGCGAAGTCGCTTCCACGCATCTTGGGCCCTCTGTTTATTATTATGTCTGCTTGGCTTAGGAGTTCATGAAGAAAGTAGTCGATTCTCAGCGCAGTGCTGTCCATATAGCGTGGTTTGTAAGGAGGGACAGCATGAGCAAACAAAGGATTTGGTTCATTACGGGCATTTCGCGGGGACTCGGCAAGGCGCTGGCACAGATTGTGCTCGCTTCCGGCGATGCCGTGATTGGCACCACGCGCTCGGGAAAAGCAAGTTGGGGTCAAGACGAGCAGAAGCTGACCGTGGTGCCTTTGGAGCTAACCGACGCCGGAGCCATCAGCAAGACAGTAGCCCAGGCGCACGCCGTTCATGGTCGCCTGGATGTGGTGCTCAACAACGCGGGCTATGGCTTACTGGGCGCAATCGAAGAAGCCTCGGCGGAAGAGACGGAACACGTACTTGCCGTGAACTTCCACGGCCCGCTCGCTATCATCACTGCGGTGCTGCCCTTTTTACGCCGCCAGCGCTGCGGACACATTGTGAACGTCTCCTCGATAGCGGGTCTCGCGCCGATGGCAGGTTCCGGCTTGTATGCCGCGGCGAAGTGTGCCCTGGAAGGCGTTTCGGAGGCGCTGGCGCAGGAAGTGTTCCCGCTCGGCATAAGGGTCACGCTGGTCGAACCGGGCGCTTTCCGTACAGACTTCCTGTCCTCCGATTCCATCCGCCGTAGCGAAGATCGAATTGAAGATTACGACCAGACCGCCGGCAAGAACGTAGACTATCTGGCCACTATAGCGGGCAAACAGGCCGGTGATCCAGAGCGCGGTGCCAAGGCCATTCTGGCAGCCATCGACGCGGAGCGGTCGCCATTGCACCTGGTGCTTGGCTCGGATGCCCTGCGCCGCACGCGCGAAAAGCTGAACGCACTCTTAACCGAGCTCGATGCCTGGCAAGACTTGAGCGCGAGCACCGATTATGCCCCCATTTAGCCCAGAGGATAGAAAGGAGCCGCAATGCAGGATCTGACGCTGGGACTCTGCGGCAAAGTAGCGATCGTTACAGGCGCGGCGCGCGGTATTGGCCGCAGCACCGTGGAGCTATTGACGGCTCATGGTGTACGGGTAGTTGCTGAGGACCTCAATCCAGCCGTAAACGAAGTGGCCAAGCTAGGCAATGTTGTCGCGCTGGTCGGCGACGCCGCCGAAGAGGAGACTGCAGTCCGCATCGTCAAACTCGCTCTAGGAAGTTTTGGGCGGTTGGATGTGCTGGTGAACAACGCTGGCAAGACGTTGAATAAGCCCTTGCTCGAGACGAGTGTTGCAGACTGGGACACCATCATGGCGATCAACGCGCGTGGCTACTTTCTACATGCCCGCGAGGCGGTGCGCGCAATGATTTCTACTGGCGGCGGTTCGATTGTGAATGTAGCCTCAGTCGTGAGCACTGTGGGGATGAAGGCGACCACCGCGTACGCAGCCTCTAAAGGCGCCATCGCGCAGCTGACGAAGGTGATCGCGCTCGAGTATGGCGAGCAAGGCATCCGTGCCAACGCAATTGGCGCTGGCGTGATCGAAACTGACATTCTTGCCGGCATCGTCGAAGATAGCCGGGCGACACTCGCCAGCTACGGACACATGCATGCGCTTGGTCGCGTGGGCCAACCAGAAGAAATCGCGCAAACGGTTGCCTGGCTCGCTTCGCCGCGCTCCAGTTTCGTGACCGGTACGCTCCTGATGGCTGACGGCGGTTTTACCGCCATGTGAACAGACGTGCTTTGGCCCGGATCAACTAACCCTCGACAGTCATATGGAACCGTGAGGACGGTATGAACGCTTCGTCTGCTCAAGCCCCTCCGGGATCCGGCCCGGGAAGCATAAGTCGCGGGTCTCAACTCCGGGACGCATTTTTCCTTGCAAATCTGCTTTCCTGCCGTGGAGTCTGAACGCCAGTAGCATGAGTAGTACTCGCCAGAAGCTTCTGAACGCCGGGTAGAAGCGATCTATATAGTCATACTAGCCCCAATTTCCTATCGGGGCGTCACTCCGTTCTCCCTGAGGCAAGAGTGAAGGAGAGCAGCATGCTCACGCCAGTTCCTGCGCCGCGTCGCTTCCCACGCTTGTTCGGGCGTCCGCTCTTGGTACTCATTGGACTGCTCCTCCTCGTCTTCGCCCAGTGCCTCGGTTCAGCCGAGCATGATTCGGTCAGTTGGGATGAATCACAGCACCTGTACTCAGGCCTGCTTGCCTGGAAGCACGCTGACTTTGGCGTCAATCCAGAG
>CAXTRM010000218.1:3639-5742 GCA_964246625.1 uncultured Acidobacteriaceae bacterium
GCTCACAGGAGAGTTCTTCAAGAAAGAAGCCTATGTCCTTGGGCAGAAGTTCCTGGTCGGCAATGGGATCGAGCGTACCCTCCTTCCAGCGCGGATCATGGCCGCGTTGCTCACCACCGCTCTCGGCCTGGTGCTGTTCTGCGCGGCGTGGGAGATGTTTGGTCTCTCCTCAGCACTCTTCGCGATGACTCTGTTCGCTTTCGATCCTAATTTCCTGGCGCACGGCGCCTTCGTGACCACCGACGTGGGAGCGTCGCTGTGCACGCTCCTCTCCGTGTACGCGTTCTATCGGTATGCGAAGAGTCCCTCGGTTCCACGCTTGGTAGTCGCCGGCGTTGCCGCAGGTTTGCTGGTAATGTCCAAGTTCACCGGCATCCTCATCCTGCCAATCCTTCTGCTGCTCGCCGCAGCAGAGGTCTGGCATGCGGCTTCGGCCGCAAACGCGCAGCAACGAAAGCAGATCGCATTTCGGTTCGCAACAGCCCTCACGGTCATCAGCGCGTTTTGCATCATGAGCCTTTGGGCCATCTATGGCTTCCGGTACCAGGCCCGTCCGGGTGCACTCGCTCTCAACCCAGCGCCCGACCTCTACGTTCAGCAGCTCCACTCAGCTTTCAGCCGGTCGGTTGTGTCGACCGTGAACCGCTGGCATCTGCTGCCGCAAGCCTACCTGTACGGCTTGGCCGATACCGCGATCTCCGCCAGCGAGGACACAAGCTACTTCTTCGGCTGGGTGTATCTCCATGCGCCTCGTCTTTACTTCCCGGCAGCGCTCCTCATCAAGTCGACTCTGCCCTTTCTCTTTCTGCTGGTCATGGCGGCTGCCGCGCTCCTGACCAGGCGTTGGCACGCGCGCCAGGAGGTCCTGTTTCTTCTCATCCCTTCCGCAGTCTTCTTTTTCGTGGCCATGTTCTCCGACATCGGTATCGGCTTTCGCCACCTGTTCCCCATCATCCCCTTGCTCTACATCCTGGGGGCCGGAGCCGCCTGGCATTGCGTACAACAGGATCGGCGCTGGCGGTACGCGCTTGGTCTGCTGTTGCTATGGCAGGTGGCCACATCGGTAGCGGCATACCCTGGCCGTCTTGCCTACGCCAACGAGGCTTGGGGTGGACCGTCGAGGACACATCGTTACCTGTCAGACTCAAACGTCGACTGGGGTCAGCAGCTCAAGGCCGTCAAGATGTATCTCGATGCTCACCGGGACCAGCCCTGCTATTTTGCTTACTTTGAACAAGGTGCGGTCGACTACCGGGACTACGGGATCCACTGCCGCCAGCTGCCTACCTCGGCCGCGCGGTGGGTCGGCATGGGGCAGCCTTCCGTAGCCCTGCCCGCGCGCATCAGCGGCTTGGTTCTGATCAGCGATGGTGAACTGGAGGGCATCAGCTCCGGCGCGGGCAAACTGAATCCGTGGGATCACTTTCGCGACATGCGCCCTTCTGCCGTCATCGATCATGGTGTCTTCGCCTATCAGGGCACGTTCGACGTACCCCTGGCCTCGGCCCTCGAATATGCTCATCTCGCGCAGGAGCAACTGACTGCGAAGCACCCGGCAGAAGCGCTCGTTGAAGCACATCAAGCCGTCGAACTCGCCCCAGACAACGTAACCACCCTTTCTGTACTCGGGGATGCGCTAGGGGCCCTTAACCGTCCCCTCGATGCACAAGCTGCCTATCGGGGCGCCCTCATCGCAGCGCAGACGATTGACCCCGAACTGCAGAGAGCTCGCTTGCCGAAGCTACAGGCGCAAGCTTCCGGCCAGCCCTCATTGGATTGATGAATGGCTCGCTCTTCATGGCTCGCATTAAGCGAAGGTGAACGGCTCCAGAAACCCCTGGACGAGCGGCTTCTGCTGTACTCCGATCGTAGTCAGGCGTTGCTGATGCGACCTCGCCCACGAGTTGTTGTACATAACCTCAGAGTGATTGCATCATAAGGGTGGCTGGACGTAACCCGTCCATACGGCTCGCAAAAGGCGGATCTCGGAGCAAAGAAATGTCGGGAAAAATAGACGGTAAAGTTGCAGTGATTACAGGCGGAAACAGCGGCATGGCGCTGGCTACGGCTCAGGTGGTCGTAGAAGAGGGCGCCTCCGGCTTC
>CAXTRM010000218.1:5752-6310 GCA_964246625.1 uncultured Acidobacteriaceae bacterium
AGAAAAGGAATTTGATGCCCAGTTCGGCCTGAACACGCGGGGTACGCTCTTCACAGTTCAGAAAGCCCTGCCCCTTTTCACCAATGGGGGCTCGATCATCATGAACGGTTCAGTTGCCTCTGTGAAGGGGTGGCCGAACTATAGCGTGTACTCCGCAAGCAAAGCCGCTCTTCGGTCCTTCGCGCGTACTTGGCTGAACGAACTCAAGGAACGGCAAATCCGGGTGAACGTCCTCAGCCCTGGGCAGATCGCGCCCCCGATTCAGGATGAACTCTTCGACCCTGAAATCAAAAAGCAGTTTGAATCCCTGATCCCTCGCGGAAAGATGGGACGGCCAGAGGAGATTGCGACCGTAGCCTTGTTTCTTGCCTCAGATGATTCCACATACGTAAACGGCGTGGAGCTGTCCGTCGATGGCGGTACGACTGCAATCTGAGCATGGACTCAGGTGGAGCCATGGTTCCCAATTCAACCTTCGCAGCGCCGACAGGGGCGCCGGTCTGAGCCAACATGTACTCCAACGGGAGTAGCGAAGAGATCGTTGGTAAAGCGTTGAAG
>CAXTRM010000219.1:0-6261 GCA_964246625.1 uncultured Acidobacteriaceae bacterium
CCTCGATAGCTGGGCCTAGGAACTCGAAAAGATTAAACCGGAGTACCGCGTCTTGGCTATCGGGGACACCCGCCAGCACCAAGGCGTAGATGCGGGCCGGCCCTCCCAACATGTGCAGGAAGCCGGGATGCAGACCGCTCGACTCGAAACGATCATGCGCCAGAAAGACCCGGAGCTGCTTCGCGCGGTGCAGCACCTGGCCACGAACGAGACAGAGAAAGGCATTGCCTTACTTGCCGCGCAGGGCCGCGTCAGTTAGAAAGCACTATCGTTCCCCCCCCCTCTCGACCAGCTGCTCACTTACAGAGTTCGCCGAGAATTCGGCCAAAGAAATGAATGATCGACTAGGGCGTCTGGTCGCAAGGAAATGCCCGGAGTTTTAAGGTCAGAGGCCTCCCGTGCGGATCTATGAGCCACCATGACTGTCCTGCCCGCGTTCCGGGACGATCACACTAGTCGACCCAGTGACTCGTCGAAAGGCAAGTCGTACGCTCTCTCGCAGGAGCCGGTGCGCAGGATCTGAATCAGAACGCGGATGCCAGATTAAGGACAGTGTGAGCGGCGGCAGCTGTAGCGGTATTCTGAAAATCTGTAGGCCGAATAGATCGGCAGCAAGGGGAGTAAAAAACTCCGGTATAGACGCAATCATGTCCGATGCCGACGCACTGACCATGGCCGGCAGAAAACTTGGTACCCAAAGTGCAACTCTGCGAGATAACCCGAGCTTTTCCAGTTCCAAATCGATCGGTCCTCGCATTTTGCTTCGCCAACCGCCGGCAACATGCTGGCCTTCAGCAAAGCTTTTGGCTGTGACGCGAGATGACAACAGCGGATGGCCCTTTCGGACAGCGCCGACGAACATCACTTTTCTCAAAAGCTGCACCTTGAGTTCAGGGCCCGGGAACTTGTCATCAATATCCAGATCCACGCTTCCATCTCGCAATGCTTCTACGCTATGCTCCGTTTGACCCACAAAGCGCAGCCTCATACGCGGAGCGGTCGCACCAAGAGCCTCCATGATTGGGGCGGCGAACTCCGCTCCTAGCGACACATCCGTCCTAATCGTGAATATACGTTCGGTGGAGTTGTTCCCGACGCCACTATTCGCACTGACGATTGATCGTGCTTCATCGGCTAGAGCCTCAATGCGGGCCCTAAGCTCCTGAGCTCTCCGGGTAGGCACCAGTCTCTTTCCTGCCCGAACGAGGATGGGATCACCGATGAGCTGTCGAGCCCGGTCTAGTGTGCGACTCATCGCAGGCGCACTTAATCCCATTTTTCGGGCAGCAATGGAGACGCTCTCCTCCCGCAGAAGCACATCAAGTGCAATGAGCACGTTCAAATCGGTGGATTGCATAGAACGCAAGTATACCCTTACCGCCAGGCCATTTCCGTTCCCCTTTGGCATGAATACGGTTGAATCAGCCCACGCAATCTCGGCTGTATACCATGTGCAACACACAACAACTCGCGGTCATCGCTATGCGCCAATTGCTTATGACGCGTCCGAACTCCAACAGTTCGCTTCGTGCAAAGTCTCGCCGTAAACAGTTTTGCGCATCGTGTTTCGTTCTGTTGAGTGTCCCTTTCGCCCTTCGAGTCGCACCAGCACAAACTGCCTCGGAGATGCCGATCGCCCCCTCCCGAGCGATGGTGCTGCCCCTATCCGGGAGCAGCCACAACGGGAATGTCGACATACGGCAAAGAACACTTTCGGGAAACACGCACTCCACCTCGGTCGATGTCTTCGATAGCATGATCGGCATTAGTGGATCACTTCGAGGTAGCGTGGTGCTTGGCAGGAGCAGCAGTGGGCTCTTGGAAATGAAACTCGACCAAGCCCTCTCTATGGGCCTCCGTACAAATCTTGGAGCACTGGAACAGTCGGCCATCGAAAGCCAGGCCAAGGGTCAGCAGACAATCGCTCGAAGCGAACTGCTGCCCCAGTTGTATGCGGTCGCAAGTGAAGCTTTCGAGAAGGAGAACTTCCGGACGATTGGCATAAGCCTCTCCAATATCCCTACCACTTCGACCTTCAACTATTATGATGCGCGCGCTGTGCGGCTCAGCCAGAGCGTAGTCGATTTCGTTAAGTTCCACAACCTGCAGAGATCGAAGCAAGTTGTTGATTTTCAGGTGAAAGCGGCGCGAAACACCCGCGACTTGATTGTGCTCGCTGTCGCGGGTTCGTACCTTCAACTCACGGCAACCAAGGCACGTCTTGAAGCAACCCGTGTCGACGCGATCCGCGCCCAGGTGCATTTATGTCACTTATTCATTTACCGGAAGACGATAGATTTTTCTTCTATTGAGGTTTAGGTCTATTTATTGAAGGCGCGAAAGTTCCGAAAGATTTTGAACGTTCTTAACGAAAGACCTTTCCTCTGCGACCAAGCAGGAAAGTAAGGTGCAGCCGTGGTTTTGCTCGTCGTCTGTGAACTCGGAGGCTGCCTCATCGTGCTCGCCGCATTGCATGAGGTCTTCACCGACATATTCCAACCAGTCCAGTCAGGTAACGTAAGCGGGGTGATCGCTCGCACTTGCTCCGTTCTCTTCCGTCGAACACCCTTAAGCTCATCGAGCGGTCCCCTCTCTGTCATTCTTGTGATATTGTGTTGGGTCTTTTCACTCGCTTTTGGCTTCGCACTCATCTACGTCGGATTGTTCCCGCGGTATTTCATAAGTCAGACACACGAGTATGCCTATGGAGCCCTTCCACGCTTCTTTCAATGTTTCTACTTTTCAGTGGGTTCACTGGGAACCTTTCAGACCTTCGACCTTGTACCGAAATCGTCTTGGCTCCGGCTCGTGGTTGCCATAGAAGGCCTTATAGGAATCTCTCTTATCACCGCGAGTGTCTCTTGGCTAGTTTTGCTGTATCCAGCGTTGGAGCGGACTCGCGAATTCTCTTTGCGAATGGCAGCACTCGCTGAGGCCGAACGCCTCACTCGTCTCTCCCTTGCTGATGAACTTGGCGTGTCCACACTGCTCGAGGTTGCGCACAGTGTGTTGAGACTACAACTCGATCTCGTACTCTTCCCGATTCTGCTGAACTTCCGGGCTGCCGAGGAAAGCGCGGCCGTAACGCCGGCACTGCGTATAGCTGTGCGACTTGCGCAGGAAGGCGCATGTCGTCATGCGGGTCATGGGAGGCAGCTTGCTGCAGCGCAGCTTCAGAGTGCGCTCAACACCTTCAGTTCCTCTCTAGCGAAGAGAGTGTTGCGATCAGTGGACTGCCGGCCTGAGCACGTGATTGATCTCCTTCAACGATTTGAATGAGAACGGAACAGATGCCGAACGAAAGGTTCGCCTCCGAATGACGAAATCAACATCAGCTCAAAGTCAGGTCAGCAGCCCGAGACCGATGAAGCGTAACGGCCTTGCTCGCAAACCGTTGCTACTTGGAACTTCATTTGCAGCACTCGCGACCCTGTTGACAAAGCTTGCCTATTCACGATTTGCCTATGAACAAAACTCACTTCCTTGGTCCCTTCGGAGGGACCTAGTCGATGCCAACCAAATCCTTTCGCACATCGGAGTGCTTGATGCGTATGGTCACGTAAGCGTTCGGGATCCTCACCGGGCAGACCGTTTTTGGATGTCCTCTTCCAAGGCTCCAGCTCTGGTCTCCGCTGCGGACATCACGGAATACGATTTAGACTGCAACCCGGTCCACGCTCGTGGTCGTAGGTCGTATTACGAGAAATGGATCCACGGAGAAGTTTATAAGGTACGACCGGACGTTCACGCCATCATTCATAGCCATTCTCCCACTGTCATTCCGTTTTCAGCAACGAATGCTGATCTACAGCCGCTCTTGCAAACCGCCGCTTTTCTAACGCGAGGTGTGCCGGTCTATGACAACCGCCGATACTTGCCCGATTCCGACTTGATGATTGGTCAGCAGTTTCTCGGTCGCGAGATGGCCCAAACACTCGGCCCGGATGCAGCGGTCGTTCTTTTGCGCGGACATGGTGATGTCGTTGTTGGCCCGAATTTACGAACAGCTGTCTTTCGGGCGTATTACACGGAACTCAACGCAAAGGAACAGGAGCAGGCGATTGCTTTGGGCGGTCGGGACGTTATCTACCTCAACCCAGGCGAAGGAATCGCGGCGGAAAGGCTCACAGAATCACCTCAAAGCGTAGACAGATCTTGGACTCTTTGGAAAAGCAACTTAGAGAGAGATGAAGATTGCAGCCAGGCGGTGATCTGCCCTCAACACGCAGGCGAATGTGATGCTTTGCAGCACTTCAACCTTCAGTTCGGGACCGGCAGCTGGATTGGACTAGTTTCCAAATCGGTATCACTATCCCGCAGTGCCTCGATTTGATCGGTCTGGCTCAGGTTACGTTCACGCTAGCTTCGCACAAGAACGCGCCTCGGCGATAAGCACTGCAGGCGCGATCATCTCGAGAGTGCGTGGAGTCGCTAGGAGCCGACTACCCGCCCCAACGAGGAGAGGATTTCGCAATGCTTGTCGCTCGCGTTACAGGGTGCGGTTAACCGCCGGAGCTCTAGATCCAATCCTTTCAGCCGCGGCAGAAACATTCTGCTCACGTACCAAGACGTCCAGTGCTAACAGAAGGTTGAGGTCGGCGGATTGCATGCAACGCAATCATATCCTTACCGTCAAGCCATTTCTGAATGTAGATAGCCAACCTAGAGTAGCTGTTGGCGGACCTTTCGCCAGTAAGGATTGGCATGATGTTTCCTAACAAAAAAACCGGTAGGACCGCGGAACCAGCCCGTAGGCTGCTCGGATTCTTGTTATTTCTGGTGTTTGATTTTGCCTTTCCTCAACTCCTGCGCTGCCAAAACAGCACTCAACCGCTGCGCCTCACGTTAAAGGACACAGTTGCTCTTGCGTTGCGGCAAAATCTCGATGTCCAAGTCGCAAACATTGATGCAGCCGAACGGCAACAGGATCTCAACGTGTCCCGTTCAAACCTCCTTCCACAGGCGAGTCTCCAAGCGACCGAGGAGATTTCGCGCTACAACCTCGAAGCCCTAATTGGTCTGCAATTTGCCGGGGTGTCCAAGAACGTCGGTCCCTTCCAAAGCTTTCACGTCGGTCCCCGGTTTTCCTCGCCTGTCTTCGACCTAAGTCTAATCCGGCTTTACCAGGCCAGCGGTCATCGTGTGGCCGCCAGCAAAGATGACCTGCGCTCCACGCGTGAGCAGACGGTACTGCTGACCGTGGCTCAGTACCTTGCTGAATTGCGCGCACAGGCGGATGTTGCGGCAGCAACGTCGCGCGTACAGCTTGCGACAAGTCTCGCCGACCAAGCTGCGGCGCTAGAGTCCAGTGGAGTCGCTACGGAAATCGACGTGTCCCGCGCAAAAGTGAGTCTTCTTGATCAGAAACAGCGCCTCACGGATGCGCAGGACCAAGTAGAAACCTCACTATTCGCTCTCAAGCGGCTGCTGAACGTTCCTCAGCGCCAGTCCATTGAGCTTCTGGACAAAGATGAGTTTTCGAAGACACCTGCCTTCGATTTCCAAGACGCCGTTGACCGCGCCATTTCGCAACGACCAGAGCTCCAGTCTTTGGCGGAACGCGAGACAGCAGCAAGGCTTGAGCATCAGGCCTCGTCCGCTCGCAGCCTGCCCACGCTATCCCTGAACGGTGGCTGGAACGAGCAGGGCCGTACGCCAAGCAACATCTACCCAGGCTACGACTATGAGTTGACCTTCAGCATCCCCCTGTTTACCGGTGGCCGGTTGACCGCCCAACGGCAGCTGGCCGCGCTTGACCAACAAAGGTTCGGCAAGCAACTGCAGGATGCACGCAACCGCGTGAGCGAGCAGGTGCGCGATGACCAAGTGGAGCTTAGCGCGGCTAAGAGCGATGTGGCTCTTGGACGGGAACAGGTCCGGCTGGCCCGCCAAGAAGTCGATCTAGCACAGGGCCGGTTCTCCGCAGGCGTCACGGACAACATTGAGGTCACGACTGCGCAGGATGAGCTCGCCCGAGCTAACGATGCGGAAATTAGTGCCTTGTACCGCTTCAACATCGCACGGGCAAACCTTGCGCGCGCCGTAGGCGCGGCCGAACTGACCTACACACAACCCTGAACGGGAGAAGCAGGCAAGCATGCCAGAAATTTTAGAAGCTCCGAAGAGTTCCGACCGCGTCGCAACCACTGAGGGGGAAGCGACACAGGAGGTAAACACAGTCGGACGCTCCGCGCGCCTCGGTCGACGAGGATGGCTGATTGCGCTCGCCATGGTAGCGCTGATTGCCATCGTCTTCTTTGC
>CAXTRM010000220.1:0-6249 GCA_964246625.1 uncultured Acidobacteriaceae bacterium
GAACATATGGAACAACTTATCGATTTGCAGGTGGATCTGATGCTGGCGGCATTCGAGTAGAGTGATCGAGGTTCTCAAGCTGGAGAGCACTCAGCTGAAGCTCGCTGTTTCTGTTTGGCCGAGGAATCGCGAAATCCAGACCACAAATTGTTGTCTAAGTCCTTCCCCCCGCCCTCATCGAAGAAGGTTGAGATGAAGGTGAACAAGAAAGCCAAGCACGCTTCAGATTTGCGATTTGGGCTAAACAGGCTCTACCATTCTAGAATGGCTCGTTTTACCCAAGCTTAGAAGGTGATGAGATCGAGTTTTGTAAGCGTGACGTTAGCCGACAGCACTGGTGTGTGCGTCAGGTGCCAAGCTACATATTGCTCCGCATAGAGTTGCTTGGACGACATGCCATCCACTGGCACGATGACCTTTCTCCCAGTTAAGGCAGCAAACGAAGCGGTGTTCAAGATCGCACCCTCCGAAGCAGTACCAGTGACGATCACCGTCTGTATACCTCGGCGGGACAGAAGCTCGTCTAAGTCGGTCCCGATGAACTTGTTCGGACCTGACTTTACAACGGGTTCGCCAAACCGCGGCGCTAACGCGCTTGCGATATCTTCGGAACCGTCTTCACCCCCAACGCTGTCAACGATAAAAGATCATGGGCCCGTGAAGCGGACAGGAGCTTCGCAACTTTTGCAATTGACTCGATGCAACGCGGAATTCTCGAAGCGTTACAGGGGCCTTTGCGGGCATCTTGAGCCCCGTTGAGGTCGAGAAGCAACAATGCCGTAGTAGCCGCTGAGACCGTTACGGGTTCCAGCGGCGGAGGCGGTGGAGCCTTGATCGTCTCCCACTGATCAATGATCGTTCCAAGCGGCACCTGAGACTTTGCGCTTCGCAAACAGGCATATGTCGCAACGCCAGCCACCAATCCAACGGCCGCTAACGCCTTTGGTCTTCTTGCACCCATCATTGTCTCCTCCAGACTCTAGGTTGGTTCACACAATGCCAATCAGTATGGATCTGCAGCCCGCTCCGAGCCGAGACCATCTTCTTCTTTATGCGATTGTTGCCGGTCATTCTAGCTAAGCTCTTGAAGCTTCTGGCTTCGTATCTCATGCTTCCAAAGCTGCCACGCACGTCCGACGCTTGAAGCAGACTCGGTGAGCGCTTCCGCAGCTGCACTCTCCCCGTCGGAGAGATAGATAACGTCCTGTCCGGCGAGAGCGACGGCCTGCTCTTGACCCTTGGCATTCACTTCAGTGTAGTAAGCACGAAAGACTGCGGTCTGTATCGAATCTCCAACGACCACGTCCCCATGGCCACGAAGGAGTAAAACCGATGCTGTAGATCCTAGCTTTCGCGCCATCTCACAGCCAAGATGCTGTTTGCCAATCATGAGGTCGGATTCGGGGTCAATAGGGCGGTTGTCATAGACCGGGACGCCGCGTCCGAGAAACGCGGCAGTTTGCAATAGCGGTTTTAACGGCACACCTGTTGCGGAGAAAGGAATCACGGTCGGGGAGTGACTGTGGACGACAGCTTTCACATCGGGTCGAGCTTTGTACGTCTCTCCATGGATCCATTTCTCGTAGTAGGAATGGCGTCCCCGGGGGTTGATCGGTTCACATTCGAGGTCATATTCCATAATGTCTTCGGGTTCGACCAGAGCAGGGGACTTTGAACGCGACATCCAGAAACGTTCCGGATTGTTAGGGTCTCGGACGCTCACGTGGCCGTATGCGTCAAGCACCCCTTTGAATGCCAGGATATGATTCGCAAACACGAGGTCGCTCAACAGACGACGATCAAGCGACACATCGGGATGTTTCAATCGAGTAAAGAGGGATTTCGCTACTAGCACAGAACCAATTGCAATCGTGTTCACCGCAACGATCTTGTATCGGTGCGACGGTGTGCGCCCTGCGAGCTTCTGCTCTCCCTTACTCGAATCCTTGTTCATTCCTTTTTACCTTTCTTCGAAACGGATTGATGTGTTCTCGCGCGGCTTTTGGCGACTACAGAATGCCGTTAGCCGGCACTCAACCGTAGGTGCTTAGCAAGTCAAATACCTTGGTATTATCCCGTTCTGGAGTATTAAGGACCCGCTCGGCCAGAATCGTGCTTAGCGAGTCTAGCGCTGCCTGCAACTGAGCGGCGGCAAGGCGTATGTCCCTGCGAGATCGCCGGTCCATGCCGTCTCTCGAAAGCCGAAGGGCGAACGGGAGCGCTGAGCCAATCTCCGCCTTTTTCTCTAGCGCGCGAAAATTGAGAAGTATGGGGAAGAGAACGAGGTCCAACTGAAGGGTCGTAATCAGCTTGGCTACCTCAAGTAAAGTGGAAACGCCGAGTTCCTCCACACTGGAGATCCCAGTCAGCTTTTCAGCTTCCTCAATGACGGACAGTCTCAGTGAGAACTGTCGAGTGCGCTCCAAAGCCGGGTAGAGCAGGACTAGCCAAGAGACGCTCGCGGTGATCATCGAAATACCGATGAGGCCCTCTGCTGCGACGATCAGCCGTAACCACGAAGAATCAGGTGAGAGATCGAAGGTTTGGAATGTAGCCAGAGCGCCCAACGAGAAGTAGAAGCAGTGGACCAGCCGAGGGCCGAAGCTCATCGCAAGCTCGTTCGTCTGACTGGAGAAGCTGTGTGGAAAGCAAGCGCAATAGATCAGGGCAAATCCGAACGCAAGCGAGACAATCCACGCAAGAATGATGAGGATGAGCGCCATTGGTCCTGAGGAGGGTCCTAGGCGTGTTCCACGAAAGAGCTTGTAGCTGCTCTTCGCGATCAGGTCACTCAACGTGCCGGAATGGACGGGCTGGAAGATGTCGCTGAAGACCTCATGCAGAGCGAGGACGATGGTGGAGATTCCAAGAACAACCAACAAAGAACGAATCAGCATCTTTCCTCCAACCCTGTTGTTCGCCCGTCAATTGCGTTCTGCCGATGACTTGCGGAACGATTCCGCGCAATCTCTTCGTGAGGGCGCAATCGACTTCACTTCGCTTCGGTGACGTTGAAGCTTTGATCTTAAGTGTCCAGCCCAAACACCGCTTAGGCCGAAGCATCTATTGAGTCCACGGCACTTGGCAGGCCTACGCGGCGCACTCGTCTCGGAACGGCGAAACGGGATGTGCAGTTGCGTTCTATGGAAACAGCGAACATGAATCTGCGCTCTCGAGACTGCTCACGCCGAGCCCGCCGCCACCTGGGGGTTAGAGAGAGCTCCGGAGCAGCTTAATATGCAGGAGGAGACACGATCTAAGCCGATCGTCAAGCACGCCACTTTCAGCCTTCTGACTGAAAGCGACGGACTTCGGAAGTGACCACGAGGTTGAAGAAGAGGACCGTTCTAAGATCTCAGAATGCGGGTTGCAATGTTCGTGTGTTCCTCGTCAGCTTGCTTTGCCTCATCGACCGTCCTCTGCATTGTCTCGGCATGCTCATGTAAACCAAGCTGCGCGAGGTACTCGCGTACACTCCCAAATGCAGCGATCCAGTAATGCAGCGAGAGTTGTCCATCAGCGCAGAGGCCAAGATCACGGCTGGTGTCGTCCGGTGCTTGCTCTTTGATCCTTTTCCCAGCCGCTTGAAGTCCTTCTACTATCGGATTTCTCTCCTCTCCAACAGATCCGCCGACTGCGGTAAGTGCCTTCTCGATCCGATCGTGCCACGCTTCTCGCAGCTTGGTTCCCTTGTCAACTGCTCTCTTAAGTTCCTCGTCTGAGGCGGCATACTTCGTACCACCGACCGCTTTCCCCACGAGTTCGTTTCCAGCCTTCATGCTGGTGAGGGCTTGGGCTGTCAGTTTCGCTAGTATGTCGTTCTGCATCAGGATCTCCTGTTTACATCCAAAGCCGAGCACGGTGATTTCTGGCTTAAGTCGGAACATGCGCGAGTAGCAGTGCATATCCGGTGAACATCAGCCCCCCGAGATTGTGGTCGAGGTCATCCGGCGGGACTGACTTGCTAGGTTGTTCGTCGGAGCCCAAGCAAGCCGGATCTGCTACCAAAGGAAAGCTTCTAAACCTTGGATTTTTTCTGGAGGCTTGAACACTTCCGAACTCCTCCTTAAGACAACGAGCTAAGCAGATCGCCGATCAGCCAGCGTCAACAGCAAATATACGCACACGTTAGCGGAAGCGAAATAGCGATTCACTTAATTGATATTTGATTGAAACGCAATGCTGCGGTCATACCTCAGTTGGTCTGGGCCATCGGCTGATACTGTTATGGCGAAGACAGCAGCTATGTCGTTAAACGGGACGCCGCATAGGGGGCTTCCTGTTTAGCTCGATGAAACGGGCAACTACCATTCAGGTTAAAGCAACTTGCATCTTGACCGACTTGTAGCGACTGTACCGCGGCTTTGGTTAAAGCCTACTCCTCGAGTTGGATACCGGCGCAGACGATGCTCTTCTTAAGGCTGCATCTCTCTCTTAGAGAATCAAGAGCAGAACACTTCCGAGCCTTCCATACATCTGCTAGGGCGTACCCTAGAGTTACGAGTTGCTAGTATGAGACTAAACCTGTGAACTGCCTTGCAGCCAACCACAAGCGGAATCCTTGAGCCATAGCTTCTGCTCTGCATGACGCTACGTCGGCCGATCCGTACCTAGTCCATATCTAAACTACAGCCTCGACGCATCTTCTACTCCCGTCAACCCCGACGTACGGAGGTCGCAGTCATATGGTTCCGGAAGTGGACAATGAGGAGATCCGCTCGGCGTCAAAGCTACCGGCGAGTTCTGCTGACAGGATTAGGTGCAACTTCGGTGAGTTTAGGCATCTTCTTACGACCAGCCTGTACTTAGAATGAAAAACGTGGCGCAACTGCTTGACTGTAACTCGCTCAATCGGTGTAGACCTAGTGGTACTTTGAGTCTTTCTTCTCACAACTGATCCAGAAAGTAAGAGGGAGTAAGCTATGTCTTCTAATCTTCCGCGTAAGGCGGTCATCTCTGTAAGTAGCTTTCAAGGAGCAATCTTCCCTGATGGATCGAAGACCGGTGTTTTTTTCACTGAAGCTTTGCATCCATTTGAGGTTCTCACGACCGCGGGTTTCGAAATAGACTTCGCCTCTGAGACCGGAACCTTTGGCTTCGACGAGTTCTCTCTGTTGCCGCCCTTCCTGGCTGGGAGTGATAAAGCTGTTTACGAGAACTCGAGCCATCCTTTTATGGTCAAGCTGAAATCACAGTTGAAGAAAGCCACTGATGTCATCAGTTCCAACTACGGCCTGTTCTTCGCCTCTGCCGGCCATGCCGCGTTGTACGACTACCCTGGAGCCAAAGGACTGCACGCAATCGCTCAGGATGTGTGGAGTCGGGGTGGTGTTCTGGGTGCTGTTTGCCACGGCCCAGTGTTGCTACCTGGAGTTCTGGATGTGAAGACCGGGAAATCTGTCATCGCCGGGAAGACTGTCACAGGCTTCACGATGGAAGGCGAGATGGTCTTGGGCGTTCTAGACAGGCTCAAGTCCGACGGCGTCATGTTGGTTCCTGATGCTGTAATCAAAGCAGGCGCAGAGTACAGTTCACCCATGTCAGCATTCGACGATTATTCAGTCAGCGCTGGTCGCCTAGTCACCGGCACAAACCCTGCAAGTGCTCGTAGTGCCGCAGAAAGAGCAGTCCGAGTCTTTGACGCTTAGTGGAAGATCCCCGGGGTTTGTTCTCCTAGAAATGTGGAACGGTACATAGCAAACAGGGTCAGCAAGGCCGCCTGAGCAGAACGGTACTTATGTGTCGAGCGACTGAAAGGCTCGCGGTTTAGGCCTTCCTTGTTCGAGCCGCCGTTCGATGCATGCCTAAGTACGTCTATCTCGCGCCCAGAAAGGTCATCTCCTAAAGCACTCTCGGCCATCCGTGGAGCAATCTCGGGAGGTCTGCGCTTCTGACCTCGAGCTGCTGCTCGGACGTGTCCGTGAGTTCGACTCGAACATGTTCTTCGCTCGAACGGGATACCCTTTGCCTTCCAGAACGAAGTGAAGCACATCTCCGATGAGGTTTGTCAACCAACAGAGATCTTGGGTTCTCCTCGTCTATCAAACGGGGACTACAGCCGTCCGTGGCCGTCGCTTCTCTCCCGTCAGGTCATCTGCTTCCTTTCTCGGCCCGGTGGAAGGCCAAACATACGCTTGAACTCCCTGCTGAAGTGAGATACGCTCTCGTAGCCGACCTCAGACGCCGCACTCTTTACTGCGACATCAAGCGATGTAACGAGCCGGTGCGCTTCGAGCAGACGTAGTCTCT
>CAXTRM010000221.1:0-6180 GCA_964246625.1 uncultured Acidobacteriaceae bacterium
GTCCGACGGCGCGCACGTCATCACCTCATCCCACCGTAACGGCGCGCTCACCCGCGCGTCCGGCAACGGACGCACCGAGTACGCCGAGGCCGTCGTCCGGTCCTTCGCGTTCTGGTTGTAATCCAGAAACACGCCATGCCGCTCTTCCTTCCACCACTTGCTGCTCGCAATGGCCGGGGCACGGCGCTCCACCTCGCGCGCCAGCGCCAGGGCCGCCCGGCGCACCTCCGTAAAGCCCCAACGTGGCTCAATCGCCGCGTTAATATGGATCCCCCGCGACCCACTCGTCTTCGCCCACCCGATCAACCCATGGTCAGCCAGAACCTGCCGGGCTTCCGTCGCCACCTGCCGGACGTCATCCCACGCCACACCCGGTCCCGGGTCCAGATCCACGCGCAGCTCGTTCGGGTGCTCCAGGTCGGCGGAAATCACCGGGTGTGGGTGCAGCTCCATGCACCCCAGGTTGATCACCCAGGCCAGCCCCGCCTCATCGTCCACAACGATCTCTTCCGCGGTCCTTCCCGAAGGAAAGCTCAACGTCACCGTTCGCAGATACGCCGGCACATCGTTCGGTGCGCGCTTCTGGTAAAATGGCTCCGCCTCGGCCCCGTTCACAAACCGCTTTAACACGATCGGCCGGTCCCGGATCCCGCGCAGCGCTCCCGGCGCCACCGCCAGAAAGTACCGCACAATCTCCAGCTTGCTCACCTGGACCTCGCGCGAAAAATACAACTTCCCCGGATGGCTGATCCGCACCGCCTGCCCAGCCACCATCAACACTTCCGCATCGTCAGCCTTCGCCACGCCCCCAGCCTACATCCTCCGCAGACATCAGGGCTCCAAAAGCAACGCGGAAGCGGGCAGGCAGGCCATATCGCGGCCATTTACAACGGCGATCCAAACAAGGTCACGGGAGGCAGGAGGGGACTACATGAGGCACTTACTACCCGGGTCGGCCATCAGGACCAATCCGTTCCTAGGTTGGCGATCACATGCAGGTCCGGCCCAAAGACGTGGAACTGCTGCACGGAACTCCCGCCTCGAAAACTGAACCGCACAGCCGTCGGCAGCACAAGAGCCTTGATCTGATGTGACCCCCCTTTACGCGACTGGCCGCTCGTCACAGGCTTGATCACGCCCAGCGAGATCTTCTTCACAGCGGGCGATGCTTTGAGCATCTGCACAAAGGGCAACGCGGACTCAATGATCGTCGTATGACGCATGTTGAACTTGGGGCCGCGAAGTAGGCCATGCTTAGCTGTCACCGGTCGATTCCCCTCTGCACCACTCCGTTGCTCTGATGCCCGCCACATGCGAGAGGGATGCGAGACCGGACCAAGTGCGCCAAATGCGCCAAGCCCGCCGCACAAGCCCCGCTCTGAACCAACATGAAGTGTGCCTCCGGGCAGGAGCATGCACCGTGAAGACGATCCGTTCCAAGAGAGCCCAACCTCCCACAAACGGCGTTTGTGAGGACTGATCGCCATCTCTACGACAGCGCTATCTTCCAGAAGGACCATGCCAGATCCGCTCTCCGTCACTGCAAGACATCGAGAGACCAGGAGCGTGTGACCGCACCGTGGATGCGCGGGATCGTTCTTCGGAGCATCAGCTTAGCTGTACAGGTTTAGCAGTAGCCGGTGCGTCACCTCATAACAGTCGCACGCAGCCGTTTTAAGAGCTTCGCGGGAAAGAATCTTTACCCGTCCGCGACTGTATTCGATGAAACCACTGTGCTGCAGCGAGCCTGCGGCCAGCGCGACGGTGGTGCGCCGGGCTCCTAGCATCTGCGCCAGGAAGTCCTGGGTGAGCTGAAACACGTCTTCCTGGGTTCGGTCCTGAATCATGAGCAGCCATCGTGCAAGGCGCGGTTCGGCCTCATGCGCAGAGTTACACGCCGCAACCTGCATAGTCGTCATCGCCTGCTGCTGGACACACTGAAGAATGCGAGTACGGACCTCTGCGGACTGAATGAAGAGCTCCCGCAGGTTGTTGAGCGGCATCTGATATCCACTTCCTGCAACCTGCATGAAGCAGTCGGCAGGCGGGGCAGAGGTGCCTAAAAGGGACAACGCTCCTACTACACCTTCGCGCCCGATCAAAGCCGTCTCTGACGCTGCGCCTTCAAAGTGTCCGACCACTACACTGGCAACGCCTGCGATCAGGAAGTACGCATAGCGCGGTTCTTCCTCCTGAGCCTGAAATGACGTCAATATGGGACAACTCATCTCCTTACACTGTGACAGGATCGCGGTGCGGTTGGATGGAGAAAGGGACTCAAGAAGTAGATTGGTTCTTGGAGCGCTCATTAGGGTTCCTTTGAAACGTGCAGCAAAGGAACCGAAAAGTCCTGGTACAAAGGGATTAACCAGACGACGGGCTCTGCATGAATTACTCTACGGAGTTCCTGCAGGGTCGTCTGTGCCGTCTGGCATACAGTGCCGGTCAGCTGTCGCCTACTTGGTTCGGTCGTCCTCGAACGCGGCGTAGTTGTCTAGATGTTCCTTGATGATGCCGTAGCACTCGCAGGACCGCTGGCGGAGGCCCGTCATATTGACGATGGAGACCTGCCCTCGTTTGTAGTCGATCAGTCCCTCGTCCTTGAGAGTTCCCGCCGCGCGGGACACCGTGGACCGGGTATTGCCGACCATGTCGGCCAGGAACTCCTGCGACATGTAGAAGGTGTCTCGATGTACACGATCAGCTGTGATCAGTATCCAACGCGCTAATCTTTGTTCCAGGTGATGTTTCGCGTTGCAACCGGCGGACTGCGCGGCCTGGACAAGCTGGGCCTGAACGTAGCGAAGAGCAAGCTTTTGAAACAGACCTCCACGCTGAAACTCCGCACGGCCCAACTCGATCGGAGCCACATATCCGCTTCCCGCAATCTGGGTGTACACCCTGTTCAGGCTCTGTTTAGTACCCATAAGGGCGGAGACGCCAATGACGGATTCGTAGCCGAACATCCCAACTTCGACCTGTGCACCGTCCTGAAAGGTCGTGGTCATAGAGGCCATGCCGTTTTCCACGAAGATTAAGCTGTCGATCGGTTTGCCTGGGTACTCGATTTCGTAGCCGACCTTGAACTGAACCGGGGAAAGCGAGAGCCGCCTGATGGTGTCCCGTTCCAAACGGCTGAGAATCGTGTTTTTATAACTGACTTCCTGCATCTCCGTCTCCTCAACGGCGCGTCATCGTGACCCTGGTGTGCTCCGCGCAAACCAGGAACGAAAAATGAAACTTATTCCCGGTATTGGGCGGAGACAACAGCGGATTTAGGAGATTGTCGTGATGGCGGGTGGCAGAACGATGCATTCAACCAACGGCATACTCCTTTTTGGACGAGATCTTGGGCTGCAGCAGACACGAAGCCTGCTCCTGAGCAAGAACGGGTTTCGGACGGAATGCGTCAACACACCCTCCAGGCTGAAAGCCTGCCTTGCGAGTCAGCCCTGCGAGCTCCTTGTTCTCTGTCATTCTTTGTCCGAAGCCGAAAAAAGCTGCGGTATCTCGCTCGCTTCCGCCTTTCTGCCCGAGGTGAAACTACTCGAGCTAAGAAAGATGTCTGCGGGAGCATCCGCGCACCCCTTCGTCCAAGTGTTGCACATGACCAGCGGGCCTGAAGAACTGCTTTCTGTTGTGCACACACTTGTTGAATCAACGCACCACTCACGCGTCGAGAAAAGGAAGATCACCATGGCTCAGTTTGAAGGCACAGTGAAGTGGTTCAATAACGCGAAAGGTTATGGATTTCTTGGCCGTAATGACGGGGGTGCGGATGTCTTTGTCCACTTCTCCTCGATACAGAGCGAGGGCTACAGAACGCTCAGAGAGGGCGAAGAGGTCGCCTACGATGTGGTCCAGGGAGAAAAGGGGCCGCAAGCCGATCAGGTGAAAACCAGAAAAAGATAGCCCCATTGGACAGTGGCGCATATCGCTACGCCAATGCATTGTATCCCTACGACTGAGTGGTGTAAGGACGCGCGTCTGGCGCAGTCGGCCCGCCGAACCGGTCCTTTGCAGCCTCTCGGCAGTCAGGTTCCTTCATGGAATCAGCAATGTTATCCCCCGACTTCGCCCCTGTTTCCAGCGATGAGATGGCGTTTGCGCTCACTCTCTTCGTAGAGGCGGCCAATCGCCGGCTCTCCGCGGCCGAGACGCCGCTTCAGCATGGCCATGACGTTTGCGAGTATCTCTACCTCGCCTTGTGCGCAGACCTGCCCAGCCCGTCTGCTGCACAGACTAAAGTCGATCACCATACGACTCTGTATACCGCTTTCAGTACACTATGCAGCCATTACAACGGTGATCCACTGCAAGCCGCTGTTTGCGCGCGTGTCCTGGCCTTCCACTTTCTGATGGAGCGTACCGCAGGCGCTGTTCTCTCCGAATGGATTCAACCGCATCCTGAAACAGTCCAACTCGTCCAACTTCACCCCGCCGTGGTAGAAGCCATTGCAACGATGAGGCTCCATGGCTCGGTACTGCTTGCTGAAAGCGTGTTCGTGGAGTTGGTCGCAGAAAAAGCGCACAGCATGGAAGGGCGCATTCAGTGAATCCTGACTGCTTGCCATAGACTCGGCCACGTCCGGTATTGGTGACGATAAGTCGCATTAGAGGAAGCACCGAGCTCGGGTGCCTTTCTCAGCCGGGTCATCGTTCAACTTCCCACAATCGCGTCTATCAGAACGATTCTCACGTCGCCTCGGCGGTTGGCTTAGCTACGGTAGCGCGAAGCCGGAGTTCCAGTCTGAGCCGAGCCCATCAACGTCTTGCTCGCTGTGATGTAGCTGGTCAGGAAATCGACGTTCTCGACCGAAGGAAGTGCAATCTCCTCACCCAGATCCAGGCTCTTGAGTGATGCCGCGACGCAATCCTGTGCAGACATAATGATCGAGGAAGGGACAACGGAACTGTCCCATCCCTCGGTTGCGATGCCGGCCGGTGCAACAAGCTGAACCTTTACGTTGCTGCCCGCGTGTTCGGCCTGTAAACCCTGCGTGAAGGAGAGAACAAAGGCTTTGGTCGCGCTATAGGCGCTTGTACCGGGGTACCCTGCGAATCCGAGCACCGATCCCACGTTGACGAGCGTTCCCCTATCTTCTGTTTTAAAACGAGTCAGTGCAGCTATCGAGAGGTGAACGAGCGCGTCGATGTTTACCCGCAGCAGGGTATTTACCTGCTCGGCTTGCGCATCCGTGGTTGGTCCCATGAGCATGATGCCGGCGTTGTTTACAAGCAACGTGATCGAAGGCTGCGTACGGATCACTTCAACGACACGGCGAACGTCCGCTTCCTTGCTCAGATCGGCAACGACGTTGATGATATTTCTCCCATAACGAGCCTGAAGCTCACTCGCCGCCTGCGTCAGGCGGTCGGCCCTTCGCGCGACGAGAACAAGATCGTAGCCTCGTTGCGCAAGCTGCTCCGCGTACTCCCTTCCAATGCCCGAAGACGCTCCCGTAATAACTGCAACTCCCAGGTTCTTTTCTGACATAAATCGTCCTGCGCTCTCTCAAGCCTTATGCTTGTAAGGTTTACATTCCAGCTGAAGCATGACAGTCGTCAGGTATCATGTCAACAGAAGGACCTAGAAACATGCGCTATGCAGCCGAGGAAACAGCCGAGAAGCACGCCAGGGTATTGCGGGCAGCTTCTCGTCTGTTTCGAGAGCGGGGGTTCGATGGTGCCAGTATCAGCGAGATCATGACGGCGACCGGGCTTACACATGGCTCGTTCTACAACCACTTCGAATCCAAAGAGGACTTGCTGGCGAAGTCCTTCGCTGAAGCGTCCTCTAAAGCTCTAACTGCCATGGAAGCATTTGAGCCGTCAGAAGAAGGCAAGCAGGCCATGTTCTGTTCCTACCTCAACGCCCACCATCGTGACGACACAGCCGGCGGATGCATCATGGCGGCGCTGGCGACGAATTTCAGCCAGCATCCGCAGGCCCGCTCCGTGATGACGGGGCATATCCGGAAGGTGATCGACGGCTTTGTGGAGAAGTTTCCGTGGTCTTCGCGTCGCGCTAAACGTAAGCAGGCGACCCAGGCGTTGGCTTTGATGGTTGGCGGCCTGATGCTGGCCCGCGTCGTCGATGATCCGGCCCTGTCCGATGAAATACTTCGCAACGCCCTGGACGCTCTTTAAGGCCTTCATATCGGTACGGGTAAGTTGCAC
>CAXTRM010000222.1:0-854 GCA_964246625.1 uncultured Acidobacteriaceae bacterium
CATGGAACCGCAAACCGATCCGCTTGCCTGGCGGCCGGATGACCCGGCGCTGGCCGCCGCCTGGAGCGCGCTGTGGGGCTTCAGGGGCAAAGCACCCCTCGATGGGGCCCAGCAGCAGGAACTTGAAGCGGCGCGCGCGCGGGTACGAGGGCGTGAAGGCCCGAACTACCCTGACTGGGTGCTGGCAAAGGCCGGCCTTGGCACCATGGTCGCTAACCGCGTAGCGCTGGGCGAGGGTGTGCAGCCGCCAAGGTTTCTCTGGGTACCCTACGACGACGCCCTGCTGTTTCCCCTGAACAACACGGGGTTGGCTGCGGCCAACCCTGATCGAACGCAGTTCTTCGCCTTGGAAGACAAGCTCCGCGCGCGCTACGTGCAGGCAGCCGGCCTCGCTGCCATGCCTCGCACCCTGCGGGACTACCTTTCCGAAGTGGTCACCCCCACCCTGGAGCGGTAGAAGCATGGGGGTGCCCTCGCCATCAAGTTCGAGGTGGCGTACCTGCGCGGCTTGGACTTCGCGGACGTTTCCATGGACCAGGCCGAGAGCGCCTACCTGCAGCCTGCTGCCGGGGAGGTGCCCGAGCCGGCCAGCTACAAGAGGCTGCAGGACTTCCTGTTTCGCTACATCGCGACCGAGTGCGGCCGGCTTGGCCTGGCTGTGCACCTCCACGGCATGGCGGGTGGCGGCCGCTATTTCTCCGTGGCCGGTGTAAACCCCTTGCTGCTGGAGCCGGTCTTGAACGACCCCAAGCTGAAAAGAACGAACTTCGTCCTTTTGCATGGCGGCTGGCCCTATGTGCGCGAGGCGGGGGCGCTTCTGCAAAAGCCGAACTTTTACCTCGACATGTCACAAC
>CAXTRM010000222.1:864-6156 GCA_964246625.1 uncultured Acidobacteriaceae bacterium
CAGGCGCTGCTCTTTCCAGCCAGAACCTTGGCTGGATGGTTGCGGGAGTGGATGGAAACCTATCCGGAGAAGGTGCTGTTTGGAACCGACGCGTACCCATACTCGGCAGCGATGGGGTGGGAAGAGTCGGCCTGGCTCGGCGCCCGCAACGAGCGGCATGCGCTGGGCATTGCGCTGACCGGCATGGAGCGTGATGGAGAGATTTCGTCGCTGCGAGCGCAGGAGTTGGCCCGCATGGTGTTGCGAGGCAATGCGGAAACGCTTTACCACCTGAACAGGTCCTCCTCTGTGCCGTAAACAGGGGCTGCCTGCCTCCGTCGTCCCGCCAACGTGGCATTACCGTTTCGCTTCAAAGAGGCTAGGATGTCCGGCATGGGGCTTTCCCCGACAGCGCAAACCGCCTTGCCGAACGCGGATGTGGATCTGGACGTGGAGCAGGCCACGGCCCGCGCCCTGTCCGGCGTCGTGGTGCTCATTCCGGCGTGGCAACCGGATGCCCGCCTCGAGGCGCTCGTCGGTGAGCTACGCCAGGCGCAGCTGCTGCGTCTTGTCCTTGTTGATGACGGCAGCGGCCCGCAGAGCGAGGCACTGCTCGAAAGGCTGGCCGCGTTGCCCGAGGTTGCGTTGTGTCGCCACACCGAGAACCGGGGCAAGGGACGGGCCCTCAAGACCGGTTTCCAGTACGTTCTCGGCCTGTCACCTGCCGTGACCGGCGTTGTGACGGCGGACGCGGACGGCCAGCACCTGGCAGCCGACATTGTCCTGGTGGCACGCCGGCTCGCCGCCACGTTTTCCCGGCCCGTTCTGGGCGTTCGTGATTTTGCCGGCAAGGTGCCCTGGCGCAGCCGCTTCGGCAATGGCCTGGCCCGCAGGATCTTTGCGTGGCGTACGGGCTGCGATGTGCAGGACACGCAGACCGGCCTTCGCGGGCTACCTGTCACCCTGCTGCCCGCCCTGATGGCTTTGCCCGGGGAGCGGTACGACTACGAAACCGTGATGTTGTTGTATCTTTGCTGCAACTCAGGTGTTCCGGATGAGATTGCCATCCGGACGGTGTACCTGGACAAAAATCGCAGCTCTCACTTCCATCCCCTTCAGGACTCCTTGCAGGTGTACCGGGCGCTTCTTCGTGGATGCAGCTTGTTGGGGCCGAATCGTGGGCACCGAGCAGGCGCAACGAAGAAGCCGCACCTTCGGCCCGTGTAGTACTGGAACAGGCGATTCATGCAGTTTCCCGCTGACGAAACAACGGCCGCACGCGAGGCGGATGCCATCTCCTCGACCCGCGACAGGTCCTTCCGGGTGCTCCTTGTGCACGCGCTGCCGTGGCTGACGACGGCGTGGGTCCTGGTGGAACTGATCAGCTTGCGCCTTGGGCTGTTGAATCCGTTCTTCTTCGATTGCGCGCATGCAGATGTGCAAGGCATCGATTTTTACTCACTGCCCAAGGCGTGGTTGAACCTGGCCGCGGGGCGCAGCCTGTACGGCACCTTTGACCCTCCCAGCTACGGAAACCACTTCACCTGGTACCTGGCGCACCCGCTGTTTGCGGTCGTCCTCGGCGGTCCCCTCAGCCGGCTTGCCCCGGGAGACAGTTATGGGGTGTTTACCCTGCTGTCGCTGGCCACCATGGCCCTGTGCGCCCTGTTTCTTGCGCACGAGATCGAGGATCCACTCAAGCGCAGGCTGATCTGGCTGCTCTTTGTGGGCGCCTTTCCGACGTACCTGATGTTGTGGGTCGGCAACGTGCAGGCCTTTACCGTGCTTGGCCTCACAGTCCTGTTTGTCGGGATGTACCGTCTGCTGTGGTGGCGGCCTTACACGCGCTGGTACGTTCGCGTCGGTTTGCTGATCAGCCTGTTCACCAAGCCGGTTGTGCTCCTGTTATTTCCGCTTCTGCTGTTGATGCGGGAGACCCGCCGCGCTGCGCTGGATGCGCTTGCCGTCTACGTGCCTGTGTCGGTCCTGTTCCAGGTTGTGCCTGACCTGAATCCCGAGCGCATCAGCCTGGGGCGCATCTTTTGGCTCTCATGGCACCCTGCCCTGGTGAAGCGCACGATGAACATCTATCTCAATGGGCTGCACGTGACGCCGGACATGCGCGACAACAGCGTGCACTGGTTCAACCTGATTGCGCAGTCGGGGTACCGGCTGCAGCACATCGATGTGTACTCACTGCCTGTCTTCCTGGACGGGCTGCTGGGCGTGAGGACGACGGCGTGGCTGTACCTGTTGCCTACCGCCTGGGTGCTTGCACTTTCCGTGGCCGTGCCGCGGATACGCGAGGTGCGGGTGCGGCGCGAGGCCGCGCTGCTGCTCCTGCTTGCCGCTTCGCTGGACTTCTTTCTCGCCTACCCGACAGTTTGGGAGTACCAGTACACCGCTGTTCTTCCGGTGGCCGCCATTCTGTTGATGATGGGCCGCTCTGTAGTCCTGGGCCGGTCCTGGCGGTGGTGCCTGGTTCTGGCCGCCTTTGCCTGGCTGCCAAGCCTTTACGTCTTGAGCCGAAGCGAAGCGCCTGGTCCCGGGGTCCTGTTTTTGACACGAGTGGACCGCGTTCTCCCCGTGGCCGCGCTGTTTGCCCTTTTGGCCTGGAGAATTGGCCGGCTCTGCTTGCGAGAGAAAGACTCAACGCTGCCGACAGCGGCCGAGATGGCGACAACCTAGCCGGCAGTTGTGGCTCGCCCATACGGCTCCGTCCCGGCTGGCACCTCAGCGGCCGCGCCAAGACGGGTTTCGTGTGCCCAAAGACCCAGCCCGGGGTTTGAGACAAAAAAGATCTCCTCCCCGGCTACCACGTTCCACCCGTCCCGCAGGTCGGCGGGGTTGTAGAGCCGCTCATACACGGAAAGATCGCCAAAGTCGTAGTGCACCGACTCGATCTCCTTCCGCGTCAGGTGGCCGGGGCAGTACTGGATGCGAAAGCGTCCCTCGCTGGAACCATGGATCAGATGCGCAGCGGCGCTGAGATTGTCGGCAAGCTCGGCGTCCTCGCGAACGGCTGCAAGCGTCGCCGGGGTACCGCAATACCCGTAGCGCCGGATGAGCCGGTCGATCGCGTCGTCCTCTCCGAAGGTGCGGACGCCGGGTGCCAGCACGATGAGCTCCGCATCATCGGCCAGTGCCATGCGGGTGCGGTAGATGCTCTTATTGCCAAGCCAGGTGGAGTGAAACTCGTCCGGGTCGAGGTAGACGACCGCCTTGCGCACGGCGCGTGGGAGACGCTGAAAGTTGCAGGCCGCGCTGAGGGCGGCAGCCCGTTCAAAAGCCTCCTCATCGTCGCTGATGTAGAGCCCGCGTACCACCAGTTCCCCTGCATCGTTTTTCGCCACCACGGTTTGCACATAAACAAGAGGCAGGTGACGGGCAAAGTGCCGGCTGGCATATTGCAGGACCCTGCGCACCGGCGTGTCTACACGTCCCATCATCCGTTCCATGCCATACACGGCGCCCAGGAAATGGGACCGGTGGATGCCGAGCGGGCCCCCGGTGCCGATGAGAACATTTTTGACCCCGTTGGCCATGCCCACGACCTCGTGGGGCACCACCTGCCCGATCGACAGGATGAGATCGTGGCCGCCGGTGGTGAGCAGCCGGTTGACCTGTGCGGGCCAGGTGTAATCGAGCTGGCCTTCGGAGACCTCCTTGAGGAACGCGGCCGGGACCTCGCCCAGAGTTACGACGTCGTTACGCCAGTCATGGACGCGGAAGAGGCTGCGAGGCGTAGTGCCGAACATGCGGGTCACTTCCGTGAGCGCGGGCCCCAGGATCTGGTGGGCCATCTCGGTCAGTTTGCCGGCCCGCGAGTGAACCCGGGTGAAGTCCGGCGGCAGCGCGAGGACCTTGCGCCGGGTCCCGAGCCTGGAGAGAGCCGTTGCCAATCCGTCCCGCATGACCTCGTTTGAAAGCTCGGTTTGGAGTGAGCCGGCCGCGAAAAGGAGCGCCATGGTGCCTGCCTGGTGCGGGGTGTCGAGCCGCACCAGCCATTTTAGGGCTTGCCTGGAGGCTTTCGGGAGAACGTGAGAGCGGTGTGGGGCTGCCTGAGGCCCGGCGGCCGGGAGACGCGCAAAAGTAAACACTGCCATACAACCTTTGCGGGAGCGTAGGATGATGGAGTAATCCAACAACATAGATTCAGCGTCTATGAACGATATGCAGACAGCCATCACCGCGGGAGAACTCCTCGCTTTAGGAAAGCGGGAGCGTGCCCTCTCCGAACTCGACGACATAGACGCCCTGGTCCGCACGCATCGTGCGCGGCTGTTGCGTTTTGTGACGTTTTCGGTCGGTGACGACGACGCGGCGGCGTCCATCGTGCAGGACTGCTTCCTGAAGGCCTGGGCCAACCGGGCGAACTTCCGTGGGGACTCCAGTGTGGCGACCTGGCTGACCTCGATTGCGGTCAACCTGGTCCGGGATCACCAAAGAACGCGCAAGGTGCAGTTCTGGCGGAAGGCAGCTAAGACTGCGACCGACGTGATGGAAGTGGCTTCGATCCTGCCCGGGACCGAAAGCTCGCCGGAGCGGCAGCTGCTGGCCCGTGAGCAGGCCGCCGCGGTGGCGGAAGCGCTGAAAACGCTTTCCTACAATCAGCGGGCGGTGTTCCTCATGCGCTTTTCGGAGGAGATGGAGCTGTCCGAGATTGCGGTGGCCATGAAGATGCCAGTGAACACTGTGAAGACGCATCTGCATCGTGCTGTGAAGGCAGTGCGGCAAAAGGTGGGAGGAGCGTAATGAGCCCTCGTCCGACACGGCACCTGACCGACGCCGAGTTCAGTGACCTGCTGGCCGGGGAGGCTCCTCGTGAGGCCGTGCGCCTCCATCTGCTGGGCTGCGATCACTGCCGCGGCGAACTGGAAAGCGTCCGGGACTCGATGGCGAGCTTCGCCGGGATCAGCACCCGCTGGGCCCAGGTCGTTGCGCCAGGACGGATTCCCGTGCCGCCGCGGTGGGCACTGCGCTTCTGGGCGGTACCGTCCTGGAGTACCGGGCTGGCAATGACCGCGCTGACGGGGCTGCTGGTGTTTCATTTCGATCCAATGAACCACCTCGGGAAACAAACCGTGTCTGCCGCGCCGATCGCTGCCCCGGCACCGTCCAAGACCGAGTTGGCCAATGACAATCGCCTGATGCTTTCGATCGACCAGGAGCTTGGCTATCCGGAACAGACCAGGGCTCCGGGTACTGTGTTGCGTTCCGACGCAAGAGAAACTGTGCAGATCCGGTTGAGACCAGTCGTAAATTAAATCATGCCGCGCCTCGCCCTCCCCGGTCTGTTTGGTTTCATAGCGT
>CAXTRM010000223.1:0-6103 GCA_964246625.1 uncultured Acidobacteriaceae bacterium
ACTTTCTGCTGGTTGACTTCGAAGGTGAGCCGGCACGGACGCTGGAAGAGCGCCGGCGCAAACAGTCTCCTCTGCGTGATGTCGCGGGCATGCTGCGCAGCTTCAGCTATGCAGCGGAGGCGGCGCTGCAACGCGCGACCCAACGTCGTCCGGATACGCTCGACGCGCTGCGGCCATGGGCGCTGCTGTGGCAAAACGCAAGCTCGGCAGCCTTTCTGGCTGGCTACTCTGAAGCCGTAAAGGCCCGGGCGGAACTGATGCCCAAGCCGGTAGAGGGACGTGCTCTGCTGGCTTCCCTGCTGCTGGAAAAGGCGTTCTACGAGATGCTCTACGAGCTGAACAACCGGCCTGCCTGGCTTTCCATTCCCATGACAGGTTTGCTGACGTTGCTTGAACCGGCGGCGAAGGCGAAAGACGCGGGGGCAAACTGATGTCCACACTTCCTGTACCCGAGACGCAAACAGCACATCCTTTACCTCAGGAGGGTGGGCCAGCGGTCTCGCCCGCCAAAAGCCAGCTGGCCATCTGTCTGCCCTCTATGCCGTCGGACGTCCTCGGGGCCATCATTGGCCGGTTGCAGGCGACCTTTCCTGACGAGACCCTGCTGATTGCCTCGCCCGACCAGGTAGAGGAGCAGACCTTGGGAGAGGGAGCGGTCCATCTTGTTCCCTATCCGGTCCACCGCACCGAAAGCGATTGGATCCTGAACGCCGCGGACTATACCGCCGCGGCCCGCTTGGCGGAACACAGGGGTGTGTCGGGCGTGCTGCTGATGGGCACGGAGACAGGAACCCTGGCGCCACAGGCCATCGCCGATCTGCGCAAAGCCCTTGAGGGCGGTGCCGACCTGGTGGTGCCGCGATACCAGCTCGGCCCACAAGAGGGCCTGGTCAACTCAGCACTGCTTTACCCGCTCACCCGCGCGCTGTTCGGCGTGGATGTACGCTTTCCCCTTCCGCTCGATACAGCCCTGTCGACCCGCATGCTGGCCCGACTGGCCGCAGTCGCCGGGCGCTCCGGTGCCGCAGCGGAGGACGGGCTGGTGTGGCCGGTCGCGGAGGCCTCGATTGCCGGCTACAGCATCCGGCAGGTGGAAGGTGTAGAGCGCACTATCCCCCGCCCGCAGGAGTCGGACCTGAACGTCCTTTTCCCTGCGGTGACGTCCTCACTTTTTGCCGACATCGAGGGCAAGGCGACTTATTGGCAGCGGGCGCGCACACTGCCGGCTGGACGACCCGCTCCGCCGGCCCGGCATGCAGCGGCTGCGGGGGAGACCGCCGAGGAGGTTCGGGCGCTGGCGGATAACTTCCGTGTGGCCTACGCCAACCTTCGCGAGATCTGGGCGCTGGTCTTGCCGCCGCAAAGCCTGCTGGCCCTCAAGAAGCTGTCGGTAACACCTGCCGAGAGCTTTTCGTTCTCGCCCAACCTTTGGGCGCGCGTGGTGTACGACTTTGCCCTGGCGTTCCATCTGCGAACCCTGAACCGGGGCCATCTGCTGGGCGCCATGACTCCTCTCTACCTCGCCTGGGTGGCGAGTCTGCTGCGCGACGCAGGCGCGGAAAACAACCTACTGGAAAGCACAGCAACGGCGTTCGAGCAGGAAAAGCCGTACCTGGTCTCCCGCTGGCGGTGGCCGGATCGCTTCAATCCTTAGCGGAGTCGTTTCACTCCGCCTCGTGTGTAAGCGCTCCGCGCAGAAAGGGAAATCTATGGGACCGCAGATCGAGTTGGCTCTTCGCCAGTCCACGCACCGCGTGATCGATGTACTTGTTGCTTTTCTTCCAGGACTGGTGGTGTTTCTCATGGCGATCGTGCTCCTTACCCTGCTGGGGTGGGGAGTCGCCGCGCTGCTCCGTTCCGTTCTGGTGCGGTTCCGGTTTGACGAACGGGTGTCCTCCTGGCGCCTGCCCGGGGCCGCAACCACCCTGGGTGATTGGTCGCCGGCGCATTCACCCAGCGCCCTGGCCGCCCGAACCGTCCTTTGGATCTTCATCCTTGTAGGCATCGCGGTGGGTCTCACCGGCTTTGACGCCGCGTACCAGGCCAACTCCCAGGTTGAGCTCTTCGTACTGCCCTACCTGACCCACCTTGTCGGCGCCGTGCTGCTGCTGTTTGTTGGCGGCCTGATTGCACGCTTCCTTTCAAGGTCGGTGCTGATCAGCGCCGTCAACGCACAGCTTCAATACGCGCGTGTACTGTCGCTGGGCGTGAAGTGGCTGGTGCTGGTACTCACGGCAGCTATGGCGCTGGACCACCTCCGGATTGGCGGTACCATCGTTGAACTTGCGTTCGGCATTCTGTTCGGGGGCATTGTGTTTGCGCTGTCGCTTGCCGTGGGCCTTGGGTCGCGAGACCTAGTCAGCCGCTCCATCGAGCGCATCGAAAGGCCTTCCGGCCTGGGAGCCACCGAAGCCATTGGGGGCAGCATCGAAGATGCCCCACGGCAGCAACTGAGGCACTTCTAGCGGTCCAGCTGTACCTGTGTACCGGGCGCGGTCTCCCCGAAGCGCTCCGCGGCTCGCTGGACATCCGCTTCTGTGTCGATGTCCAGCGCAAGGTCCTCGTTGACGATTGTCGCCGCGTCACGCAACAGGGACCGTGCTCCCACGTCCCCCTCCAGCAAAAGCAGTGCCGGAAACAGTGCGGCTGGGATGTACGCCGGAACGCCCGTGCGGCCCCCATAGGACGACCCGGTCAGCCGCTCAGGGAGCGCGCACAGGGCGACGAGGTGCTCAGGCTGCAACAACGGCTGATCGCACGTGAGAAACACGGCCCCTTTGACCTCCGTGCCAGCCAGCGCAGCGGCACCTGCCCGCACCGAGCTCGCCATCCCCTCGGCGGCGTGTTGGTTCAGTACGAGGTCGACCTTTAGCGGCTCCAGGGCCGCCTGCCATTGCATGTCGCGCACCACGGCAAGGACGGGACCGAGGCCGGCCGCCTTTGCGGTGCGGGCAGCGCGCACCAGCAGCATCTGGCCCGCCAGCACAAGCGATTGTTTCGGACGTCCAAGCCGCTGCGATGCACCCGCAGCCAGGATGACGGCGGCCGCCGCTACAGGGCGCACTGAGCCTGCAGATACCGGGAAGCGCCCCCGCGGGCAATCTGCTCCGCGATCGTATCCGGCGTCAATCTGCGGGAGGTTCCCAGCTTGCCGTGGGCACAGGCCTGGATCTCCGCAAGCACACTCAAGGCGATCGCCTCGGCACCGTCACCGCCAAGGTCGAACCCAACCGGCGAAAACAAGCGCTCACAGGCCTGCGCCAAGGGCCAGCCAAGCGTCTTTGCCGCTTCTGCCACCAGCAGGGCGCTGCGGTGCCTGGAGCCAAGCAGCCCCAGGTAGCGTGGCTGGAAGGGCAAAACCTGCTCCAGCCACGAGCGGTCCTGCTCGTAGCTGTGCGTCATCAGGATCACTGCGTCCTGCGGCAGGAGGCTGACCGGCTGCAGGGTTTGTGTGGCCAGCACGCGCTCGGCTTCAGGGAAGCGGGACGGTTGCGCCCATTGGCGTCGTCCATCCAGCACGAGCACGGTCCATCCCAGCAGGGCCGCCATGCGCACCAGCGGCTTGGCATCTTCGCCAGCGCCGAAGAGCAGAAGCCGCTGCGGAGGAGCCAGCAGTTCAGAAAAGCCTTCGTCCTTCGAGGTCCCGGGCAGCGGGTCACTGCGGAACAGCAGACCGCCCTCCCCGTCGCAGATTTCACGGGCAAGCGACGAGCCGTCATCAGGTACCCACGTCGAAACATGTCGCGTCAAACCGGCCAGCGAATCGGCAAGCGCCTGCATGAGCGCGGTGAACTCCGGCGTACCCGTCGGCTCCATCAGCACGTCCACGGTGCCGCCGCAGCCCAAGCCGTACGGCATATCGGCTGTGTCGTCGAACAGGGTGGAATACCGCTCCACCCGTGCCCCGTTGCGTACCAGCCACGGTGCCTTGCGGACGATCTCCGCTTCCAAGCAGCCGCCCGAAACAGAGCCGACATAGGTGCCATCGCGCGCCACAAGGATGCGGGCGCCGGCATCCCGGTAGCTCGAGCCCTCTATGCGGATCAGGGTGGCGAGCGCCACGGCGTCGCCCCGCTTCCACCTGTCGACAATGCTGCGCCGCTCCACCACAGTCAGGCCTTCTCGCTGAACGTATGGATGCCGCACTCGAGCTTCTTGCCGCCCCACCGCCCGCTGCGCGGGTCGGCCCCGGCCTCCGGGATCGCGGTGCACGGCTCGCAGCCGATCGATGTGTATCCCTGGTCATATAGCGCGAGCCGGGGAATGGCATGCTCGCGCGCGTAGGCACTCACCTGATCCCACGTCCAGTCGGCGAGAATACTGATCTTCTTCATGGTGGTGCCGGTGGGCAGTTTGTGATCTTCCACCTTGCGCAGGTTGGCCCGCGTGGGGGACTGCTCCCGCCGCAGGCCGGTGAACCACCAGCGGTACGGTTCAAGCGAGCGCATCAACGGCTCCACTTTGCGCATCTGGCAACACGCCGTAGGCTGCACGATATGCAACAACCCGTGTGTGGCCTCATGCTCGTCCCGCGCGGTTGGGGGCAGCGCATTGATCAGGTTCAGCTCCCAGGCCGCGGCGAGCCTGTCGCGGTACTCCAGCAGCGCCGCGAAGTGGTAGCCGGTCTCGAGAAAGATGACCGGCACACGCGGCAAGCGCTGGCGCAACAGGTGCAGCACCACCATGTCTTCCGTTTGAAAGCTGCTGGTGAAGCACACATCCTTGCCGCCCGAGGCATCCGCAACGGCGGCCACCAGCTCCTCCGCTGAAAGTGCCTCCGGTGCCGCAAAGGCCGGCATCTGCGCGGGGACCTCAAGGTGCAACGACGTAACCTGCTCCTCGGTGCCGTTCATGCTCCCTCCTCTTCCCTCGCCAGGTCCGCTGCATCCTCCACCAGACCTTCACCCGCGACGGCCCGCAGCGCGTCCATGATCCCGGGAGCGAGGTCTTCCCTTGCAGACAGACCAACCACCCCCGCCAGCTGCAGTGCACGGACAACCCCCGGCAACGCGGCATCCGCAATCAACGGATCGTCGACAATAACGGCCTTATGCCCCTGGGCCTGCAGCGTGTGCTGCCAGCTCTGCACAGCCGCTAGATCTCCTCGCAGTAGGACGAAGCGGAGCGCACGCCAGGGAGACGAGGCCGCGTGCCCTTCCGGCGCCTCGCCCAGCAGCATCCCCGCGCCGAGTGTGGCATTGCTCAACGGGTCGATCAGGATAAAGGAGCCGGTCGAGCGGTTTTCGCGATATGGATCGAAGAACAGCGGGAGACTGGTTTCCAGCTCCACTTCGCCGATGTCGTTCAGCGCGAGTTCGGTCGCACCCTCGTGCTCGGTCGAGTTTACGTCCACCCTGTAGGCGAGACGCCGGGCCGTGGCACGGACCGTTCGCGTGGTGTGCTTGAGCAGGTAGGTCGCGCCCACCGTGAGCGGCTGTTCGTGCATCCACACCGTCATCGCCCGAAGCCGGGTACCGGTCAACGGGGCGGCCTGTTCTTCGGCCACCAGCATCTCGCCGCGGCTCAGATCGATTTCGTCGTCCAGCTCTACCGTGATGCTCTGCGGCCAGTGTGCCTGCTTCAATTCGCCGTCATAGGTCACAAGCGAGCGTACCCGGGTTGTGCGGCCGCTTGGCAGAGCCCGGACCAGCGTGCCGGGCCGCATCTCCCCACGTTCCACCCGCCCCGCAAATCCGCGAAACGTGGCGTCGGGCCGCACGACCAGTTGCACGGGAAAACGCAGCGGACCTGCGCCGGCTTCGGCCACCTGCAACGGCACCGTTTCCAGGTAGTCCAGCAGGGTCGGCCCGCTGTACCAGGGCATGTGGGGGCTGCGGTCAACCACGTTGTCGCCCGCCAGCGCGCTTACCGGGATCAGCTCTACGGAGGGCAGGTCGAGCCGCGCCGTCAGTTCGAGAAACTCGCGACGGATGGTCTGGAAGCCGGCCTCGTCGTAGCTCACCAGCTCCATCTTGTTCACCGCGGCCCCGACGTGCGGAATGCGTAGCAGGCTCGCGATATAGGTGTGGCGGCGCGACTGGGGCAGCAAGCTTTTTTTTTTTTATAAGGCTTTGTCATAGATCTACACCACAGCCACCTCTGC
>CAXTRM010000224.1:0-6084 GCA_964246625.1 uncultured Acidobacteriaceae bacterium
TCACACCGCTGTTCCGTGTGGGAGAGTTCCTTGCAGGAGTCGTTCTCGGCATCGCGTTCTCGACGAGACAGCAAACCGCGCCCTTCGGGGCAGAGCGAACGCCAGCCTGGCTGCTGCCCGCCGCCTTGCTCGTCTGCGCCGTGACCCTTTGCCTGAACTTCGCGGTTCCGCACGAGGTGGTGCGCAATGGATTGCTGTTAGGGCCTTTTTGCCTGCTCATCTGGGCCCTTGCCTCTTCCCCATCGCGCGTGCTCGCCAGCCGGCCCCTACAGATCGGCGGCGAGATCAGCTATGGCGTGTACCTTTTACAAGTTCCGCTGGACCACTGGCTGTATGCCGCCTCAAGTCGTCTGCCCGGCGGTGGGATGCGCAGCCCTTTCTGGCTTTGCCTGGTGTACCCCTTCGCGTGGCTCACGTACGTTGCGGTGGAGAAGCCGTGCCGACGGTGGCTTCTCGGTCGCGTCCAGGCGACCTCCAAGCCCATCCCTACTCCGCAGCCGGAGCTGCCCTAGCGAGCCGCACCCACGAAGCGAACGCTAAACATAGACCTGCAGCATACGGCGCCACCAGGGCCAATCGTGCCGCGTACCATTTCCCCAGACCTCAAGCTGGACCGGTATGCCTTGCGCACGCATGGCAGCAGCAAGCCGCTCATTGTCGTTCCAGCACTGATCATGATCCCCGGTTGCCAGCACATATCGCCGTTGCCGCATCTGCCCGAGAAACCACTCATCCCGAAGGCCGGGCAAGTAGTCCAGCGGCAGATTGAAGTAGGCGTTCGCGTCGTAGTACCCGGGCAGAAAGCCCAACGCCTTCAGGTCGAAGGCTCCACTCATCGACAAGCAGCCGGTAAAAACGTCCGGGTGCTTGAAGGCGCAGTTCACGGCGTGAAAGCCGCCAAAGCTGCAGCCCATGGTGACGAGGTAAGGAGACTGGTTGCGCCAGCGAACAAAAGGCACGACCTCTCTCACGACGTACTGGTCATACTGGACCTGCCGCGCGATGCGCCAGTCTGATCCGACACCCCGGTTGTACCAGCTTTCCGCGTCGACCGAGTCGACACAAAAGAGTTGAAGCCTGCCAGAATCGATCTTGTCGGCGACAGCACCCACCATCCCGTTGTCTTCAAATTCGTAGAAGCGGGCCTGCGAGGTGGGAAAGACAATGGCCGGCAAACCGCCATGGCCGAAGACAAGCATCTCCATGTCCCGGCCCAGTTCATGCGAGTGCCAGCGATGGTATTCGCGGTTCATGCATCTACCTTCAGGTACCCTACGCCGCCAGTCTTCCCGGACGAAACCGGGCGTACCGTTTGTTTCCCGTCTCGCAGATCCCTGTTTTGCCTACCGACCACGATCAACTCGCCCCCTTGACGCCCACGCCGGCCCCCTCGCAGGTGCGGCAGCTTCCGTTTGACGGTATCCAACCCGAACGCAACAGCGACGGGCAATGGTCCTTTGACGATCCAGAAGTGTTGGATCGTAATCCCCGTCTGCGCAAGATCGTTGCCTTTCCGTCAGCATACCTGCCGGACGATCGTGACATCTCGATCTGGCTCCCGCCCAGTTATGGTGCCGAGCCTGAGCGGCGGTTCCCGGTGCTCTATCTGCACGATGGGCAAAATCTGTTCGATCCCCATACCTCCTACGTTCCAGGTCGAACATGGCGAGCCCATGCGACCGCGGACCGTCTCGCTCGCGAGCGGCTGATACGACCGCTCATCCTGGTAGGGGTGAACAACACCGGTCACCGCCGCATGGCCGAATACACGCCTACGCGGGACAGCCGGCATGGTGGCGGCCAGGGGCCGCTGTATGCTCGTTTGCTTGTGGATGAGCTCAAGCCACTGATCGACCGCGAACTCCGTACCTTGCCGGGCCCCGCAGATACAGGGTTGGCAGGCTCCTCCCTGGGCGGTCTTATCTCGCTTGCGATCGGCCTTGACTACCCTCAGGTCTTCGGAAGGCTGGGTGTGCTGTCCCCTTCTGTCTGGTGGAATCGCCGCGACATTCTGACCCGCATCGGTCCGGAAGACTCCGGCAGGCCACAGACCTTGCCGCCGTTTCGCAGATGGGATCCGTCGCCCCCGGCCGGGCCTGTGTTCCATGAAGACCGGCCCCGGCCACGCATCTGGCTGGACATGGGGATGGCCGAAGGGCTACGGCATCTTCGGGATACCGACCTGCTGCACCAACGACTGCTGACGCGCGGCTGGCAGGATGAGGTGGACCTGAGATATCTGCGTGTGCCCGGGGGTGTGCATGACGAGGACGCGTGGGCTCGCCGCTTTGATCGTGTCCTCCAGTGGCTCTTCCCGTTTGCCGGCTGACGGCTTCATCCTCGCGGCTATCGCTTCGAGGAAGGTGACGCGTCGTTGCCACAGCTCGCCTGATCCCTGGGCACAAAACATGCCCGGTCGTAATACCGGACGTTTCCATGCTCCTGGTACTCCAAGAGCGTGCTCCATCCCCCCTGGTTCGGGCTGGATCGCAGCATCTTTTCCGGCTCCTGCCTGCCGGGCGAGCCCTTCTGCAGAGCTTCTACCGTGACCCGGCCGCGCAGGCTCCCCACGGAGGCAAGCTCAAAGCCGAGGACCTTGGCAAGGGTCGGGGCGATGTCCATATTGCCGACGGGAACCGGATCAACGAAGCCCTGCTTGAAATCAGGGCCGATCGCTGCCATGTTGTTCCAGGTCTGCTCCCGCCCGAAGCCGCCGTGCATGCCCTGACCCTCCTGAAGGGTCGTGTCGGAGATCTGCAGGGCGCTCTGCAGATCCCCCGGCGTTGCGTAGAACACCTTGAAGGTAGCCACGATGGCAGGACGGGGCAGCCTGGTGGCGCCGACCAGGCCAATCTCCCGAAGGGGCAAAGCTCCAGGGCAGGCGGCCATGGCCTTCCCGCAGAGTTGTTCGTCGGCAAAGATACCGCCAATGTAGTCCAACGCTCCCAGGGTCGCCACCGTGCGCTGAACGGCCCCGGCATCGTGGGTGGGCGCGTAGATAAGGTCGGAACCGCCATTGGCGGCCACGAGCAGATCGGCGTCCGAACCGTCCAACTTCTGGATCGGGTGGTTCGCGAGGAGAGCGCTGCCCATCTCCGGAACGTGCGACCGTTCCCCACCGATAACGAGCTCTTTATAGACCGAGGGACCGGTAGCCGTTCGTTCGCCTGCCGTAAACAGGCGGAGGTGTTCCCGAAGGGCAAGGTCGATGGCCAGAAAGCCTGTGGGCAGCGTGCCTTTCGGCTCCGGTTCCTCCCTTGGGCCAAGCTCATAGGTAAGAGCGGCGGAGGGCTCTGCCGTAACCTGACCCGTTGGGGCGATCTCCCTCCGCGTGATGGTGGCAAAGCCATGATCCGAGGTCACCAGCACATCGGTGACGGCCTTCACCGCGGGGTGCTCGTCCAACCAGGTCAGCAGTTGTTTCAAGCAATGGTCAGCATTGCGCAGCCCCAGACTGGACGTGGGCCCGTTGATGCCGGGTGCGATCTGCTGCAGGCTGTCGCCCTCGTTGTGCTGAGAACCGTCAGGGTCTCTTGACCAGAACAGGAGAGCAAAGGGCTTCTTCTGTGCGAGGAAGTGGGGCAGGAGCACCTTGGTGGTGACGTCGGCCATCCACTGCTGCTGCACACTGTTGGCTTCGCGCGTCCCTGGCCTCAGCGCGTCACCCGCATACCCATTGCTCTTGGGATTGCTCTCGCCATAGCCGTTGGTGCGCAGGGGCGACTCTGTTGCAAGATCCTGCGCCTCCATCGCTTTGACGATGGCCGGCGGGAGCGGAAGCCCGTGGGCCTGACCGGTCGCGTCATCGACGATGATGGCCTCGTCGGCAGCGAGCCGACCCTGCTGACTCCAGGCAACATCTCCTATCTGCTGGATGGCTGTGGGACCAAGCTTGCCTATCGATGCCACGGCATAGCCATGGGCCCGTGCGGCAGAGAGAAAGGTCTGCTCCCCAAGATAGTTGCCATGAAAGCTGCTGTTCAGATCCGCCAAGACCGGATCGGACTCCAGAAACGGAGCCAGATACCCGGAGGAGGCCCCGCTTGCCTCAGGTTGCGTCAACCAGACGCCGGGCCAGATGACGTTGCTGAAGTCGCCCGTGTCGCCCAAACCGTGCCCGGTCGCGATCGCTGACGCATTGGCCGTCGTGAACGTCGGAAAAACGGAGTGGCTGTTCCGAAAGTCGACACCCGCTTGTCGCAGCGCAAGGAAGGTGGGCATGTCTTGGGCAGTCACCGAGCCTCGGCGAAGTCCGTCCGCAACGAAAAGGATCACGTTGTGCGGCTGGACAGACTGGGCCAGGCAGCATGCAACAGGTCCAAGGAGGAACACCAATCCGCAGAAGAGGCGCACCCTGGCTGAAGCGGGCACACGAGGCAGAAGCATGAGCGAAGCATATCGCAGGATGAGAGGGCAGCCCGGAGCCGGCTCGGCGCAGCTTGGCTCCGGTCGGCAGGCTTCGTGAGGGTCTGCAGATTCATGCCGGTTCGGCTCCGGCCGCCTTTACAGGGCGGCCCCGTTTCCGCGATACTTAGGTGTTCGGACTCCGTCGGCCCCCGTGCGTCTTGTCCCGGGTCTGCCTGGTATTGGGCCAACAAGAGTTTCAGTCAAGTGAGGATTTCAAGTGTTAATGATTCGTTTGGCGCGCGTCGGCGCCCGTAAACAGCCGCAGTACCGCGTCGTGGTTATCGAAAAAGGCCGTGCACGCAATGGCCGGTCGATCGAGGTGGTAGGCACCTACAACCCGAGGACCAACCCTGCCATGATCAACTTCAAGCAGGAACGGATTGAGTATTGGCGCTCCAAGGGGGCACAACTGTCGGAGACCGTCGGCCGGCTGTTGGCAAAGCAGCCAGTTGCTGAAGCCGCTACGGCTGTCTAAAGTAACCTCGCGATTCGAACCGGGGAGATATTTACCATGCCTAAAGATTTGCTCCAGGCACGGGTATCTCGCCGTAAACTCGCTCCAGCGCTGAGTGGAGTGGTGCCGGGTGGACCGGGTTTCGTGTTCACAGCTCCATTCCTTCCAGGTTTCGATGCTGTTCCAGGAAGCACGAGAACAGACATAAGCCAGGACACACGCTGTGACGTCTGTTGAGGTGTGCGAGTGACTGAAACAATTGAATTCGAGGCGCAACGTCGCGCCGCTTCCGATATGCGTGTCCTGATGCTGGAAATTACCCGGGCGCTGGTCGATGAGCCCGATGCCGTGGAGGTCGACACGGTGGAGGACACCGGATCCACGGTGCTCCGGTTACGCGTCTCACCCCGGGACCTGGGCAAGGTCATCGGCAAGCAGGGCCGGACGGCCCGTTCCCTGCGAACGATCCTTGGAGCGGCCAGCATGAAGCTGAAACATCGCTTCGCCCTGGACATCGTCGAGATCGAAGAGGCAGGATAGGCTCGCGGTGGATCCGTCGTTGGAATCTCCTGCAGAGCCACCTTCCGATCCCTGGATGGCCGTAGCGCGACTGCTTCGCCCACAGGGACGCCGAGGCGAGTTGCTCGCTGAACCGCTAACAGACCTCCCGAACATCTTCGTCCCCCGAAAGCAACTTGTGCTTGCCCGTACCGAGCCCGAGGCTACGTCAGCGTCCGCAGTCACGATCGAAGACAGTTGGTGGCCCCAGGGTCGCAACGCCGGACGGGTCGTGTTGAAGCTAGAAGGGGTGGACTCCATCTCGGCAGCTGAGTTGCTCGAGACGCATCTTCTCCTGTTGCGCGAATCTGACCTGCCCGCGCTGGACGGTGATACCTTTCTTGTCCGTGATCTGGTGGGCTGTGACCTGTTCGATGGTGACCGCGCGTTCGGCAAGGTCGTCGACCTCCAGTTCCCCGTAGGCCCGGACGGCAGGACGCGCTTGCAGGATGCCGTCGACCTGCTGGTCGTCGACGTGTCCTCAACTGGACTGACCGATGATTCCGGACATACCGAAGATGGCGAGCAAACGGTGCTGGTTCCCTTTGTGAAGGCGTGGCTGGTAGCCGTGGATTTAGCCATGAGACGGATCACCATGCAGCTTCCCTCCGGTTTGCTGGGCGAAGCAGAACGGCCCTAGGCAGAGTCGGTAGTCGATCCCCTAA
>CAXTRM010000225.1:0-6035 GCA_964246625.1 uncultured Acidobacteriaceae bacterium
TTGTGGTTCACCACCTCACGGTTGTTGAGGACCGTCTTCACGCCGGGGATATTGGCGAGGTCTGAAGATGCGTACTCCTTTTCTGTCTCGCTGCGGACGTTGCCGGTTAGCTTCACCACGCCACCTTTCACGCTGGAGCCGATAAAGATGTGGTCATTTGTAAGCGCTTTTTGTACCTGCCCCTCGATGTCCCAATCTGACGGCTGGGCGGCTTTGTGGGTCTGCGCGAACATGGCCGGGGAGAGCGATAGTGAGAGGGAACCTGCAATCACATACTTGTGGACGGTGATCCTCTTCATAGGATCGTTGCTTTCTGAACTGCTGCGGCCCGATGGAATTGGAAAGGTTGAAAGAACTTCAAACCGTGGGCGCAAGACTAGCACCCGTTTGTTAGTAGCTTACGCATGTCTTGATGATCTAAGCCTTCTTGAGGCTTTAAAGACTGGCGATGCCCAACGAGTAGATGTCTAGCCGTAACCGTCACGTCAAATGCATTTCATTACTCAGTTGCACTTATAGGGATTGAACTGTACGATCCCGCCAGTACGTGATTTCAGGAGGCAACGTTTGAGATTTTTAAGATCCCTTCCTGTTTTATTGTTAGTAGCGACAGCCCCTGCTCAGACAATCGGTAACGTGTACGGCGTTGATTGCGAGCCGACCGTTCAACAAAATTCCTTCACCATTTTTACCTGTTGTAATCCAGCTTACGGGAACTGTTTCCAGCATCGTGTGCAAACCTCGGCCTATATGCCCCCGCCTTCACCGTGCATCGCATTTTGGGAATACACGGCTCCCCCTCCAGGTGATGCTGGGCATTCATGGATTTTTGATCACATGCAATGCTGAAGCTTTGCTGATAACAGGTGGGCTGGACGGCAGAGTCAGACAAGACAATCTGCTCTGACGTCTAAGCTCACCCCTCTTTGAAGAGGTTAAGTAGAGTGCGATGAAGTAACGACGCTACATCGGCTCTGAAGAACGAGACACTGCGCGGACTTTCGTGGACGGGTCCGCTCATAGCTAACGGTTTAAATGAAAGCCGCGATACTGGCGCTCCGGCTGCTGAGTTTCTTTAATGGCGATGTTTTTAGTCGTTTGGACCTTCTCTTGCTTTCTCAGGCCAGAGCCGTCGGACGTGTACACGCCGAGGTCTCGAATCTTGCCGGAGACGGAAGCCACGGCCCTTGCGTCCAAGCTCTCGCCGGTACCTAGAACTCGGTCGGCCTGCACACGTTTCGAGCCATCGACTGCATACCCGTAGTAACTGTGTTTCGCCTTGTCGGGGTCCAACTCCGCTGTCTTACCGTTGTTCAAACGCACAGTCAAGGCATTGTTCTCCCCAATTCGCTCTACTGTGGCGAAGTCGCCGGAGCGGATGCCCTGGTTCTTGTCGGCCTGGGTGAGCTGGATGCGCTCGCCTACTGCCAGCTCGCGGGTCTCCTGGCGGTATACGGTGCTGTTGGCGGTGACGCCTTTCAACTCATGGGGACGGTAGGCAATAGCTTCACCGTTGCCGGTCTCGACCGTGAGGACATTGCGCTGGCCGTCCACTTTTACTACGGTCGCGGCACTGTGCCTGGCAATGCCGTGCTTCTCAGGAGAGCCGGTCTTGTAGTGGATCTGATCGCCTGGGGGCGTACTGTACTGCCAGCTTTGGGTTTCCAAGCTCGCGCTCCACCAACACAGGGACGGTGCGGCTTTCGCCGGTCAAGCGCCCCTGCGCGTAAAGGTCGGCGCGGATGAGCTGGGTAAGCTCCTTCCGTTCGCCTAGATCGGGGGCGATAACCACGGCGCGGTCTGGGCGGGCGGCGTAATCCACGGCTACGGCGCCGAGCCGGTTGTATAGGCGCGGCGTGCGGCCAAGATGGCGGTATTTCCGGCCACGGATGAGGCCATTAAGATCAAGGCCAAGAAGACGGGAAGTTCCGGCTCGCGAAGTCTGCCAAGGATACCGTGGTGCACCCAAGCCACAGTGGTAGTATCTTAGATAGGCTTTTTAGAATGGAATCTTACCGAGGAAACAAATGCGGCCAATGCGGACGCCGAGATCGCCGAGTTGCAAGCGCTCATCAGCAGTCTCAGACTTTGACCATGCGTCATAGGCACGTCAGCGCTGGCATCTCTCAAGCGGTGTCTCTTCGTCTCTGCACTCGATGCGCAGTGTAAATCACCGTTTCATAGCGAGGCACTCTGGTAAGTCCGGAGAAACGCCGTTGTCGGAAGTTGGCAGTGCTACGCTACCAAAAACCTTCGTTTGTGACAGCCCTTTGCCAGGCCTCCTGAGCGAGATAGATGGTGGTTCGGTCGTCTGTCCATTAGGTTGGTAGAGCCGCTGAGCTGTCGTGCAAAGGTTTTGCACGAGGGCAGACGCGTCCCCGGATCGCTGTGCAAACACCGTCTCCATGACGATGCCAGCCGGTGCTTCAATCCGGCGGTACGCTATGGAGTGCGTGTGAATGTTGTTCATGTACGAGGGCACAAAGGTGAGACCGAGACCGGAAGCGACGAGGTTAAGCGCAAGCATAAACTCCGGAACGGTTTGAGCAATGCGAGGTGACATGCCCTGGCGTTCGCAGGCATTTCTTAGGCTGCTTTCAAGAGAGTGCTCCGTGTTGCCATGAGAGATGACAAAGACCGGAACGTCCTCAAGATCCAGAACGGAGATGGATGCCCTGGACGCCAGAGAATGCTCACAGGGCATGGCGGCGAGCATGTTTTCCGCATACAAAGGCTCAAGTGACAGGCCGTCCAGTTGCGTCAAAGGACACATAAATGCAGCATCGATCACGTTGTTGCGGAGATCGCTGGCCAGATCCGGGGTTTGGCGCTGCGTAAAGCTGAGCTGCACCGCAGGCCATGTCTTGCGGAACTCGGTCAGCACTGCGGCCAGCTGCGGATTGAAGGAAGCGCCTTCGGTGACGCCGATACGCAGATGACCTGATTGCCCCCGAGCAATCTCGTTGAGCTTCAATTGCGCATTGTGAAGACTGAGCAGGACGGCTTCTGCTTCCGTATGGAAGAAGGCTCCTGCCTCCGTCAGCTCGATGCCACGTCCCTTGGGACGTACCAGCCGTTGTCCCAAAGCTTTTTCAAGCAGCCGAATCTGCTGCGTCAGGGCGGGCTGGGCTATTTTCAGTCGCTTGGCAGCGTTTGTTACCTGCTTCTCCTGCGCGACTACACAGAACGCTCGTAAATGACGCAAATCCATGATTACCTTCTTCACTCTGACTGGGCCACGAGACACGAGTTAGTCCCTGCTAAAGAGTTGGATGCATTGATACACCATAACGTATGAATGAGGAACAGTCCGGGTATTGGACGCACGGGCTCTCCCTGCGTTGAACTGAATAGGTCGGCTGTACGCCCGCAGTCAAGGCAACAGCCTCAGGAGTCACCATGAAGAACACACTTCGCATCGGTGTTATCGGCGTCAGTTCCGCACGTGGTTGGGCCGGCGTTTCGCACGTGCCTGCGATTAAGGGCGTCGCAGGTTTGGAGTTTGCCGGGGTTACCGGCAAAACTCAGGAAGGCGCGGACAAGACGGCAACCGAGTTCGGCGCCACCCGTGGCTACAGCAGCGTCGAGAGCATGATGGCCGACCCCGCCATTGACGTAGTCACCATTGCGGTGCGCGTGCCGAGCCATCGCGAGCTCGTCCTGAAAGCGCTTGCGGCCGGGAAGCATGTGTATTGCGAGTGGCCGCTGGCCCGCGATGTCCAGGAGTCGGAAGAGCTCCAGAAAGCCGCCGAAGAGGCAGGCGTTCACGTGGCGATCGGACTGCAGTCCCGCAAGAACCCTACGCTGCTCCGCGCGCAAAAGCTTCTCCAGGATGGAGCCATTGGCCGCGTTCTGAGCGCCCGCATGTACTCCGGGACGATCGCGTTCGGCCCCGCGGAAGGCGAAGCCGACAGCTATCTCGAAGACCCAGCGAATGGCGCGACGCACCTCACCATTCACGGTGGACATGCGGCGGATGCGGCCATCGCCCTGCTGGGCCCGCTGGCAAACGCTACAGCCTTGAACACGGTGCAGTACAAGCACATCAACATCGACGAAGGCGCACGCACGCTGGAACGCACCATCGCCGACCATCTCTTCTTCCTCGTCGAAACGGAAGCCGGAGCCCCGGTCAGCGTCGAGGTGGACGGTGGCCGCCCTAAAGACGACACACGCTTTCGGTTCGAAATCACGGGCGAGAGTGGTTCGCTTGTGCTGGACGGCGGAGCCGCCGTCGGCTTCCAGGCAGGCCGCCTTACGCTTGCTGTGAACGGCCAACCCGAGGCTATCGATCAGGGTGAGCTTGCGATCCTTCCAGACACCGCCGCAAATGTCGGCGCTCTGTATGCTGCCTTGCGCGACAACATCGCGAACGGCACAAGGACAACACCTGATTTCGCGCACGCGGTACGGCTTACCAAGCTACTTACCGACATCGGCGAAAGTTCCAAAGACGGTCGTCGCACGTCACAGTCCGGCTGGCCTGTCAGCTAACGTATGCTGCCGTCAACGAGTTCTTGAGCTCATCAAGAACTCGGGAGGTGGGTTGCGTTCCGAGACCTTCTCGCGAAGTCCGCCCAAGTATTTTCATCTTGCCGCTTCAGGGGGTATAGCAGACACCACACATGCACCCTCGCGAGGCAGTGCCGGAGATGATCTGTCTGGTTCGCTCCAAACTCATCGACATCTCGCAGTTCAACTTGGCAGAGTTCGACCTGAAACGTGCGAACGATGCAGTGAACCATGCGGCGAACGACGCAGGACCATTTCACCTCACAGTTCTTCGGCCTGATAAAACTTCATAAACCCGTGCTGAAGTTCGGCTTGCTACGCTAGCAGAAACGTTCGTTTGTGCTGACTACCGCATCACCAACCAGAAGCCGACTCGTTAGGACCGACTGCTCATGGACGAGCTATCCAGCCAGGAAGAGCCACTCAACGGTGGAAACACCGCCGAGTCCGTCATTCGGCTCGGCACAACCGTGCGCAAGCCTGCAACACCCTCCACCTCCGCCGTGCAGGTCTTCGTCATGCATCTCCGCTCCGCTGGCTTCCAAGCTCCGGAACCGCTCGGAGTCGATAATCAGGGACGGCAGGTCTGGGAGTACATCCCCGGTCCCCTATGGCACACCAGCAGATCCCATACGCCAGCCGATCTTCGGCGTGTCGGTGCCCTGATTCGGGACCTGCACGAGGCAGCGGGCTCTTTCCATGCTCCCGAAGACGCTAGGTGGAACAGACGCTACGGACGAGACGAACACGACCTTGTCTGTCATAACGACCTCGCGCCATGGAACTTAGTCTGTGGCGAGACCCGCTGGACCTTCATAGATTGGGACGCCGCCGCTCCCGCCACTCGACTCTGGGATCTTGCGTGGAGCTGCATCTCCTTCCCACCCTTCGAGCCAGACTGCGACCTGAACACAGCCGCAACCGCAATGCAGGCGCTCCTGAGCGGCTACGGAATCGAAGCATCACGCTACCGAGAACTGATCGGCCTGATGGTCACAAGGTCTCGGGCGGAGCACGACATGATCGTGCGAGGTGCCGCCCAAGGTCAGCAGCCCTGGGCAAAGCTCCACGCCGAAGGCCATCACCGCTACTGGGACCCGTCGCTGAATACATAGAAGGGAACACCATCGCGCTGGAATCCATGCTGTCCTAGCCTCAGTGCACGTTGACCTTTACAATCTCCGTTGTCGAAGGCACGTCAGCCCATCATGACGATCAGCCGATTTGTCAGGAACAATTGAGGTCTTCACCAGCAATCGGTTGCTATGCGGTGTTTACTTCGCCGCTGCTGCTCGGCGATCTATGGCTTGTTGAATCCACTCACTTAGTTTGCCTGTCATCTCCTCCACGGTAGAATAAGAGTTGTCCAAAACATCGACCTTCCAGCGTTCATCTCCTCGTTGCCAAGCCGCCCAGGTTTCCCAATTCATCTCGGGTCCACCGTGGGCCCGAACGACATCTGGTCTCCATTGCGGATCTACGGCATGCATACGCACACACGCGGCCCAACACAGCATTTACTG
>CAXTRM010000226.1:0-1663 GCA_964246625.1 uncultured Acidobacteriaceae bacterium
AGGATCTGGACTTGTTTTGAACAGGACCGTTTCGAAGAGGTGAGGCGGGTTGTTATTCTTCCGAATAAAGGGAGAACGTTATGCCGCGAGGCGAACTGCTGAAAAAGCTCTTCTACAGCTACGCGCATCGGGATGACGAAACCTTCAATGACGTTGCCGGACAGATCATTCGTGACGAAGAGTCGAAGAATAATCGGGTCCTTGCGAACGCGTTGCGGAGAAATCTGAACGCCGCCCCTTCCGCCCTGGCCGACAGGAAAGCGCACAAGCTTCAGGTTCTGCCGTTTGAGCGCGACAAGCAGCTTCCTCTCGTCGATCAGATACGACCCGAGCGCCGCGCTTCGGATCTAGTGCTTGACCGGGCGAACCAACAGACCATGCATTCGCTCCTTCGCGAGTTTCGCCAGCGCGACACGCTGGGAGCGCACGGATTGAGACCAAGGTCACGCCTGCTCTTTTGCGGGCCTCCAGGCTGCGGGAAGACTCTGTGCGCTGAAGTCCTTGCAAATGAGGCCGGCCTCCCTTTGCTGGTGGCCAGTATGGACGTTCTGGTTTCTTCCCTACTGGGGGAAACAGCGTCAAACCTCCGCAAGATTTTCGACCATGCGGCGACGCAGCCTGTCGTTCTGCTGCTCGATGAGTTCGACGCGATCGCCCGCCTGCGTGATGACGAGACATTGAATGGCGAACTGCGGCGAGTGGTGAACAGCCTTTTGACCCTGATTGAAAAGTACCGAGGCCAAGGCTTCGTTGTCGCGGCGACCAATCATGAAAAGCAGCTCGATCCAGCGATCTGGAGGCGCTTCGATGATGTCGTGTTCTTTGAGAAGCCCGGCCGACCAGAGATCATTCGTCTGCTGGACCTGAAATTCAAGAACTTCCGGCGTGAGTTCGTCTCCTCCGAGACTGCAGTCTGGCTGGAGTCTTTCTCTCATGCCGATATCGAGCGAGTGTGTTTGAATGCGATCCGCAATGCGGTTCTCAACGGAAGGTCAGTCGTCACCAAGCGGGATCTACTCCGCATGATCGTTCTTGAGCGGCGGCGGAAAACTCTGGCAGAGGCGCACCAGAAGTAAGTTTCGATATGCCTGAGCTTCCCCACCTGATACTCCCCAAAGCTGAACTGAACCTGGAACGCCGGAAACGACAGGGTTTTGGCGGCGGCGTGTCTCGCAATCAAGGCGAACAGGCACAAAAGATTGAGCGCGAAGTGGACGAGACGCTTGCAACACAAGCGCGCCTCCGCGAAGGCGCAATCGATCCCCGTCTCATCGTCCGCGTGAGGACGGCACAGCCGGTCACGGAAGAAGAGTGGGTCAAGGCTGGCCTGATTGTCCTCGGCCAGGACGACCGTGACTCAATCGTCTTGTTCTCCAGCGACGGCGAACTGACCGAGTTCCGCCGCCGCCTAGCTGGCTATGGAGAGCCGATGAGGATAGGTCAGAAGAACCCTTCTTATGCCGCTCTGATCGGAGCAATCGAGGAGTTTCGGTTGCTCGAGCCGACGGATCGCATCGGTCCAGCCCTGCGCGAGGAGGGTTTCACGACGCCGGAGGCGATCAATGCCGAACGAGACTTTTTGCTCGATGTCGAGCTATGGGAGACCGGAACACGGGCGCAGCGGACAGAAGAAGTAACGCAGCTCGAACGGGAACTCCTCGCG
>CAXTRM010000226.1:1673-5931 GCA_964246625.1 uncultured Acidobacteriaceae bacterium
GAGCGGAGGTTACGGACCGCTACGTCGGGACGACTTTCACGGTTCTGAGGATGCGTGGTCGTGGCGCTGCGGCCCGCTGGCTGATCAGTCTTCCGAACGTACGCGTTGTGGACCTGCCACCACAGGTAGATATCGACGTCGAACGCCTGTTGGACACCACGGTAGGAGAGATCACAAACTTGGAAGCTCCGGATCCAGAGGCTCCACTCATCGGCATCATCGATTCAGGAGTCAACAACGCTCACCCGTTGCTCGCGGACGTGGTCGTCGACCGCGCTGCGGCGCCCCAAAGCCTGGGACTAAGCGACGACTTCGGACACGGCACGAAGGTGAGTGGTGTTGCCGCGTACGGTGACCTCCGTGCCTGCCTGGAGGCTGGCCGCTTCAAGGCGTCCGCACGGCTCGTGAGCGGTAAGATCGTCAACGCCCAGGGCGGCTTCGACGACCAGCGTCTCGTTGTCTCACAGATGCGTGAGATCGTCCGTGCCTTGCACGGCACCGGTTGCCGGATCTTCAACATCTCGCTTGGGGATCGCCGCAAGGTTTACGCCGGCGCCAAGGTCGGTACCTGGACGGCGGTACTGGACGAGCTGGCCCGCGAACTCGATGTGTTGTTTGTCGTATCGACCGGCAACTACGAGCATGCTGCAAGAGGCAACCCGGAAGAACACCTCACGGAGTACCCGCGGTATCTTCTCGATCCATCGAGTCGTATCGTCGAGCCCGCGACGGCCGTAAATGCCCTGTCGGTCGGTGCTGTGGCGAGTGCTGCTGCTGTTCCCGAACCGCTTCCGGGCGACGTGGCGCTGCGACCGATCGCGGGGATGGGGGAGCCCGCTCCCTTCACCCGGGCCGGGTATGGTGTGGCTGATGCACTCAAACCGGACCTTTGCGACGATGGCGGAAGTCATTTCTACAACGGCCTCACCCAAGGCATTGGGCGCCGGGCGCAAAGCGAGGTGCTGACAACCTTCTCCCGCTATCTGGAGAGGCTCTTTACGACGGAGATCGGCACTTCGTACGCCGCTCCTCTGGTGGCGCACAAAGCTGCCATTGTGTTAGCCGCGATACCGGACGCGAGCGCGAACCTGATCCGTGCGCATTTGGCGAGCTCCGCTCGTGTGCCGGAACCTGCAAGGACTCGACTTGCGCCACTCGGAGATGATGCGGTTCTCAAGCTGTGCGGCTTCGGCATCGCGAGTGTGACGGTAGCGGCAAGCTCCGATCGGAACCGGGTGGTGCTCTACGCGGATGACGAGATCGGCATGGACAGGTTCTTTATCTACGAAATCCCCGTACCTGCTGAGTTTGTGGAGACCGCGGGAGAACGATACATTCAGGTCACCTTAGCCTTCGATCCGCCGACGCGGCACACGAGAGCGGCTTACCTCGGCGTCGAGATGTCCTTTCGGCTGGTTCGCGGAAGGACGTTGCAAGAGGTACAGGAGCACTACCGCCGTCGTAATGTGGTTCAGGAGGGTCGGCAACCTGACTTGGCTTCGCGCTTCAACATAGCCTTCGACTCCGGCCCAAACTTCAGAGAACGCGGGACGTTGCAGCGTGGTCTCTTCACCATTAAGAGGAATCCCGCCGCGCAATACGGTGACGTTTACTACTTGGTTGTGCGTTGTGAGCGGCAGTGGTTTGCAGACGAGCTTGCGAAGCAGCGGTTTGCGGTGGTGGTGGAACTCGGGCATAACGAGACCGTTGACCTGTACGCGCGCATACGGGAGCGGGTGGAGGCACCTCGTGTCCGTGTACGCATTTGACAATCGTGAGCCTTGTTACTGGCTACAAGGGTTAAATGCGTCCACAAAGCCTTGAGCTCGCAGATTCTTGTCCCAAAGCTTTGCGAAGCGTTCGTGCTCTATGTGAAGCTCTCGGTGATAGCAGTACATGCCATTTCGAATGAAACGGCTCCACTGCTCCACCTCAACGTAATCGTTGCGCCAGTAGAACGGGTTCAGGTGAGCACCCCCGGCAAAGCCCAACTCGAAGCACATCTCCGGGTCGCGCATGGGATCGCCATTCTGCTCGCCGTAGTGGCATACAGAGATTGCTGGCACCCCGCACGGACCGGACTCATCCAGAGTTTCGATGGCCAGTCTCATGTACGGTGGGTTGACGATGCTGAGGTGCAGACCGTGGTGCCAGCCACCAGCGCGTTGCAGAATGTCGAGAACGGTTTGCATACACCACCTCTCCGGATCGGATCGCGGTCCGGTCTGCTCTAGGTGTTCGGGTCTGAGGAGGCCGGCGCCATCGATTCAGCGAACTTCCGGCTCATGGGGGTCTCGATGGGTCGTGCCCAAGCTGCGCTCCTGAACGCAAAAGCTCCCGGCGCTTGGCCGGGAGCTGTGAGTTCAGAGCGCGAAGAAGAGTTAAGCGGCTTCGTCGAACTCCTCGTCCTGCTCGGCATCAGCGGCACTTACTTCCGCTAAGATTTCCGCCTCGGTCGATCGGGACCCGGTCGGCTGGTCGGACTGAGCAGGAGATGGCACATCAAAGAGGCTTGCCGTCCTGGGCGGTTCGGGTCTTGCCGGCTCTGTCAGTTTCAGAGTGTCAGGGTCAAGGTTTGCCTCGGGCTTGGCAGATTCCTTCTTGAGTGGCGCCTTCTTGGCACTCGCTTCAGCCCTGGCCGCTTTTGCCGCGGCGTCCATCTCCGCCTGCGCCTTCTCAAGCGTGTTCTTCAGCTGCATGTGACTTGCGACGTAATGGACGAGAGTGGAGGGCAGATCCCGATCCAGGTCCTCTGCAGTACCACTGACGCTGAGAGGCGTTGTCAGGGCGTTGTTGTCGCCATCCTTGATCTTTTGGGGGACGATATTGACCCGGATCTGATCTTCTTCGAGATGAGTGACGGTGAGCAGCACTGCGCGCTGTCTCAGGAAAGGGGCGAGTTCTTTGAACATAGAATCATCCTCGGTTCGGGTCAGGTCTGATGATCTTCTCCAGCGGGCGACGTATGCAGGCTCGGCCCGTCCCACTGCACGGTCTGGCGTCGGCCGAAGCGCAAAGCCTGCTGATAGGCGGCTTGGTCATGCTCACGCTGCCAAAGCAGGCGGTACATCGTGTCGACCGCTGCCTTCATCATCGCTTTGACCTCGTCATCAGAGACGTGGGAGATCTCAGGCTTACCATCGCAGGCGGGACAAGCTCTGCCGGCGTGCAATGCCTCAAGGGGGCCGTTGCGAAAGGCCAGAACTACCAGCGCCTTCGCTTCTTCAGCGAGTTCTCGATCAAGAGTCATTCTCATGAATGTCCTCCTCTACGTGTTCACGATACCTTCTCGCCGGCACGCGGCTTCTCTGAACGAGCGGTGTGCCCCTGCGTTCGCCGCGACCGCGTTCGTGTCTTTGACCAGAGCTGCGGGTCGACCGGCAACGCGCTCATATGCCCCGTTTTTGCATTGAAAAAGGCTCCATGATGCATAATCTTGCCGTACCGCAGAAGCTGAGCCAGCATGGCGAGGGCACTCGATGCAAGCGTCTGATTGATGAACGGCTCTTGGCGGTTCAGCGCCTCGACAGCCGAACAACTGGGCAGTCTATCTTCGCCAGCCTCGGAATCAGCAATCTCCGGGAAGAGTTCACTGACCGTTCGCAAACGTTCCGCTTTGCGGCGATTGCGCTCGTTCAGCGGCTGTCCAAGGACGTACTGCCCACTGGCCGCGTTGTTCCCGAGATCGAGCCAGTAGCAGGTCGAGCGCAAGGCGCCGGTGAAGGCCCGCTCGATTTCCTTGCGCGCTGCTTTTGTGTCAACGCACCCGATCAGCAGATCTGGCGTTCGGTCGTGGTTCTGTTCAAAAGAGCGGGCGTGGAACTGCTGCGGAATCGCCGACCACCTGCTGCCCCAGAAAAGGTTGAGACGGTTCACAAGAACGATGGCTTTGTTCTGGCCGATGTCGGAAACCGAGAAGGGCTGTCGAACGCAATTCGTCTCCGAAACGACATCGGCGTCCATCAACGTGACATCCAGTCCCGCACCTCCCCAGACTCGGAGCGCCTGATCGAGGTAGGGCAAGCCCATCACAATCGAACTGCCCGTACCGCCTGCGCCGACAACGAGCACGCGAAGCGGCCTCCGGCTCGACAGTTCCGCTGGCAACGTGTGATCAATCCGCATAGGAGCCTCTGTTCCCTTTCAGGAACTGCGCCAAGGTCTGCGGAAGCTGGATCAGAGTATCCGAAGGAAACTTTATCTTTTGATCGGCCAGCGTGCTCCAAAGGGCTTCAAAGCCGCCGCCGTGCTTTGTGAG
>CAXTRM010000227.1:0-5902 GCA_964246625.1 uncultured Acidobacteriaceae bacterium
ACGACCCCGACGACATTTGCCACTGTTTGATCCAGCAAAGACTGCGCCGTTTGCAGATACTTCAATCGAGTTACGCCCTGCCTGGACACAAGCAGCAGGCCATCTGCCCAGTTCGCGAGCGGCAGACTGTCACTCACCGAGAGCAAGGGCGATGCTTTGACCACAATGTACTCAAACTCAGAACGCCAGCCTTCCAGGGCGGCGTGGAAGCGATTGGAGGCTAGCGCTTCCGCGGGAAGCGGAATCGACTTTCCTGCGGTGAGCAGAGACAGACTCGGGAGCGAAGGGACAGGTTGAACGAAGTGTGTCGACGGATTTTCCGACCCCAATCGGTCTGCCAGCCCGATGCCGTTTTCTACTGCGAACTGCTGATGGAGGCTGGGACGGCGCAGCTCGGCGTCGATCAGCAACACCTTGGCTCCGGTTTGTGCGAGCACGAGAGCGTAGTTGGCAGCCACGGTGCTCTTGCCCTCCCCTGGCTGGGCACTGGTGACTACCAGCGTGGAAAGCCGCTGACCATCAACCGACTGCAGCAGGAAGTTGCGCAGCCTGCGGTAGGCCTCAGCATCAGGAGACAAGGGTTCCCTAAGGGCAGGCAAGCTTTGCGCCTTTCGGGACATGCGAGGAATCAGGCCCAGAGTGCGGTAGCGGATCACACCTTTGAGCTGCTCCATGCTCATGATCTTGTCAGCGGACGCTTCGACGACCAACGAGGAACCCAGGCCGATCAACAGGCCAAGGACGGCACCAAAGGCGAAGATGACGTTTTTCTTTGGAGCAACCGGGTAGAACGGAACGCGCGCCATGTCGACTGGCAGCATATTGATCCCGTTCAAGCCGGAGATAATGCCCGCCTGTTCCAGCTTGAACTCCAGGGTGTTGTACAACTCCCGGCTGGCGTTTTCCTGGGACTGCAACACCGCAAGCTCTGCCTGTTGCCGGTTGAGCGTATACGCCTTGTGTGTTTGATCCTCGTAGTCCCGGCGGAGCATGTCTTCGGTTGTCTTTGCCGTTTCGTACTCTTTGCGCACCTGACTCTGGACAAGGTGAATGTTCGCATTGATCTCGGCCGTGATGTCGTCAAGCTGCTTTTTGACCTGGATCAGAGGACCGTAACCAGGCCCGAATTTGGCCGACAACTGCGCATACTGTGCGGACAGGGAGACCTTGTCGTTCTGCAGGGCGGTAAGGGTTGAGTTGGGGAAGACCGCCGAAAGAACGGCTGGATCCTGGTTGCCTGCACTGGCTGCCTTGAGCTGCGCTTCCCTCACGATACGATCGGCTTCTGCATTGGTCAGCCGATCGTTCAGTTCTTTCAGCCGATCCGTGGTTGTGTTCGGCCCGGAACCCGATGTAGAGGCTTCGGTGGCGAGGATGCCATTCTGCTCCTCAAAACGGGCGAGCTTTTCCTGGGCGTCCGCTGCACGGGACTGCAGATCCTGCATCTCCGAGGAGAGCCAAGTGGTGATTTGCGTCACCGAGCCGTGGCGGCTTTCGAAGTTCTCACGCACATAGGCAGTAACCAGATGATTGGCCAGCGTGGCCGCGATACGGGGGGACGGGTCATGGAAGGTAATGCTGACCAGCTGCGTGTCACCAAGCTGCTTGACGGTGAGCTCGCCCTTGAACTTGCCGATCAGATCTTCCTGATCCGGGGTGAGCGCCTCGCTTGACGCCGGGATCAGCATGCTCTTCTTGTCGGCGCCCGCGTACTGCGCAAAGATGTCGTCAGGGAGAGAGTTGAGGGCCACAATAGCGACACGATCGCTTTGAAGGATCTGGATTTCTGTGGTGAGATCCGAGTTTGCCGCACCCGGCGACCCGAGATCTCCCAGACCGAGCGAACTCGCGCGTCCCTGATCAATCCGCAGCGTGGCTTCTGCCTCATAGATCGGGGTAGCCCTGTGAGCGTAGACAAAAGCGATCGAAGCACAGGCGAGCGTGCAGCCAAGGATGAACCACTTATGCTTTAAGAGCATCTGCAGGATCTGCCCGATAGACAAACCTGGAGAGGCCTCTTGTGGAGCACTCCGTTCTACCCGTTGACGGCGTGGCGGAGTTACCACTTGTGCTTCATTTTGACTCATGTGGTCTGACTTGCGCTGCTTCCTCAGTTCCTTGAGTGAACTGTGATCCTAAGCCTCAGTCGATAGCACCAAAGTGCCTGCCCAAACCGAAGACTTGAAAGCGAGTTGGGCACTCGAACAATCGTTCCTCAAGCATACCGATCCAGAGCCGAAAGGGTTACATCACTCTAGTAACTGCGGTACGTTCCTGATTGGGGAGTGTGGGTCTGCAACGTCTCTTGGCGCCCAAAGGATCTTCATGAAACTATACCACTTCCCTGCCCTCCTCCAGCCTCGCGACGAGGCGCTGGCACACCTCACCCCAGAGCTTCGCGATACACCGTACACAACCTTTCGGCAATCAAGGGCCATGCGTAGTTCCTAACGGCGTAGTCGCGACAGGCCCGCTCGCCCGGTAGTGTTTGCGTCCCGGCGAACACCTCACCTAAAACGGAGGCGATGGCCTGCGTCTCGGTACTAGCAAAAACACAACCGGGGGCGAAAGGTTGCACAATTTCTGGCAATCCCCCCACCGGTGTTACGAAAACGGGGGTTCCTGAGGCCAGTGATTCGAGAGTGATCATGCCAAAGCCTTCCAACGCCTGAGATGGAACGACCGTGGCATCGGCAGCCCTGTAGGCAAAGGGCAGATCCTCTTCCTCGATCCTGCCCAGAAGACGGACGTTTGCCTGCAAGCCATGCTGATGAATACGCCCTTGCAGTTCTGCCGCGAGAGGACCTTTGCCGCCGATCAGAAGCAGGGCCTCAGGTGTCCGTCTTACAACCGTTTGCATCGCTTCCAGAAGGTTTTCCAGTCCCATGCGCCGAACCAAGCGGCGTACCGCCAAAAGGATGGGCCGATCTGTCGGCCAGCCGAGGCGAACTCGCGCATCGCGCTTGGGATCTCGCGTATGGAAGCGATTGATGTCAATCCCTCCAGGAATGATGCGTGTGGCAGCCTCGTCAACACCATAACGGGTTACCAATTCATGCTGAAAAGACCTGGAGAGCACGATAAAACGTCGTGCACGACGGTAGACACCCTGCTCGATGCGCTTTTTCAGGTGCAAGGCCAGCGAGGCAGCACCCTCCACATGGCTTTCTGCGGCCCACGGTCCGTGAAACTGCACCACCATGGGCCATTCACTCGCATGTGCCTGCAAAGGGGCCGTATACAGCGCGAAGTGGGAGACGATCAGATCGGTGGTTCCTGCCCCCAGCTGCTGAAGGGCAGCCTGACGTGCACGCCAGAGCCGCGTGAGGAGAGGATCACTGCTGCGCGCAAACGGCATTACGAGGCCGTTTGTCGCGGCGGCGATCTCCGGAGCTCCCACGACAAGGCCGCGGACCTCCGCACCAGCGCCTGGCAGGTACCGAAGGAGGTCGGCGAAGTAGCGGTTGAGACCGCCCACGCGCTCGGTCGGCCAATCGTTGCCGATCTGCAGCGTCTTGATTGGGCGCACCTGGGATGCTGTGGAACTCAAGAGGCCTTCTCCGTGGGGCGTTGCTGTGCCATGAGGTCGGACAGAAAAACCGTGACTCGCTCGATTTGAGCTTCCTTGTCAAAACCGAGGGCGGGGGACAGGTGACGCTTCCTGGTCTCGATTTGCTGAGCGGTGCAGGTTTGCATGAGATCTGTCAGGTCCTGAAGGAAGATGTCGTCCCAGGGTGCGTCCCCACGCAGGCGCAGGAAGTCTCCCCGATCCAGGTCGTAAGCCATGGGGATCTGGTTGGTCACGACCAGCAGATTCGCCAGCCGGTATTCGGGCAACTTCGTGGTGTAACGGAAGCTTCCCACACCGTCGACACTTTGAGGCAAGGAGCCCACATCCATTGCGGCAAGGTAGCGCAGAACGTCCTCCTTAGGAACACGACCGGGTAGAAGGATCCTTTTCCCAAGCTGCGGCCCTGCAAGACGCTTCAGTTCTTCCAGGCCACTGCCTGCCCCGACGATGAGGACATACGGCGGAGTTGTACACCGAAGAGCGGCGCGGACCAACTCCGCCCCGTAGCAGAACTGGTGCCGCGTGGACCAAATGAGCGAGCCGGCCAGGCCAAAGACGACAGCGTCCTGAGGAATGTCCAGGGCACGCCTGACCGTGTGTCGCATCTCTTCAAGTTCACCGGCCTGCAAGGGGTCGGCTGCCCAACCTGGAGCGGTGATTCCGCGTGTCGCGCCCATGGAGAGAGCGCGCCCTACCAGATAGGGTGTCCAGCCGATAAAGCCTGTGCTGCAGCTATAGAGCAGTCTCTCGTAAAGAGAAAAGAAGGGAGCTCCGATGGGCATTTTGCTGCGCAGAAAAGGCGCGACCGCATCGCCGCTGCTCACCACGAAGCGCCGCCTCCAGAGAAGCCGTCCCAAGATTGCGGCAAGGCCTGCAGCAAAGCCTGTGCCTTCCAGACAGAACAGGTCGAAGCCGCCTTGGCGTAGAGCACGCAAACACCGTAGGAAAGATTGACGCTTGTGCGCTTTTTCAAACGTGATGAATTGCGTTCTGAAGCCTTCCAGCAGTTCACGAAGCCTGGCCTCGTCGCCACTGCCGCTCCCCTGAGATGCGCAGCCAAGAATCAGGGCTCCCGGCGAGTGGCTTTTCATGTCGGGGCTACTCAGACCAGTCTCCAGGGTGGGTTCCATGCAGGGTTTGCGGATGTCCGCCCGGAGTTGACCTTCTTTGTAGAAGGCAAGACCCGGATCTTCTCTCGTTTGGGTCAGGCTAGCACGGGGCTCGGTTGCCACAGCACCATTAGTTGCGTGACAGCTGCCGTGCCGACTTCCAAGCTCTGTTCGCCGCTGTTCGCAGGGCAAGCTGTTGCCGATCCCTTCTGAACTTGGCAAGGACGGCACGGAACAAGCCCGGTGTGCTTTCCAGGCCGACCAGCCTGGCCCAAACCAGCGCTGCCCAACGTTTGGGACCTGGACGCATATGCCGAAGAAGCGTGAGATACAGGTTGAACGAGGTATTTTCGATGGCTTCGGGACTGGGCGCCCCACGCTGATCGGCGTCGAACCGTGTTGCCGGGTAGTGGTCCACCGCAATCTCAGGATCGTACAGAAGTCGCCAACCACGCTTCTTCACGTGGAGGCTGAACGCCATATCCATGCGGGTAGGTGAGCCCCCGCCACGAAGATCTCCATCGAAGTAGAGGCCGCGGATGGCTTCGGCGCGAAAGGACATGTTCACGCCTTTTAAGACGTCGGGGAGCGTAGCGGGTCCCAAGATGATGATTTCCAACGACCCGGCCGAACCAGCGAACGACACCAACCTGTGGAGCTGCCCCTGTGAGGAGTTTGCCATGCTCGTGAACAAAGTCGCGACCGCCGACGCCTCCCACGTCAGGGCTTTGGAGGAAGTGTTGTTCAATACGGCCGAGCCAATCAGGCCGCGGCACAGCGTCATCGTCGGTCAGGCAGATCACCTCACCACGCGCTGCTTGCAGACCCGCGTTCGACTGCGCGATCCCGCCCCGCACCGTTGTGGAGACAACTCGTAGAGGCTTGAAGTGTGTCCATGTCGCCAGCAGCTGCTGTGTCTCGACATCTTCCTGCTGAATGACAACGACAACATCATCGGCTGCCCGGTCCTGCTGCATCAGCCCCTCCAGGCACGTGTGGAGGCTCTGGGGTCGCCTGAACGTAGGGATGACAACGCTAAGGTTCATCTTCTCCAGCTTAGCTGTTTCTCTTGCCGCTTCCGCGGTTGCGGATAGCCCTGGCCCTCTTCTGCGAGACTTCTCTCTTGGTGAACGGGCATTTTCAGGCACCATGGTCCACTCCCGATGGATCCTTCAGGAGCCTGTGGGTCGATTCAGTGAAGGGTGATGCACCATCGCTGGAG
>CAXTRM010000228.1:0-458 GCA_964246625.1 uncultured Acidobacteriaceae bacterium
GTGCAGACTCCTGCCCCACCTCGTACAGGTGAAACATCTCATTGACCGCCGCCGCCAGGCGCATCTGGTCCAGCGAGTCACATCCCAGCGCGGGTGTGCCCTGTTCGCCGATCCGGAGGTCATCGGTCCACGCGGGCCCGGCCGTCGGCGCGCTCCCCGGGTCTACCGCGGCCAGTTCCGCACGCAGCAGGCTTTCCAGAACGGACGCAAGCGCCTTCCGGCCAAGCAACGGTGTGCCTGTCATGCCGCTCCGGCCTGCAGGTTTGCCGACGTGGAACGCACCACACAATCGCGTCCAAGCCGCTTTCCGCGATACAGGGCCTGGTCGGCCGCGGCCAGCAGATCGACATGCGTGGCTTCGTCCACCATCAGCTCGGCACACCCAAAGCTCGCCGTCACCTTGAGGATCCCGTCGCCCACCGGCACCTCCACCGCGTGCACCGACCTCCGAAGCCGTT
>CAXTRM010000228.1:468-5323 GCA_964246625.1 uncultured Acidobacteriaceae bacterium
GCTCGACGGCGCCTTGGACGTCTGTGGCAGGCAGCAGCGCCACGAACTCCTCACCACCGATACGCGCAAACGTGTCCGTCGGGCGCAGCTCACGCACACACGCCTGCGCAAACCACCGCAACACCTCATCGCCGGTCGCGTGCCCGTGCGTGTCATTGACCTGCTTGAAGTGGTCGATGTCCATCGCGATCAGCGCTAAGGGCTGCACATACCGCTTGGCCCGCAGGCACTCGCGCTCGGCCACCTCGAAGAAATGCGACCGGTTGTAAGCACCGGTCAGGTGATCCTTGCGCAGCATCTGCGTCAGCTTGTCTGGATCTGCGTCCTGCCGCTGCACATCTCGCAGCACCACCGTGTACCCGGAGGTGCGCATATCGTCCTGCTCTTCGGCGACATGCTGCACAGCGATCAGTCGCTGGCACCAGTAGCTTTCGCCCGTCGGTCGATGGTGACAGCCCTCCGTCAGGTGCCAGCCGTCGCGTGAGGCAATCGCCATCTGCTCTTCCAGGGTGAGGCGCTCCGGCCGTACATCCTGCGGGCAGAACAGGTCCAGCGTCTTGCCAAGGATCTCCGTCTCGCTGAACCCCGTTTGACGCTGCACGGACGCACTCGCGCCATCGATCCTGCCCGTGTGATCCAGCGAAATGACCGTAAAATCGTTCACCGCATCCAGCAGCGAGGCAAACCACGTCTCGGCCTGCCGCAACCGACGCTCCTGCGCCACCTGCATCGAGATATCCGCCAGCGTCACAATGAAGCGGTTCGCCGACACCTTCACCAACGTACAGCCAAGCACCTTGGCCTCGGTTCCCCGGTCGATTCGTGCCGGTTTGACCACCACCCGATGGCCGTCACAGACGGTTCCCTGCCGTCTCGAAAACGCGTCCAGCAGGTTTCGGATCTCCGGCGCATACGCTTCGAGGATGTCGAAGAAGTTCACGATCTGCGGTGTCTTCGCGATCGGCAACAGCAGCTGCATGGCCAGCGGATTCATCATGCCGATCGCCCCATTCGCCTGGATCTCAATCAAACCCACCGGGCAGGCATACAGAAACTGCAGCAACTGTGCTTGTTCGTCTTCGAAAGAAGTGTCCATCAGAGATCCCACGTGTATCGCTTTGCTTCCCGCCCTCGCCAGCTGTGCTTGGCCCACCATTTAGCGCTCGATCAGAACGTAGCGGCGCGCCTGGGACGCGCTCTTCAGCAGTCTGAGGCGAACCGGCGTGGGTCGCATCCGCAAGGTCAAAACATAGTCCAGGGTGGCATCCAGTTCGGCCTCGTCCTCGAAGCGTTGCGCCACCATGAAGTTGTTCATGCACTGTGCCGTGCTGGAAAAGTAATGCTCCCCCAGAACACTCTCTGCAGGCAGGCCGGCCAGGTGCGCCTCCGTCCGGTTGTATACCTCCACCATGCCTGCGGGCGACAGGCCCACGACACCGAAGGCAAGCGCGTCGACCTCTGCTTCGCTCATGCCGAGCAACTGTTCCAGCCCAATGCTGGTGAAGTCGAGGGACGCCGTTGGGGAATTACCGGCCATGGGATCTCCAAAGGTCTGGCTTGCCCTTGCTCGCAGAGCCGGGATGTGGAGCACAAAGGGTCTTACCCGCTACCCTGCCTCGCATACGCCCGTCAGCCATTGACCTCATACCAGTCTCAGCTGCAATCATTCCGTCTGAGCGTTCCCAGGTCGATACATCGAAAGTGTCGTTGTCGACCTCGTACACAAAGCCTTCGTGTCATTTTGGCGCAATCGTATAGGTAACCTGGGCCATGGTCCTGCCTCCCTGCACGGTAAGGGGAGACACCCATGCTCGCGGCCAGCCAGAAGGCCACTCCGCCGAGGGCGCGGCAGCTTCACCTACTGACAATCGGCTTGCAATAATCTAGGATGGTCCTATTCCTCTGCACACGTCTCTTACGTGTGCACGCCCATCCCAGCACCTTCGGCTCGGTACAACGTTGCGCTGTTCTCCACAACCCGTTCGCCCGCAACCGCTGTGGATTCGGGTCACAACGTGGTGGTGCATCACGTTCTGTTTCACCTTGGGGCTGGTTCAGGCGTACCACTCGCATGATCGGCTGAGCGACACCAAACAGGAACTCGCCGTTTCGTCTCACCTCGAAGATGGCGGCAATCTGGAAAAGTTGTGCCCCCTTTGCACCGGGTTGCATCTTTGGTCGTCCGGCTATGGGGTCCAACTCACTTTTTCTCTGCTGCTGCGGCTCGGGGAGCCCAGGGTTCTGGCATTGGCCATGCCCCCCGCGCCCTTGCCGTTTCCGCTAAGTAGCCGCCCTCCTCCGCAAGTCTGACCTCAAAGCTTGTTCACGACGGATGTACGGTCCCCTCCGTTGCCGTTTGACCGCAGTGTGCGGACGCCCTCTTCCTTTGCGTCCGCCCAGCGATGAGGAGTCTCTTTGAAACGATCATCTTTGTTGCCTTCGGGCTTGCATAGCGCCCTCTGCCTTTCCCTGCTGACTGCCAGCGCAGCCGTCGCCCAAAGCACCTCCGGAACGCTCAGTGGCACCGTCAAGGACAGCACCGGCGCGCTTGTGCCCGGCGCCAGCGTCGTCCTTTCCAACCCGGTCAGCGGCTACACCAAAACGGTCACCACGGACACCTCGGGGCAGTTCTTCTTCCCCAATCTGCCGTTTCACTCCTACCAGCTGTCCGCGGAGTCGGCCAGCCTGCGCGCTACCGGCCGCGTCGTCGAGATCGGGTCCGCCGTTCCCGTGAACGTTACTGTCGTCGTCGCGGTACAGGCCGCCAATACCACTGTCGAGGTAGAAGGCACTGTCGATCTGGCTGAAAGTGATCCCAACTTCCACACCGATGTTGATCGCAACACCATCGCCCGCCTCCCCGTGGAAACGCCCACCTCCGAGTTAAGCTCCATCGTCACCGAACTGACGCCAGGCGTCGCGGCTGACTCCAATGGTCTTCTCCACGGGCTCGGCGATCACAACGAGGTCTCCTTCGCCATCGATGGCCAGCCCATCACCGACCAGCAAAGCAAGGTTTTCTCCAACCAGCTACCCGCCGACGCGGTGCAATCCTTCGAGGTCATCGAGGGCGCGCCTCCGGCCGAGTACGGCGACAAAACCAGCCTTGTCGTTGTCGCCACCACGCGTTCCGGCCAGGGCATCACCACCCCCACCGGCGTCGTGTCTGCCTCCTATGGCACCTTCGGCACCAGCCGCCTCCTGGCCGATATGGCCTATGGCGGCCAGAACTGGGGCAACTTCATCTCGGCCAGCGTTCTCCAAAGCGGCCGTTTTCTCGATACGCCTGAGTTCGCCGTCTACAACGACAAGGGCAACGAAGAAAACTTCTTCGACCGTGTCGACGGCCAGTTCAGCAACGTGAGTTCGCTGCACATGGACTTCCAGTACACGCGCTCCCTTTTCCAAACCCCCAACAGCTACGACACCCAGTACGGCTTCCAGCAGCAGGGGCTCACCACCGATCGCACCGACCAGCGCTCCAAGATCGAGACCTGGAACTTTTCCCCCACGTACACCCGCATCCTCGGTTCCAATGGTGTGCTGAACTTTGCACCGTACATCCGTCGGGATTCCTACCGCTACATACCGTCCGCCAACCTCCTCAACGACCTCGGCCCCATCCAGCAGGAAAGCGTCGCGCAGGATCGTTCCCTCACCAACGCCGGCGTCCACGCGGATGTGAGCTATACCCTGGGCCGCAACAGCGTGAAGTTTGGCGGGATGTATCAGCAGACCTTTCTTCGCGAAAACGACACCATCGGCCTGGTGGATCCCAACTTGAATGCGGCTTGCCTGGACGACAACGGCGACCCGGCAAGTGGCGGCCCCAGCAATTGCTCCACTCCCGGCACCGGAACCGATACCCAGAATCCGAACTACGCTTCTATTCTGGCGGCCTACGATCTCACCCGTGGCGGAGGTACCTATACCTGGCACGGGCAAACCGACGTCAAGCAGCTTGCCCTGTACGGCGAGGACGCCATCAAGGCCGGCAACTGGCAGTTCAACCTCGGCGTGCGCGGCGACTTCTATAACGGCCTCGCCATTCAGCGCCAGGCGGAGCCACGGGCCGGCGTGAGTTACAACGTCAAGAAAACTGGAACCGTACTGCGGGTCTCCTACGCCCGCACCCAGGAAACGCCCTTTAACGAGAACCTCGTGCTCTCTGCCAACGGCTGCCTCGACCCCGTCCTGAACGCCATCTTCACGTCCACGTACGGCTATTGCACCCCCGCTCCCTTCAACCCCGGCTTCCGCAACGAGTTCCACGCGGGCTTCGGCCAGTCCATCGGCCGGCACTTTGTCGTGAGTGCCGAGTGGATCACCAAGTACACCCACAATGGCTATGACTTCAGCGTGCTCGGCGCCACCCCGATCACCTTTCCCATCGAGTGGCACAACTCCAAGATTCCCGGCTACGCGGCCAGTGCCACGCTGACGGACGTCAAAGGCCTGACCGCGCGGGTCACTCTCTCATCGGTGGCGGCGCGCTTTTTCAACCCGCAGATCGGCGGTGTGGGGGCCACCATCGCCTCGGCCGGCGGTTTCCCTTTCCGCATCGATCACGACGAGCGCTTCAACCAGACCACGCATCTGGAATACCACCTGCCCTTCCGCAAGAGCCTCTACTACTCCGTGAACTGGAAGTTCGACTCCGGCCTGGTCGCGGGTTCGGTGCCCTGCTACGGTACCGCCGACCCCAACAGCGCCTGCCTGGGATACTCGTTCCAATCCGATGGCATCACGCCGCTCACCACGGCGAGTGGCCAGCCGGCGGTCAATCTGAGCAGCCTCACCCCGGACGAGGAGTTCCAGGCCGGGCTGACCTGTGACGGCGTGCGCGCCACGCAGA
>CAXTRM010000228.1:5333-5861 GCA_964246625.1 uncultured Acidobacteriaceae bacterium
CCCCGACCCAGGGCTTCACCAGCTGCGACGCCGCGGGACTCACCTCCAAGCTCGTCACCATTCCTGCGCCAGGCACGGAAGACGACGACCACAACCCACAGCGCATCCAGCCCCGCAACCTGTTCGACATGGAGCTTGGCGACGACAACCTGGTCCATATGGGCCACGGCGACCGCTACAAGCTCGGCGGCCGGGTGACCGCGGTCAACATGACGAACAAATATGCGCTGTACAACTTCCTGTCCACGTTTTCAGGAACGCACTACGTTTCACCCCGCAGCATCACGGGCGAAATCGACCTCCGCTTCTGAACGCGGCTTCCCTCCCACCGATCGCCATGGCCTTGCCGAGGGCCATGGCGGTCCTGTTTTGGCCTGCTTTGCAGCCACATCGTCCCAACACGTCAAAACCGTGTTCAAAGTGCGCTTTTTGCATGCAAAACGTGACAGAAATGCGCGCCTCTACACCCCGGCGCCACCGTGCGGGAAGCGCAACCTTTTCACCTGAATCGGGTTTCCTCTTATGTAC
>CAXTRM010000229.1:0-1370 GCA_964246625.1 uncultured Acidobacteriaceae bacterium
CGTAATTCATCTTGTAGATGTGATCGCCGGACAGGATAAGGCAGTACTTCGGCTCTTCGGCACCAATCGAGTAGATGTTCTGGAAGACGGCATCCGCTGTGCCCTGGTACCAGCTCTTGGAGACGCGCTGCATGGGCGGCAGGATCTCGATGAACTCGCCCAATTCACTAGCGACCACCGAGCCCCAGCCCTCGCGAATGTGGCGATTGAGGCTGAGCGCCTTGTATTGGGTAAGGATGTAGACCTTGCGAAGGTCGGAGTTGATGCAGTTGGAGAGGGTGATATCGATGATGCGGTACTGGCCCGCAAAGGGCACAGCCGGTTTGGCGCGGTCGCGTGTCAGGGGGAACAGTCGTTCGCCAGCGCCTCCGGCGAGCAAAACACCCAGCGTATCTCTCATGCTTGGTCCACCTCGCAATCCCCAACCCTCTGACGCGAAAGACGGGGTTCGGGACGCCCCAAAAAAGTACGCACGTCGGCCATTCAGGATGGCCTCATGGTACCTGCTACGCGGCGCGGGCTTTAGCCTGCTTCGTTTTCTTCCGTGGTGATGCGAAGGCTTTTCAGAAAACTCAGGTCATTTCGTGTGAAAGGACCTTCCACGGTCTCATCGGAAACCGCGGTCTCTTCGTCCGGGTCGACCTGGTTCAGGCCGATGGTGGCCTCCAGCATGAGCACCACGTCAAAACCCTGATCACGGATCTCGCGCACGACGTCCGCAATTGCTTCCGATTCGCTGACCGATTCGTGAATGGCTTCACCAAGTTTCTGGATGAGGTCTTTGACCTGTTGATTCAACGCCACCTCCGGCTTTGGGCGATTGCAAGCGCCCCACAGGCACCCCCGGGAAGAGCTTCGGAAGTAACAGTGGCGGGAACAACCACGACACGATCTAGGGTACGCCGATTCCGGGGCGGTGGAAATGCCCCGGAAGGGGTGACTTTGGGGGTTGCCAGGCAAGTTTGTTTCACACGCGGGTATGGTGATCCGCCCATGCCTCTTCCAGCCGATGGGCGAGGTTTTCTACCGGTTTTGCCTGCTGTTTGCGACTCCACACCAGAAATCCCGCCGCCGCGGCGCATAAACCGGAAACAGTCCAGATGAAATTCTTCATGTCTCTCCATGTTCGTGATGCATCGTTGGTTGCGGATGCATCCTGTTTGCTCGCCCGAAGGCTCGCCGTGGTTTTTGCACTTGGATGCAACAACGGGGCTGAAGTGTGTGCGCCATGGGGACGATCAAACGGAGAGCACATGCGACACAGGCTTGGGGACGGAAGCTCCGTCCCTGGCGAGGCAGCCAGGGAGGGGGGGGGCCCCGCGGCGCCCGGCCATGAGTACACTGGGAGGCGTGGACAAGGTTCGTTTAGG
>CAXTRM010000229.1:1380-5808 GCA_964246625.1 uncultured Acidobacteriaceae bacterium
CGAGGCGGCCATCGCACCGGATCCACGAGCCGGCACACGAGCTGCCGGGGCTACCGCGACGGCATCAACGGTTCGCCAGGCGGAACCGGAGGTCGTCGCGTCGCGAACCGCGACCTACCCTGAGGCAAGGCGGCGCGTGCCGTCCCCGGCGCAGGTGCGCGGAGCAAGCAGGTCCCTGCTGGGTCCGCTGGCGACCTTTTCCGGAGCGCTCTGGTTGCGGGTGACCGGGGTATTTTTTTCAGTGATTGCGCTGGCGATGGGCAATGGCGCATGGCGGCTCCGCGGCGCGCTCAGCCGAGGGGTTGCCACAACGTCCCTTGCCGGGCGGCACTTCTGGGTTTTTGTGCTTTTCGGCAGCTTGTTCGCCTACTTTGCCGTGAGCAGCTTCCATCGGGCCACCCTGCGCGAGCGCCGGGCGGCTCCGCGCGCCTCCTGACGCAGCGGCCAGGCCAGAAGTAGTAGGCTGGGCAAGACCCGCGCACAGCCATGTGCGCCGAACCCGCGTAAGGATCAAATGTTATGGCCATCTCCGATCAGCCCGTCGCAGGGCAGCCGCCGCAGGACACAACCCTTCAGGACCCGGTGCTTCGCCGCACCGCGCTCCATGCCACCCATTACGGCCATAAGGCACGTATGGTGGACTTCGGCGGCTGGGATATGCCCGTACAGTACGCCGGCCTGGTGGCCGAGCACATGGCGGTGCGCACAGGGGTGGGTCTTTTCGACGTCAGCCACATGGGGGACATCCAGTTGCGTGGGCCGAACTCGCTCCCTGCTGTGCAGAAGCTGCTGATGAACGACGCCAGCAAGCTGCAAACCGGCCAGGCGCACTATTCAGCGATGCTGTATCCGGACGGCACCTTTGTGGACGACGTGGTGCTGCACAAGCTGGGCGAAAACGACTACCTGATCGTGATCAACGCCGGTACCCGCGAAAAGGATGTGCAATGGGTACGCCAGGTCATCGGCGGGATGGGCGGCGTGCACATCATGGATGTGTCGGACTACTACACGCAGCTCGCCATCCAGGGGCCTAAAGCCAAGGACACCTTGCAGAAGCTGACCAAGGTGAACCTGACCCCGATCAAGAACTACTGGTTCACCTGGGGCGAGGTTGCCGGCTGCCATAACGTGCTGATCGCTCGCACAGGCTACACCGGCGAGGACGGCTTCGAGATCTATATCCCTGCCGACGAGCCTACGAGCTCGCGCGTCTGGGGTGAGTTGCTGGCGGCGGGCGAAGAGTTCGGCATCCAGCCCTGCGGTCTCGGCTCTCGCAACACGCTACGGCTGGAAGCGGCGATGGCGCTCTACGGCCATGAGATCTCGGACTCCATCAACGTCTTCGAGGCCAACCTGGGACGCTACTGCAAGCTGGACAAGGGCACGGACTTCGTCGGCCGCGAGGCGTTGCAGAAGATCGCCGACGCAGGCGGCCCGGAGCGGCGACTTGTTGGGTTGGAGATGCTGGATCGCGGCATCGCGCGCGACGGCTACACCGTGCTTTCTTCTACGGGCGAGACGGTTGGCGAGGTCACCTCGGGTTCCCCGGCACCGTTTTTAAAGAAAAACATCGCGCTTGCCTATGTGCCGGTGCGCTATGCCGAGCCGGGCACGACGTTGGCTGTCGAGATCCGTGGCGTGCCGGTGAAGGCGCAGGTGGTGCCGACACCCTTCTACAAGCGGCCCAAAGCCACGACCCCGTCCTCTGCGGCCCCGGTTCCGGAGCTGCCCATCATCACGGCGCCACTCTCATAGGAGCCTCCATGACCATGATCCGTGCAGGGCTCGCAATGCTGACGCTGCTGGCTGCCCCCGTCCTCCAGGCCCAGCAGGCATCCACGACAGCCAAACCCGAGGACACCGAGGTGTACCAGCCGGTGCCGCCCAAGGTCACGCCCGGTGTCGTGGACAGCGCCCCGCCGTCTGATGCCGTGGTGCTCTTCAATGGCAAGGACATGCGCGAGTGGGTTTCGGCGCAGGACCATACCCCGGCCCGCTGGACGGTGGCCGAGGGCATCATGACGGTGGACAAGAACTCGGGAACAGGCAACATTGAGACGCGGCGGCGCTTTCACAACTATCAACTGCACCTTGAGTGGCGCATCCCGGCCAACGTGACCGGATCGGGCCAGGCACGGGGCAACAGTGGCGTCTTCCTTGCCTCGACCGGCCCGGGGGACGCCGGCTACGAGTTGCAGATCCTGGACTCGTACGAGAACACGACCTATGTGAATGGCCAGGCGGGCAGCCTCTACAAACAGGCCATTCCGCTGGTCAATCCTGCCCGCAAACCGGGTGAGTGGCAAAGCTACGACGTGGTTTGGACCGCGCCGGTCTTTGACGGAACAGGCAATGTGACCAGCCCGGCCTTTGCCACCGTGTTCTTCAATGGTGTGTTGGTACAGAACCACTATCAGCTGCAGGGCGAAACACGCTACATCGGCAAACCGTTCTACAAGGCGTTTGACGGGGCGCCGATCAAGCTGCAAGCGCACGGGGACAAGAGCGAACCGGTCAGCTTTCGCGATATCTGGGTGCGCGAACTGAAAACGCCCTAGCGTGGCCGCGTCGCCGTACACGCGTTTCCTGTTCGAGCGTACCAAAGCGGGCCCTGCCGCATCCTCTACAATCATCTTTGGAGACCGACAACAGCATGGCTTACCCCGACATCTACCGCTACGCCAAAAGCCACGAGTGGCTGCAACTGGACGGCGAGAACGGCACCGTGGGCATCACCGACTACGCGCAGCACTCGTTGGGCGATATCGTCTTCGTGGAGCTGCCCAAGGTGGGACAGAACATCGAGGCGGGCTCGACTTTCGGTTCGGTGGAAAGTGTAAAGGCGGTGAGTGACTTGTATGCGCCGATCTCGGGCACGGTCACCGAGGTCAACGAGGCCCTTACCGGCGCGCCAGAGACGCTGAATACCGACGCCAATGGAACCTGGATCCTGAAGTTGACGGTGACCAACACGGACGAAAACAACGCCCTGTTGTCCGCAGCGGATTACGAGACCTTTGTAGCGGAAGAACAGGGGCACTAGAGATCGATTGATCGCCGGGCGAGGAGAGCGCAATGGTAGTCGCCATCACTTACCTGCTGATGGGTCTGGTATTTGGATGGGCTGCCGTGGCGAACGGTCCTACACGATTTAGGCGCTGGACCGACCTCGAAGGCAGGCGCCGACATGGGGGAGCTCTTAACTGGCCTGCAACTATTTGCTTCTTCGTAGTCGGCATCGTGAAGCTTCTCCATCAAATTTGAACGGTGTGTCCGGACAGATAGCCAGGGCACGAAGGACTGAGAACCATGCGTTATTTGCCGAAGTCGCCCCAGGATCGTCAGGAGATGCTCGCCGAGATCGGTGTTACGTCCGTGGACGAACTTTTTGCCTCGGTTCCTGAGGAGTACCGTCTTAGCCGGGACCTCGAGATTCCGCGGCAGCAGTCGGAAGACGAGATCCTGCAGCGCTTCAAGGCGTATGCGGCCAACCTCGCCTCGGGCGATGCGAACGAGTTGGCCAAGCTTCCCTCGTCGCAGCGGTTTGCGAGCTTTTTGGGTGCCGGCGCGTACCGGCACTACCGGCCGGTGGTGATTGACTCGCTGGTGCAACGTGGCGAGTTCCTGACCAGCTACACGCCCTACCAGCCGGAGATCGCACAGGGCACCCTGCAGGCGATGTTTGAGTTTCAAACGATGATTTGCGAGCTGACCGGCATGGAGATCGCGAATGCGTCCATGTACGACGGCTCGACCGGCGCTGCGGAAAGCGTGCTCATGGCCTGCCGCGTGACCAACAAGCTCGGTTGCACGGTGGCCCGCACGGTGCACCCCGAGTACCGCGAGGTGCTCAAAACCTCCACGCAGCACCAGGGCATCGACATCGGCGAGTTTCACTACGACCCCAAGACGGGGCGGGTCGACCTGGCTTCCCTCGAAGCGTCGATCAAGGACAACACCGCCGCCGTGCTTGTGCAGTCGCCCAACTTCTTTGGCGTTATTGAGGATGTGGCTGCCATTGCCGAGGTGGTGCATCGCAAGGGCGCGCTGTTGATTGTTTCCATCGCCGAGGCGGTCTCGCTGGGCATCGTGAAGCCGCCCAGGGAGGCCGACATCGTCTCACTTGAAGCGCAGAGCTTCGGGGTTCCCGTCGGCTTTGGTGGTCCCTACTGCGGTGTGATCGCCTGCAAGGAGAAGTTTCTGCGCCAGATGCCCGGCCGCCTTGTTGGCGAGACCAGGGACGTCAACGGCAAGCGCGGCTTCGTGCTGACACTGAGTACCCGCGAGCAGCATATCCGCCGCGAAAAGGCGACCTCCAACATCTGTACCAATCAGGCGCTGGTGGCCATGATGGTCACGATCTTCATGACGGTCTACGGCAAACAGGGCCTGCGCGAGCTGGCAGAGCAGAATCTGGCCAAAGCG
>CAXTRM010000230.1:0-4689 GCA_964246625.1 uncultured Acidobacteriaceae bacterium
CTCTTTGAGCTGTGCTGTAGCTAAAGCACTCTGTGCTCGGGCTGCGAGCGTCTGTTCGTTAGCAGCTTGAGCTTGTGCTTCCGATGCCTGTGCCGCTCGTAAGCCGACAATCACAGCGCCTACAGAGAGAAACAAGCTCGGTGCCCCGAAGATGATGGCCGCGGCTGCCTGGGCAATACCAATATGGTCACCCACATGGAACCATTGTCTGTAGAGGTATATTCCTGCAACCGTTGAGCCCATAAGGATCAGGATAACAACAGCCATAAGGATGATGCTGGTATTGAGCTGTCTGCTTCGTTTGTCCATTGCGATCACCATTCAGCGGCCAGCGACGTTCCAAAGATCAGAAGCGAGCGTGCCACCCTACGATTCCACTTGAAGAGTAAATACATAGTGCCCTAATATCAGGGCATCACAGTTGGTCTACCCGTTCTTGCCCCGTAGAGCGATCTGCAGCAAGGCAAGATTCGAGTGCAGGGTTTCCGTCATCGCTGCAGTCTGATCCTCGGTGCTTTGAGCAATGCGTTGCTCCTGGTTCCCGCAGGCCAAGACTCTAAGTACGAGGTCGGCGTAGTCCTGTGGCTGAAAAAGCTGATTTGAAACTCGGACGACGGCCTAACGGGAAGCGAGCGCTCACACAACTGTGTGAGCTTTCTTTTTTGCGCGATGCCTGGGATGGGATCGGCAAGACTCCACTTTCGTACGGCATCGACAACGTGTCGATTGAAGCTTTTCGCAGCAATCTCAACGTGGAGCTGGGAAAGATCCGCGCAGAGTTGTCGGCGAAGGAGTTCAAGTTTCAAAAACTACGCGGCGTTGCGATTCCCAAACCGGGGACAGACAAGATCAGACCTATTCAGGTACCTGCTGTTCGAGATCGTGTGGTTGCGAAAGCCATTGCCCAGCTCATAGAACCTTCCCTCAAGAAGTTCGATCATGAATTTAGCTTCGGGTACCGAAGCGGTTTGAGCCGGAACGATGCGATAGCGTCGATTCATAGAGCAGCAGCGTCCGGGTACACGTGGGTTCTGGAAGCCGACATTACGAACTTCTTTGGAGAAGTGAACAATGATCTGTTGTTCGGAAAGTTGTTCAAGGTTATTGGGAGATCGTCAATTCGGACTCTCCTAAAAGCTGCTGTGGTGAATGAGATTGGGAACCGTGATGAGATCACCGCACAGCATCGGGGCAGCTTCCCCAACGCCGGTCAAGGCATTCCGCAAGGAGCGATTCTCTCGCCTATGCTGGCGAACTTCTACTTGAGCAGCTTCGACCTGGAGATGGAGCGCCGTGGGTTGAAGGTCATCCGATACGCGGATGATTTCGTCATCATGTGTGAGAGCGAAGATCGGGCTAAGCGAGCTTTTGTTATTGCCAAGGGCTATTTGGAAGATGAGTTGAAGCTGACTGTACACAGCCTCGGATCGCAGAAAACACGGATCGTCCAGTACCAAGGCGGGTTTACTTTCCTGGGATACGACGTTCGACAGGGCAAGCACTTTCCATCTCAGGCCAGCATTAAGAAATTGCTGGAGAGGGTGGACAAGGCGTTTGAACACCCGAAAGGCAAACCGCTGCTGCCTATCGTTGTGAGGATTGCCGCTGTCCTAAGCGGTTGGAAGGAGTCGTATAAAGGCTCGGAGATGACCGAGGCGGCGAACAGGATCAACACCCACGTTGCGAACTGTGTGACATCGTTTCTGCGAACAAACGGGTTCACCCACGATGGTCGGACTATCACAGCAAAGCAGCTTTGCATCCTGGGTATACCTACAATCTAGACGGTTGGCTGTTTACTGCAACTCCGGCAAGGGATTGCTTTGAGGAAATATCGCTGCGCTGTCAGGTGTTCCCGCTTGCATTAGAGGACCGGGAATAGGCGTTTGCGCGTTCGTCTAAAGGTCCCGCCCTAATGACGCCTCAGAACGTACCCGCTGGAAGGGTGCGCGGGATGGCATAATTTGTCATCTCTCTAATTCGCAGATGAACGCTAGGAACGATCCAGCGATGAGCAGTAAACGCGGGCCGAAAGACGAAATCCGCATCCGAATTAAACCGACCCTGGACAAAGTAGCCGTGAAGGGGCTACGCGCATGGCTGAAGGCGATAGCCCTGCCAAGTGCGGCATACACACGAGTCGCAATCACAGACCTTGTCGCTACGGAGATCGGAGACGGGAGGCTGGCCGAAGGCGCTCTGGAGTCTGCGTTGATCGGTTTCGAAGAGGCCAGTGACATGCGCGTCTACCTCTTCGACCTGGATGAGTTGCCAACGGGAGATGTGGTGAAGTGGCTGCCGAACAGACTTCTATCCGGCGGTTTTGCGCTCTCAAGAGCTAGGATCTTCGCTGGAGAGCGTCCGAAGCCGATGTCTCCCATATACTCCCAGCTCGATGGGAAGCTTCTACGGGTAAAGTGGGCGGAACAGCATCAGCATCTAAAACTGGATGAACGAACCGGGAAGGTACTCACGGAGGATGTGGATCGACGGATCGTTCTCATTGCTGATCTTGCCGCGAAGACGGCTGAGCTGCGGATGAATCCTCCGGAGACGAGACATTCGTACGAAGATCAAACCGGAATAACTCCTGGAGAGCGTTACTACCAAGCTTACAAGGACAAGGTAGCGGACTTGCTTAACTGCACGCTGGTGTCAAAGGAGTGGCGGAATGTTCGCCCATACGGCTTGTTCACGTTACTTGGGGCAAGTCTCCGAATATGCCCCGGGTGGAACGATAGACGCGTCCCTCAGGCTGATGCACACATCATCGAACCGAATGGCTTGGAATTCAAGGTCTTGCCCGGTTTTGTTGTAAACGATTTCAAGATGTTTGGGCGAGAGCCATCTCATCCCAACCTTGAAGGAATCTGGTGCATCAGACTCGTTTGCAAACTGCATGATCTGCGTTGGCTGCTGAGAACCCGTAGCCCAATTCAAGTAGATGAAGGTTGCTGGGATGCCGTCAATTCCGAACCCGCTATTCGCAGAGGCTCGCCCGGTAGCGACAAGCTTACCGTCTGGAGAGGTAAGTGAGGCCGACCACAACGTCTGTGAACCTTTACAACCGCCTGCGATTAAACAGGTACAGAACAACGAAATGCAGACAAGTGTCTGAAAGCATCTTGCCTTCAAGTTCTTGACGCTCTGACCGATGTCTACCGATGACATAGAGTTCCGTTCTTCTCGTCTGTGTAGCCCCGCGAAATGTTTGCCACGTTAGCTTCGGGTAAATGTGTGTAGGTTGAACTGATCGGTCCATTTTTGAACGAGTACGTAGAAGAGATGGCGAAGATATTAGCAAGATTGAGTGCGGCACTAAGGGGAACACCGGCAGCCGCCATATAGTCCCCATATACATAATTTCCGTATGCCGCTCGTTCTAAGCCGCCGTAACGTTGATCTAGAACGCTCCCCTATGCCTGCCTTTGGTTGCGCATCCAGGAAACTGCCTCTTGGAAAACCGGCTGCGGTGTAGAGGGCAAAGACAGTAGATCCGTATGCCGATGCGGTTGCGCCAAGCCGGGCATATTCTTGTGGAGACTGGGCCTTGTTTGGAAATGGCACGGGTCTGCTCGTGTCAGTCTACTTGGGGCTGGAGCTGCCGGTGCTGGAGTGGAGTCGGTGGATTGGTTTCCGCAAGGTCCGCCGCTGCCGTGCATGCCGTAGCAACCGCCGGTCGCCACGACAGTTCCGTTCGGTCCTGGAGCCTCGTACCCATACTCAACGCACTCCCAACACTGCTGAGGCGGTCCTTCCCCTCCTGCATTCGTTCCTGAACCGGGATAGATCCCAACCGTCGACGCCAGAGCCGTTGTTTGAGACCACTATTTGAATGCACGGAGAAAAGATCCCAGAGGATCAGTGAACATTCGGGAGAACTTCTCTGAAAAAAGATTCTCCGGCCTATACGCCCGATGAAATGCTATATACAGGGTATTCAGCAACAGAAAGCTTATGAGCACGGGTTCTAAATTCTCGGTGCTCACGAATTGTTCGCCCCTGCTGGAGCTCACGAGGAGACAAACGAAGCAACCCATGAAGTTCAAAGTTGACAAAAGCAGTATCAGCCTTGCGGATTGGATCCTCCCTGGAGTCACATTAACCATCGGCGCCCATCTACGACGTCCCGCTGTCCTTTGAAAGGTCCCGATCATTGCCAACGCATGTATTGCAAATACGAGTTCTACTACCCAAACGTTATTAAGCGGGATGACGTAACCACCAAAGGCCATGCAGTACAGGAGTAGCGATGCACAAGCTCCTAAACAGCCATAGCCAAAGCAATAGTATTTGACTAGTGTCCTCATGGTGTCTTCAGGCAATTGTAAAGATCGTAACCAGCTGACGCGGCATTCAGAAGGTTTGCAATTGTTCCTGCCGTCGATGCAGCCGACTCCAGTTCATTAATCGCGGCTCTAGCAGATTGAAACTGGTTAGGGCTAACCGAGTTGAGATAATTGAATTGCTGCGTACCACCCGCATTGTTGAATGCAAACTCTTTATAAGCGAGTAGGCACTGCCGAAGGTCCAGCTCTGGTACCCTCCACCGCTCGCATGCCGGATGCCCTCCCGGCCATCGGTGCCCACCCGTTCCAGGAACTTCCGGCAGGCCGCACGCATGGCCCTCAAGCTCGCTGCCAGCTCAGAGCTGCCGTCCAGCTTGCCCAGCTCGTCGCTGAGATGGTG